>JBEVGQ010000184.1:0-4390 GCA_040511655.1 Aeromicrobium sp. | reverse complement strand
TCTCGGTGGAGTCCTCGGGCACGTGGGTGAGGATCGTGGGCTGCACGAACCGCTCGCCGACGGCGTCCGAGCCGCCGAGCGCGACGTGTGCGCCCTTCTCGATCGCGTCGTCGATGTGGCTCTGGATGATCTTCAGCTGCGACGGCATCGTGATGGGGCCGATCTGGGCTCCCTCGTCGGCGCCGGCCCGCAGGCCTTTCGCCTGACCCAGGATCTCGGTCATGAACGAGTCGAAGACCCTCTCGTGGACGTACACGCGCTCGGTGCCGATGCAGGTCTGACCGGCGTTGGACATGCCTCCCCACAGGGCCGCCTCGGCGGCCTTGGCGATGTCGGCGTCCTCGTCGACGATCAGCGAGTCCTTGCCGCCGGCCTCGATGATGACGGGCGTGAGGTTCTCGGCGCAGGCGGCCATCACCTTCTTGCCGGTGGCTCCCGACCCGGTGAACGCGAGCTTGTCGACGGCCGCGGTGCACAGCGCGTTGCCGGTCTCGCCGAGGCCCGTGACGACCTGCAGCACCGGACGTCCGTGGACGACCTCGGTGAACGTGTCGGCGAGCCACTGGCCGACGCCCGGCGTGTACTCGCTGGGCTTGAACACGACGGTGTTGCCCGCGGCGAGGGCGTAGGCGATCGAGCCCATGGGCGTGAAGACCGGGTAGTTCCAGGGTCCGATGACACCGACGACGCCGAGCGGCTTGTACTCGACCGTCGAGGCCTGGTTGGCCATCAGCAGGCCCGACTTGACCTTGCTCGGTCCGAGCACCTTCTTGGCGTTCTTGGCCGCCCACGCGACGTGGTCGATCGCCAGGATGATCTCGAGCTGCGCGTCGCCGTGCGGCTTGCCGTTCTCGCGGTGCGACAGGTCGGCCAGCTGCGCGATGCGGCGGGTGATGACGCTGCGCCACGTCAGCAGGTGCTCGGCCCGCTCGTCGAAGCTCAGCGAGCCCCACCAGTCAGCGGCCTCTCGCGCGCGTGCCACGGCGGCGTCGACCTCGGCCTTGGACGTCACGGGGTGCGTGCCGACGAGGTCGCCGTTGGCGGGGTTGAAGGAGTCGAAGGTCTCGACCGGCGCATCCGTGGCGGCGGTCGGCTCCAGCGTTGCGGTCATCGGGTCTCCTGATGTTGATGGGCACTGGGAACTGCATGGCACTGGCTTCTAGGCGGCACAGCCCTAGGTGGCCTTGATGAGGTCGGCGCACTTCTCGCCGATCATGATGGTGGGGGCGTTGGTGTTGCCTCGGGGCACGCGCGGCATGACGGACGCGTCGGCGACCCGCAGGCCCTCGACGCCGTGGACCTTGAGCTCGGCGTCGACGACGCTGCCCTCGATCGTGCCCATCGCGCAGGTGCCGACGGGGTGGTAGAGCGTCTGCCCGAGCTGTCCGATCGTCTCGATGATCTCGTCGTCGGTGGGGTCGGCGGACGCAGGCATCCACGGCTCGTCGAGGTAGCGCGCGATGGGGCCCTCGCGCAGGATGGCCAGCGCCCGGCGGTAGCCGCCCACCATCGCGTCGAGGTCGGCCCGGTCGTCGAAGTAGCCGGGATCGATCGCAGGGTGCCAGGTCGGATCGGCCGAGCGCAGCGTGATGCTGCCCTTGCTCTGGACGTTGACCAGCGTGACGGCCGTCGTCAGGGCACGCCTCGTGGGCTCGTGCATGCCGTTGTCATAGAAGCCGGTGGGCGCGACGTGCAGCTGGATGTCGGGCAGGTCGAGGTCGTCGCGCGAGGAGTAGAACGCGCCCGTCTCGGCCACGTTGGAGCCGAGCGGGCCCTTGCCCGTGGCGCGCCACTTGAGCAGGTTGCCGAGACCCAGCATCTCGGCGACGTCGGTGGTGTCCTTGGTGTAGCTCAGCACGCCCGAGACGGGGTGGTCCTGCAGGTTCTGGCCGACGCCGGGCGACTCGACGGCAACGTCGATGCCCATCTCGCGCAGGTGGGCGCCGGGCCCGATGCCCGAGAGCATCAGCAGCTGCGGGCTGTTGATGCTGCCGCCGCTCAGCACGACCTCGGCCTCGACGCGCACCTCGAACGACTCGCCGCCGCGCGTGTAGGCCACGCCGACCGCACGGGTGCCCTCGAGCACGATGCGGGTCACGAACGCCTCGGTGAGCACCGTCAGGTTGGGGCGCTGCTCGGCCGGATGGATGTAGGCGTCGGCGACCGACCACCGACGTCCCTTCTTGCACGTGACCTGGTAGAGGCCGATGCCGTCCTGGGAGGCCCCGTTGAAGTCGGGGTTGCGCTTGAGGCCCGCGGCGACGCCTGCCTCGATGAATGCCGTGCTGAGCTCGTGGTTGTAACGGCGGTCCTCGACGTGGAGGGGCCCGTCGGTGCCGTGGAACGGATCGCCCAGACGGGTGTTGCCCTCGGCGCGCTTGAAATACGGCAGGACGTCGTCGAAGCCCCATCCGGCGGCGCCGTGGGCGTCGCGCCACTCGTCGTAGTCGGCGTGGTTGCCGCGGATGTAGATCATCGCGTTCATCGACGAGCAGCCGCCGAGCGCCTTCATGCGCGGCCAGTAGGCGCGGCGTCCGGCCAGGTGCTTCTGGTGGGTCGTCTCGTAGTTCCAGTCCCACTTGGTCTTGAACAGCGTCGAGAAGCCCAGCGGCATGTGGATCATCTCGTCGTCGTCCTGCGGGCCGGCCTCGAGCAGGAGCACCTTGACCTGCGGGTCCTCGGTGAGGCGCGCGGCGATGACTCCGCCGGCGCTGCCCGAGCCGATGACGACGTAGTCGAAGATCTCATGGGCCATGACTGCCTCTTCCCGCGGTGACGTGGGCCACAAACCTACTGCGAGTATGTCCGTGACACAACAGGTGTCACGGATGCAGGACGGCCCGGACTTCTGCGGCGATCCGCGCGTCCAGCTCGCGACGACCTGTCCGGTCGACCGGCACCTCGATCACGCGGATGCCGGTGACGTCGTCGGCCAGCGCGGCAGCCAGATCGGACGCCTGCACGAGCCGGTGGGCGATGCCGTAGCCGGCGCACAGGCGGCCGATGTCGGCGCCCGTGGGCGTCGCGAAGACCCGCTCGAACGACGCCGCATAGTCGGGCCCGCCCTGCTCGAGCGTCGTGAAGATGCTGCCCCCGTCGTCGGAGGCCACGACGATCGTCAGGTCGGGTCGGGGCTCGTCGGGGCCGATCAGCAGACCGTTGCTGCCGTGGAGGAACGTCAGGTCGCCGACGTAGGCGATCGCCCGGCTCGACGGGCGTCCGAGGGCGGCGCCGATCGCCGACGACAGGACGCCGTCGATGCCCGCCAGGCCGCGGTTGGCGATGATCAGCCGCTTCTCGCCCACCGTGTAGGGGCGGGCTACGAGGTCGAGGTCGCGCACGGGGCTCGACGAGCCGACGAACAGCAGGCCGCCCGGGGGCACGGCGGCGTTGACCGCTCGTGCCACCTCGTACGGCGTGCCGGGCACGAGACGGTCGATCGCGGCGGTCGCCAGCGCGTCGGCGGCCAGCCAGCCGTCGAGCCACTCGCCGTCGTCGGCGCCGTCGACCTCGACGTGCTCGACGAAGGTGACGTTGGGCCCGGCCGGGACGGGGAACGTCGCCTGCGTGCCGACGTGGACGATCGGGATGTCGGTGCGAGCCAGCAGCCGCGTGACCGGACGCGTCAGGGTCGCGTGCCCGAAGCTGACGACCCGCTCGACCTGGTCGGCGAGCGGCGAGTGCGCCAGCAGCTGGCGGTAGGCGACGAGCGCCTGGCCGTTGCGCGAGCCTGAGCTCGGCTCGGCCAGCAGCGGCCAACGGGCGTCGCGGGCCACGATGCGCGCGGGCTGGCGCGCGTCGTCGCCGGCCACGACCACGGTGCGGGGACCGACGTCGAGGACGTGCGCGCCGACCTGCTGGGGGACGGACATGGTCCAGTCGGGCGGACCGAGCGGCTCGAAGTCCCACTCGACCGGTTCGAGCAGGGGCTCGTCGAGCTCGAGGTTGAGGTGCTGCGTGCGGCCGGAGAGCTCGTCGAGGTGATCGGCGTACGGGACCCCGGGGAAGATCTGGCGCTGGTCGGTCGTCTGGTTGGCTCCCGTGCCGCGCAGTCGCGCCGGTCGGTCGGCCGTCACCGCCAGCACCCGCACGTCGGCGTGCACCGCCTCGAGCATCGCGGGGTGAAGGTTGGCCACTGCCGTGCCGGACGTGGTGACGACGGGCACGAGCTGGTGCGACGCCTTGGCCAGGCCCAGCGCGAGGAAGGCGGCTTCGCGCTCGTCGACCCGCACGTGCAGGCGCAGGGCGCCGGCGCGCTCGGCCGCGAGCAGCCCTGTCGCGAGGGGGCCCGACCGCGAACCGGGCGAGAGCACGGCGTCGCGCACCCCGAACGTGATCAGGCGGTGGATCAGGAGCCGGGCGTCGCCGGTGGCACTCACGACAGCACCGC
>JBEVGQ010000183.1:0-5220 GCA_040511655.1 Aeromicrobium sp. | reverse complement strand
CTGCCGGGTGACGCCTTCGCGGCAATCCCACCCGACCCGGCGGAACAGGAAGCGTGGCGCGCCGCGTACTTCGCGTCGCGGCCGGAGGGGGTCCTTGCCGAGGGGGCATTCCGGCGACTCGACGGTGAGCTCGTGCGGGTCCGTTCCGCGATCCTCGAAGAGGCCGACGGCAGGTTCCGGGCGCTCTTCTATCCGGTCGAGCGGCCGACCACGAAGCTCTCGGCCAAGATGTACCGTATCGGCGACGTGCTCGCCGAGTGGCGAGCCGTCGAGCGTCGTCTCGCGGACATCGACCCAGCCAGTCCCGAGGGCGCCGAACTCCAGGCCGAGGTCGATGTCCTGCGGTCGCAGTACCAGGCGCTGGTCAAGCGCGCGGGCGGTGGAGACTCGTAGCTAGCGGGACCAAGACGAAGCGACTTGTGGCGCCTGCCAGCAACCCGGCACGGATGATCGGTTCGCCGAGTGCTTGTGTGTGATCGCGCATTGTTCCGGCCGTCATGCGGCAACCTGCACGTCCGCCACGCGCTCGTCGGCGATGATCCGCCCGTCACGCATCCGGATGATCCGGTCGCAGGCGGCGCCAACCTCCTGGTCGTGCGTGACGATGAGCACGGTCTGCCCGCGCTCACGGTTGAAGCGACGGAGCAGGCCCAGGACTTCCGCGGCCCGGGATGAATCCAGGTTGCCCGTCGGCTCATCACCGAGGATCAGCTTCGGGTCGTTCACGAGGGCACGGGCGATGGCCACGCGCTGCTGCTCGCCCCCTGACAACTCCATCGGCCGGTGCCCCGCTCGCTCGGCAAGGCCGACCGACGCCAGCGAGGCGCGCGCAGCCACACGGGCTGCCGAACCGGACGTCCCGGCATACTCGGCGGCGAGGGCCACGTTCTCCTCGGCGGTGAGCGTCGGGACCAGGTTGAAGGACTGGAACACGAAGCCCATCGATCGAGCCCGGATGGACGTTCGCTCGCCGTCCGAGAGGGTCGTCGCATCGACCCCATCGATGCGCAGGGTCGGGGCCGGGCCGTCGTCGGTATCCGGCGCGTGGAGCAGCCCGAGCAGGTGCATGAGCGTGCTCTTGCCGGAGCCTGACGGCCCCATGATCGCCACCATCTCGCCGGCGGCGATGCTGACGTCAACACCCTGCAGGGCATCGATGCTGGTCCGGCGCGACAGCCGGTAGGTCTTGCGCAGGTCGGTCGCTTCGATCAGGTTCATCGTTCGCTCCTTCGTCGTTCGGTCGTTGGTCATTCGTAGCGCAGGGCCGACACCGGGTCGAGCCGTGCGGCAGTCCAGGCCGGGATGATCCCGGCCACCATCCCGAGGATCGTGCTGAAGCCGACCGCGAACGCCGCGGTCTGTGCGGTGAGGTCGAAGAGGACGGTGCCGCTCGATCGGCCGGCCTCGTTGACCAGGACGACGACCGCAGCGCCCAGGCCGAGCCCGATCAGGCCGCCCAGCAGCCCGATGACCCCGGCCTCGGCGACGAGCTCGCGGACGATGCGTCGCCGGGAGCCGCCGATGGCCCGCCGGATGCCGATCTCGCGGGTCCGCTCGGCCACGCTCATGGCCATCGTGTTGATCACCGACAGGCCGCCCACGATGAGGCTGATGGCGGCCACCCCGATGATGATCGCGTTGAAGATCACGGTCGTGGCGCCGACCGTCTCGGAGAACTCGGCGCCGGTCATGGTCGCGCTGTTCTCGACCGCGGCCTCGATCGCCGCGGCCACCGTCGTCGGGTCGGCACCGACTTCGGGGAAGACGACGATCTGGTTGGCCAGCTCGTCCGCCTGGAGCGACTCGGCGACGAGTGGGGGCAGGTCGCCCAGGTACAGCGCCTGGGCCGTCGAGAGCGGGATGAAGCCGTTCGTGTCGGGCGAGCTGAGGGTGGGTTGCAGGGTCCCAAGGACCTCGAAGGACTCGCCTCGGATGTCGACCGTCCCGCCGGCGACGACGCCGTACTTGCGGGCGATGGTCGACCCCAGGACCACGACGTTGCCGGTGTCCTCGGCGATGAGCTGGCGTCCCGTGGCCAGCTCGAGTGTGAACGTCTCGAACCCGGCGTCGGCGCCCGGGATGGTCCCGACCAGGAAGTCCGGCGCGCCGAACCCGATAGCGGGATCGGGGTCCCACGGGATCTCGACCTTGGGCTGGACGGCACCGACGCCGTCGAGGCCGGCGATGATCTCGACGTCGTCGAGGCGCATCGGCGACGAGCCGAAGGCCATGCCGTCGGTGACGACGATCTTGTCGGCGAAGTATTCGCTGCCCATGCCGACGAGGCCGTTGATCTGGTTGGCCAGCGAACTGAACACCACGAGTGCCCAGATGCCGATGGTGATGCCGGTGATGGTCAGGCTCGTGCGCAGCTTGCGCCGCGAGAGCTCTCGGAGGATTCGCATGACTACCCTGCTTTCAGGCTGAAGGGGGGATAGCGGTCGGTCACGAGCAGGAACGCGTAGGCGTTCACGCGCAGGCTCCACCGCCCGACGCCGACCACGTAGTTGAAGAGCGGCTGGGGATAACGCCCGGTCATGAGGATCGCGAACCAGGCGATCACGATGGCGAGGGCCGCTCCGATGATCAGGACGATCAGCGCGACGTAATGGGGGATCGCCAGGAACCACTTGACCAGTGGAAGCCAGCGGTTCAGGTCGCGATCGACCTCTGGATACTCGATCTCGAGGTGCACCGATTGCTCCTCGACAGTGGACGGATATCGGTCCGTGAGCAGGGCCACGTAGGCACCGACGCGGGCGCCGAAGCGGGTCAGCTCCCGTGCGAAGTCGAACCACCAGCGCGGGTAGCGCATGCGGATGACGATCATCAGCGCCGTGGCGAAAGCCAAGCCAGCGAGCAGTCCACCGCCGGCTCCGACAATTTGCTCACCGGCTGCGGTGACCATCATGTGGGTCCCGCTCCCCGTGATCACTCCGAGCACGATGGCAATCGGTATGACCCAGATCAGGCGAAAGAAGGTCGTAACCCGATCAAGGCGTTCGGGGTAGTCAATGGTCAGACGAGCCGCGTACGGCCCCACTGGCATCGCTGGCGCCGTCACGACGCCACACTCGCCCGCGTCAGCGCGGCCAGCGCGCCGCGGTCGCTGATGCTGATGATGACCTTGCCCCGGGCACGTCCGAGTTCCAGGTAGCGGATCGCCTCGGCTGCTTGGTCGAGGCGGTAGGTCCGGTCGATGACCGGCACGATCTTTCCGTCGTCTGTCAGCTGCGCAAGGACGAGCAGGTCGGCACTGCTCGGAGCGGTCGTGAACGAGACGATCCTGTGGCTCGTGAACCGCGTCAGCACCACGGCAGCCAGGATGTGACCGATCGGCCCCACCCAGCGGTTGGTACCGACGTATGACAGCAACAGCGTGCCCGTCGCGGTCAGCGCGCGTCGTCGAGCCGACAGTGAGTGGTTGCCCACAAGGTCCAGGATGACGTCATACCGACTGGCTGACTCCGTGAAGTCCTCGCTGGTGTAGTCGATGACGTGGTCGGCGCCGAGTGATCGAACCATCTCGACGTTCGGGCCGCTGGTCACCGCGGTCACCTCGGCGCCCAGGACCTTGGCGATCTGCACCGCATAGGTGCCGACGCCGCCCGAGGCCCCATTGATCAGAACCCGCTGCCCGGGCTGGACCTGTCCGGCATCGCGAAGCCCCTGGAGTGCGGTGAGCGCGGCCAGCGGCATCGCGGCGGCCTGTTGGAAGCTGAGGCTCGACGGCTTGGCCGCCAGGGCGGTGTCCGGCGCCGCGACGTACTCCGCGATCGCGCCGGGGACGCTCCCGTACACCTCGTCGCCGGGGCGGAAGGCGGTCACCAAACTGCCTACCGCCGCCACACGACCGGCGAGGTCCGTGCCCGCGACGGCGAACTGGGGTCGACGCGGGCTAAAGCCGAGTCCGGAGCCCGCGGCGCGCATCAGATAGGGGCGGCCGCGCAGGATGAGCCGGTCGGCGGTGTTGACCGACGCGGCATGCACGCGCACCAGCACGTCGTGGTCGCCGATCGTGGGCTGGTCGATGTCGCGCAGCTGCAGGTCATCGGGTGAGCCATAGGTTGGTTGAACGATTGCCTTCATGGTGGTCTCCTGCTAATGTACGGCGTACATCGCCAATACGGCGTACATTAGATGTACAGCGTACATACGTCAAGACCCAGGTGCCGAGAGGGATGCAAATGTTTGTCAAGCAACGATCGAGGACCAGACGACGAGTCCCACTCAGCCGGCAGCGAGTGCTCCGAACGGCCATCAAGCTCGCTGATGAAGGCGGAATCGAGTCGCTCAGCATGCGGAACGTCGCCCAGGAGCTGGGGGTGTACCCCATGGCGCTCTACAACCACTTCGCGAACAAGGACGATCTGCTCGACGCGATGGTCGACGTGATGTACGAGGAGATCGACGTCACCGCCGGAGGGTCAGACTGGAAAGGGGCGATGCGTCAGCAAGCCAACTCGATCCGCGAAGTGCTCGCGCGTCACCGCTGGGCGCTGGGGGTGATCCAGTCCCGCGTCCATCCAGGCCCGGGCAACATGCGATACCACGACATGGTGATACGGGCGTTGCGGCAGGCTGGCTTCTCCGTCGCGATGGCCGTTCACGCCTTCACCCTGCTCGACAGCTTCATCTTCGGCTTCGCGCTGCAAGAGCAGACCCTGCCCTTCGAAAGCACGGACCAGGTCGACAAGTTGGCGATCGAGATTCTCAGCCAGTTCCCCGCTGACGACTATCCCTACCTCGCCGAGTCCGTTGCCGAGCACGTGGGCAAGGCCGGCTACGACTTCGCCAGCGAGTTCGACTTCGGTCTCGATCTGATCCTCGCCGGTCTGGACAGCCTCCGGGCGTCGCCCGACCGTGCCGATCCCATCGGCACGGCCTGACTGCGGAGCGAGAGTGGTTGGCGCATAGTCCGGCTTGAGCGAGCGATGGGCACTCGGGGTCGCGCGCGGGGGCTCAGCCTGCATTCAAGAGATCACGCTGGCTCCAGGCTCGGGACGACGAGCCAACCAAGGGCGCGGCCCGAATAGATCAGCTGCTCGGTCGTCAGTCCCGACCGCGCTCGTAGGTCGGCGAGGTGCCGCTTGACGGTGCTGGGCCTGATACCCACGAGTTCGGCCGCGTCGTGGACCGACCCGCCGGCGGCGACGTAGGCGGCAAGCACGTCCATCTGGCGCCGCGTCGCCTGCGGCGGAAGCACCCCGCGCTGGTACC
>JBEVGQ010000182.1:0-2756 GCA_040511655.1 Aeromicrobium sp. | reverse complement strand
CGGTCGACGTGGCGGACCCGCGGGGCGCGGGGCCCGGTGGCGCCGGAGGGGGGGTGGGGGGGCTCGGGGGTCGGGAGCCCCAGCGCCAACGCCGGGACGGGATGGTTGACCAGCACCGACGTGACGCTGAAGGGGCCCAGCTGCACCGTCGCTCCGTCCTGCCACGGGCTGAAGGCGAACTGCTCGCTCATGCCGCTGCGCTCCTCCTCGCCGTACGCCGCGACGAGGAAGTCGCCGGCCCCCTCGGGCGCGTGCACCGGGATGCGGTCGAAGGCGCCCTGCGGGTGGTAGCGACTGACGACGTAGAAGCCCGACATGTCGAAGCAGTGGTCGGCGTGCAGGTGGGACAGCGCGATGGCGTCGATGTCGCGGATCGTGCTGTGCCGCTGCAGTGGTCCGAACGCCCCGCTGCCCAGGTCGATCAGCAGGCGGTACGTGCCGCCGTCGTGAGGAGCCTCGACGAGGTAGCAGCTGGCAGGAGAGTCGGGTCCGGCGAACGAGCCGGCGCAGCCGATGACGGTCAGCTTCACGACGCACCCACCCACGAGAACTGCTCGGCCGAGTCGATCTCGGGGCCGAGGAACCGGCGTCCGAGCTGCGCGAAGTCGTCGGGGCGCCCGGTCGTGAGAAACCGGTGCATCGGGGCGGGCAGTGCGCGGTCGCGCTCGAGGTCTTCTCGCACGAGCAGCGCGTAGACGTCCTTGGCCGTCTCCTCGGCGCTCGAGACGAGCGTGACACCGTCACCCATGACGTAGGACAGTACGCCGGTGAGCAGCGGGTAGTGGGTGCAGCCGAGCACCAGCGTGTCGACGCCCAGGTCGACCAGGGGGCGCAGGTACGTCTCGGCGGCGGCGAGCAGCTCGGGGCCGCTCGTGACCCCCTGCTCGACGAGGTCGACGAACGCCGGACAGGGCTGCGTGTGCAGCGTGATGCCGGGATTGGCGGCGAAGGCGTCGTCGTAGGCACGCGAGGTCGCGGTCGCCTCGGTGCAGATGACGCCGACGACGCCGTTACGCGTGGCACTGACGGCTCGGCGGGTAGCGGGCACGATGACCTCGACGACAGGCACGTCGTAGCGCTCGCGGGCGTCCCGCAGCACGGCCGCGCTGGCGGAGTTGCAGGCGATGACGAGCGCCTTGACGCCTTGGTCGACGAGGTGGTCGAGGCACTCGAGGGCGTACTCGCGGACCTCCGAGATCGGCTTGGGCCCGTAGGGCTGTCGTGCCGTGTCGCCGAGGTACAGGACCGGCTCGTGCGGCAGCTGGTCGAGGACGGCTCGTGCGACCGTCAGGCCGCCGAAGCCCGAGTCGAAGATGCCGATGGGTGCGTCCACAAGCCACGACCCTACGTGCCCGGCGGGTCTCGGCAACAGCGGATCGACGGACATCACACCCGCGCGCTCGTCAGAGCGGGAGCTTGGGCTGCGGCGGTGCGTGCGCGGGGTCGACGCCGTCGAACAACGACGACACCGACTCGCCCGCGTGGATGCGGGCGATCGCCTCGGCGAACAGCCCGGCGACCGAGCGAACCTGCAGCTCGGGCCAGTCGGCCGGCGGCGGGACGGTGTCGGTGGTGACGACCTCGGTGATCGAGGCGTGGTTGCGCAGGCGCTCGACGGCCTTGCCCGTGAACAGGCCGTGCGTGCAGGCCACGGACGCCTCGGTGCAGCCCTCCTCCTCGAGCTTGTTCATCAGCTCGATGATCGACCCGCCGGTAGCGATCTCGTCGTCGAGCACGATGGCCTTCTTGCCGGCCACGTCACCGACGATCGCGTCGATGACGACCTTGTCGTCGGCCTGCCGCTGCTTGCTGCCGGCCGCGACAGGGACGCCCAGCAGACGTGCGAACAGCGACGCCGTCTTGGCGTTGCCGAGGTCGGGCGAGACCACGACGGTGTCGGTGAGGTCGCGGCTGCGGTAGTGGTCGGCGAGCTCACCGATCGCCGTCAGGTGGTCGACGGGGACGCTGAAGAAGCCGTGCACCTGCGGCGCGTGCAGCGTCATCGTCACGACCCGGTCGGCGCCGGCCGTGGTCAGCATGTCGGCGACGAGCCGCCCGCCGATCGAGATGCGCGAGGCGTCCTTCTTGTCGGACCGGGCGTACGCGTAGTGCGGGATGACGGCCGTGACGGAGTCGGCGCTGGCGCCCCTCGCAGCGTCGATCATCAGCAGCAGCTCCATCAGGTGGTCCTGCGTCGGAGGCACGAGCGGCTGGATGATGAAGACGTCCTTCTTGCGGCAGTTGGCCAGCAGCTGCACCTGGAGGCAGTCGTTGCTGAACCGCAAGGTGTCGGACGCCGACAGGGGCTGCCCGAGCTCGGAGCAGATCTTCTCGGCAAGGGGGCGGTGCGCGCTTCCGGAGAAGACCACGATCTGACTCACGCCACGAGGGTAGTGGACGCCCCCTCCGCGCGATAGAACTGACGACCAGACGCCGTCCAGTGGCAGGAGACCCCATGTCGTTCCAGGCCTATCTCGACGCCGTCGAGACCAGGACCGGACGCACGCCGCGCCAGCTCGTCGACGAAGCTCGGGGCAAGGGCCTCGACGACGCGACGATGGCCGGCGAGAAGGACGAGCTGTGGCTCGACGGAGCGGCCAGCAAGCCCGCCGACTGGGGCGCCTGACGTCCGGCCTCTGCGGACGTCATCACATCAGTACCTGCGTTGCCGCATCGGTGATGACGTCACACCCGGGCGTCAGGCCCAGAGCTGGCCGTCGAGCTTGTCCTCGGCCTCGTCGAGCGTGCCTTCGTAG
>JBEVGQ010000181.1:0-6838 GCA_040511655.1 Aeromicrobium sp. | reverse complement strand
TGTCCTTCCTGGACGGTTTAGCGCTCGCCCTTGGGCGAGAAGAAGTAGGAGACGAGTCGGGCGATCAGGTTGAGCAGCATCACGATCAGCAGCAACGTGAGTGCGGCGCCCCAGGCGCGGTCGATGCTGAACTCCGGCGGGATGCCGGGGCTGCGGATCGAGGAGTAGGCGAAGACCGGCAGCGTCGCCATCCGGCCGTCGAACAGGTTGAAGTTCACCGAGTCCGTCGTGCCGGCGATGATCAACAGGGGAGCGGTCTCGCCGATCACGCGGGCGATCGCGAGCGTGATGCCCGTGACGATGCCGGCCAGCGCCGTCGGAAGCACGACCTTGGCCACGGTGCGCCACTTCGGCACACCCAGGGCGTACGAGGCTTCGCGCAGCTCGTTGGGCACCAGCTTCAACATCTCCTCGGTCGACCGCACCAGCACGGGGATCATGAGCACGGAGAGGGCGACGGAGCCGCCGATGCCCATGCGGACGCCCTCGCCGAAGAACAGCACGAACAGCGCGTAGGCGAACAGACCGGCCACGATCGACGGGATGCCGGTCATGACGTCGACGAGGAAGCGGATCCAGCGCGACATGCGGTTGCCGTCGGCGTACTCGACGAGATAGATCGCCGCGAACAGCCCGATCGGCACGGAGATGACGGTCGCTGCGCCGGTGATCAGCAGCGTGCCGACCAGGGCGTGGTAGATGCCGCCGCCCTCGCCGACCACGTTGCGCATCGAGTACGTGAAGAACTGCGACGAGAGCACCGGGGCGCCCTTGCTGATGACGGTGTAGAGGATGCTCGCGAGCGGGAACATCGCCAGCACGAAGGCTGATGTCACCATCACCGTCACGAGCCGGTCGGTGGCCTTGCGGCTGCCCTCGACGGCCACCGACCACAGGGGCAGCACGAGGCTGACCACGAGCACCGCCAGCGCGGCAACCACGAGGTTGACCCCGGTCAGGTACAGCGCGAGGCCGATGAGCACGCCGCCGCCGATGACGGCCTTGGGCGCCCACGACGGCAGCTGCGCGCCGTAGAGCTCCTCGCGGACGTCGAGGGGAGCGGGGGTGAGAGTCGTCATCAGTTGGCTCCGGAGAATTCCTTGCGGCGGTCCACGATGGCCCGCGCGGCGAAGTTGACGAGGAAGGTGATCACGAACAGGACCAGGCCGGTCGCGATCAGCACGTTGACCGACTTGCCGCTCGCCTCGGCGAACTTCAAGGCGATGTTGGCGGCGATCGTGCTGGGGTTGTCGCTGCTGATCAGGTTGGCGGTGACGGTGCCTGCACCGACCGACAGCACCATCGCGACCGCGAGGGTCTCGCCGAGGGCGCGGCCCAGCCCGAGCATCGCAGCGGACACGATGCCGGAGCGGGCGTACGGGAAGATCGCCATGCGCGCCATCTCCCAGCGGGTCGCGCCGAGCGCGAGGGCCGCCTCCTCGTGGAGGCGGGGGGTCTGCAGGAAGATCTCGCGGCAGATGGCGGTCATGATCGGCAGGATCATGACCGCGAGCACGATGCAGGCGGTGAAGATGGTCTTGCCGGTGACCGACGCCGGTCCGGCGAAGAACGGGATGAAGTCGAGATGGGCGGCCAGCCAGGTGTAGAGGGGCACCGTGTGCGGCGCCAGGAAGCCGATGCCCCAGAGGCCGTAGACAACGCTCGGAACGGCGGCCAGCAGGTCGATCAGGTAGCCCAGGACCTGGCCGAGCTGGCGAGGCGAGTAGTGCGAGATGAACAGGGCGACCCCGATGGCCACGGGGGCGGCCATGACGAGGGCGACGGCTGCGGCGACGAGGGTGCCGTAGACCAGGGGCCAGACGTACGGCAGGAAGCTCTGGCCGCTCTTGACCTCGTCGGGGCTCGCGGTGATGCCGGGCACGCCCTCGATGGTGAGGAAGGCGGCGACGCCCGCGAGGACGACCAGGATCAGGACTCCCGCGCCGGTCGACAGGCCCGAGAAGATGCGGTCACCGGGGCGGACGATGGTGGAGCGCTTGCGACGCGGATCCAGCGTGCTGGTCACAGGCGGTGCCTTTCAGCGAAGTGTTCGGACGTGGAAGGAGGTGGCTCCGAGGAGCCACCTAGGCGCTCCCCGGGCCGATCGAAGGGTTCTTCGACCAGCCCGGGCAGCACGGGGTCAGGCAGCCTTGATCGTCTCGACCGCGGCCTGGACCTTCGAGGCGAAGTCGCCCGAGAGGGGCGCCGAGCCGGCGGCCTCCGCGGCAGCGGACTGGCCCTCGGTGCTGGTCACGTAGGTCATCCAGGCCTTGACGAGGTCGGCCGTGGCAGCGTCCTTGTAGGTCTGGCAGGCGATCTGGTACGAGGCGAGGACGACGGGGTAGACGCCGGCCTCCTCGGTCGTCCGGTCGATGTCGACCGCGACGTCGGTCGCGTCGCGACCCTCGACGGCCTTGGCCGTGTCGAGCACCTTGGCAGCGGCCTCGGGCGTCGGGGCGACGAAGTCGTCGCCGACCTTGACGTTGGCCTTGCCGAGGTCGCCGGCCTGGCTCTCGTCGGCGTAGCCGATCGTGCCCTTGCCACCGGTGACGGCCGCGATGACGCCCGACGTGCCCTCAGCGGCCTCGCCGCCCTTGATGGGCCACGTCTGTGCGGCCTCGTCGGTCCAGACACCGCCTGAGGCCTTGTTCAGGTAGTCGGTGAAGTTCTGCGTGGTGCCCGAGTCGTCCGAGCGGTGGACGGGCGTGATCTTGGTGCTGGGCAGCTTCGCGTCCGGGTTGTCGGCCTTGATCGCCGCGTCGTCCCAGGTCGTGATCTTGCCGGAGAAGATGCTGGCGATCGTCTCGGCCGACAGGTTCAGGTCCTTGACGCCGTCGAGGTTGTAGACCACGGCGATGGGGCTGACGTAGGTGGGCACCTCGACGATGTCGCTGCCGCACTTGGCCTTGGCGCTCGCGAGCTCCTCGTCGGTGAGGTAGGCGTCCGAACCGGCGAAGGAGACGCCGCCGGCGATGAACTGCTCGCGGCCTGCGCCGGAGCCCGACGGGTCGTAGTTGACCGTGGTGTCGGGGTTGGCTGTCTGGAACTTGGACTTCCAGGCGGCGACGGCCGCCTCCTGGGCGCTCGAACCGGCGCCGTTCAGGGTGCCCGACACCTTCGCGCCGGAGTCTCCGCTGTTGCCGGAGCCGTCTGAGGAGGAGTCTTCGTTGCCGGCGCCGCAGGCGCTCAGGCCGAGTGCGAGGGCGAGCATGGCGGCCGGAGCGGCGATGCGCAGGTTCTTGCGGTTCACGGGGGTCCCTCTCTGGGATCAGATGATGCGTACGCCGTGAACGTATGGAGCGCAGGTGTATCGATCGGCGCGCCGGAGTGAACGCAAGGTGAACGATGCCGTAACGCTGGGGCGCACGGCGTGGTTCCGGCCTGTCAGGACAGGCGTTCTGTGGCCTCGATCACGCCGCCACGGTGGTGCACGACGATCCCCTCGCCGGGCGCCAGCTCTGCCACGGCCATGCCGATCGCCTCGAACACCCAGGGCAGGGTGGGGCGGTGCGAGCACAGCACGACGGGCTTCTTGCGATCCATCAGGATGTCGATCGACCGTTGCACCTGGCTCGCGCGCGTCTGCTCGGAGAGGCGATCGTCGATCTCGAGGAACGTGCTGACCGAGCGCGAGTACGGCTCGACGGTCTGGGTGCACCGCGCCGCGGGGCTGCTGACGATCCGCTGCACGCCGTACGCCTCGAGCACCGGGACGAGCGCGTCGGCCCGCTTGCGGCCCGTCGGGGTGAGCGGACGTGCGAGGTCGTCGACGTCGGCCGACCGGGTTTGCGCCTTGCCGTGCCGCAGCACCACCAGGGTGCGGGTGCGGTGCGCCTGGCGGGCGTGCAGGCGGCGGAACTCCTCGAGCAGACCGAGGTCGTGCTCGTACGTCAGCAGCTCGGCGGCGGCGTCGAGGCCGACCCAGCGGATCTCGTCGACCTCCTTGTTGGGCCGGAAGGGCGTGTCGTCGTCGGGGCCGGTCACGCGCGCGCTCCAGTAGGCGACGACCTTGGTGCCACCGCTGATCGGGTAGGTGACCTGCCGCAACGGATGCCCCAGCCGCACGCGGACGCCGGCCTCCTCGCCGATCTCGCGCACCGCCGTCTGCTGGAGTGTCTCGCCCGGGTCGGTCTTGCCCTTCGGGAACGTCCAGTCGTCGTAGGACGGTCGATGGACCACCAGCACCTCGACGCGGGGCTCGGGCCTGCGGGGTCCGGGGCGCTTGCGCCACACGACTCCACCCGCGGCCGTCGTCGTCCGTTCACTTGCCATGGTGCGTATTGTCCCCTGAGAAGGTGAACGGACGATGATGTGGGAGGTAGGACGTGCCTCGTCGCTTCGTCGGTCTCGTCCTCGCCCCGCTGCTGGTCATGGCGCTGGCGCTGGGTGCCGGCTCGTGGGCGTCCGGTCGATCGGCCGATGTCCGCTCCCCGCTGGCGCAGGCACTCGACGTCATGCCGAGCGCCACGATCGTCGCCGGCTTCACCGACTGGCAGTCCATCCGCTCGCGCCTCGGCCTCGGCCGGGCCCGCACCGCCGCGGCGCGGGCGACCCTCGCCGACAAGGGGTCGCTGCGTGACCTCACGACGCGTTCCGTCCTGGGCGGTCTCATCGACGAGATGCACGACAAGCTCGGGTGGTCGGCCGCCGACGTCGACTGGGAGGCGTACAGCCGTGCCGAGTCGGGCTCGGCGATGGCGGCCCGGCTGGCGGACGACGTCTCGCTCGACGAGGTCGAGGACCGTCTCGACCGTCTGGGCTACACGCGCCGGGGTGGCCTGTGGTCGCTCGCGCCCGACGACGGAGCCGTGCTCAGCCCCCAGGCGGCCGGCACCCTCGCCGTCGTGGCGGTCGACCGCGATCGGCGCCTCGTCGTCGCGGCCGACCGTCCGGGCCCCGTCCGCAACGTGCTGGCGACCGCTCGGGGCGATGCTGCGTCTGCGTTGTCCAACCGTCCGCTGGCCGACGTCGCGCAGGCGCTGATCGGATCCGACACCGCGGTGCTGCAGGGACGGGCCTTCGGGTGTCGGGCGACCTCGGTGACCGCCTCTGACGCCACGGTCCGGGCGCAGGCCCGGGCCGCCGTCGCCCGGGCGGGCACCCTGACGTCGCCCACGTTCACCGGCCGGGGCCTGGTCGACGGCCGCCGCGATCAGACCATCCGCTTCGTCGCGGCCTTCGGGTCGCGGGCCGAGGCCACCGACCAGCTGCGGGTGCGGTCGGCGCTGACGACCGGCCCCTTCATCGGGCGCACGGGACGCGTCGAGGACACCCTCGACCTGCGGGGGGCCTCGGTCGACGGCACGGTCGCCACGCTGCGCTTCGCCGTCGACCCCGACAAGGCCGCCTACATGAGCGGCGAGGGGCCCCTGCTGTTCGCCGGATGCGCCGTCGAGCGGGACTGACCGCGGGCCGACGGCCTCAGGGCTGCCGCGACCTCCGCGACCGCGCGCGCTCGATGAGCATCGACTGCAGGTTGGAGCTGCCGACGTGGCGGGTCCAGCTGCCGTCGCCGCCCAGGTGCCACGACGTCGTCTCGGGATCGGCCGAGCGGGCGAGGAGGTCGCCGAGAGCCTGCGTGTGCTCAGGGGTCGGCACCCGTACCAGCACCTCGACGCGACGGTCGAGGTTGCGGTGCATCAGGTCGGCCGAGCCGATCCACGCCTGCGGCTCGCCACCCCCGCCGAACCAGTACACGCGGCTGTGCTCGAGGAACCGGCCGAGGATGCTGCGCACGCGGATGTTCTCGCTGAGCCCCTCGACCCCGGGCCGCAGCGTGCAGATGCCGCGGATGATCAGGTCGACCTCGACACCGGCGCGGGACGCCTCGTAGAGCTTGTCGATGACGGCCTCGTCGACCAGCGAGTTGACCTTGATGCGGATGCTGGCGGGACGTCCGGCCCGGTGGTGGGCGATCTCGTCGTCGATGCGCTCGATGATGCCGTCGCGCAGGCCCGCCGGTGCGACCAGCAGCTGCTGGTACGAGAAGTCCTGCGCGAATCCCGACAGGTTGTTGAACAGATCGGTGAGGTCGTGGGTGATGGCGGGATCGGACGTCAGCAGGCCGAAGTCCTCGTACAGCCGAGCGGTCTTGGGGTTGTAGTTGCCGGTGCCGATGTGCGCGTAGCGGCGCAGCCCGTCGGCCTCGTCGCGCACGACGAGGGCAAGCTTGCAGTGTGTCTTGAGGCCGACGAGGCCGTAGACGACGTGGCAGCCGGCGCGCTCGAGCTTGCGGGCCCAGCGGATGTTGGCCTGCTCGTCGAACCTGGCCTTGATCTCGACCAGCACCAGCACCTGCTTGCCGGCGCGGGCCGCGTCGACGAGCGAGTCGATGATGGGGGAGTCGCCGGACGTGCGGTAGAGCGTCTGCTTGATGGCCAGCACGTGCGGATCGGCGGCGGCCTGCTCGATGAAGCGCTGCACACTCGTCGCGAAGGAGTCGTACGGGTGGTGCACGAGCACGTCGCGCTTGCGCAGGGCGCTGAACAGGTCGGCGGGCTTGGCGGTCTCGACCTCGGCGAGGTGCTGGTGCGTGCCCGGGACGAACGGGTCGTAGCGCAGCTCGGGACGGTCGAGGTCGGCGATCTCGTTGAGGCTGCGCAGGTCGAGGGGGCCCTTGAGCCGGATGACCTCGTCGGCGCGCACCCCGAGCTCTGAGACCAGCAGGTCGAGGACGTCCTCGTCGATCGAGGCCTCGACCTCGAGCCGCACGGGCGGGCCGAACTTGCGCCGCAGCAGCTCCTTCTCGAGGGCCTTCAACAGGTTCTCGGCGTCGTCCTCCTCGACCTCGAGGTCCTCGTTGCGGGTCACGCGGAACGCGTGGTGGGCGATGACCTCC
>JBEVGQ010000180.1:0-44848 GCA_040511655.1 Aeromicrobium sp. | reverse complement strand
TGGCTTGCGGGAGGACGGCTTTGAGGTCGCCGACCACGCCGAAGTCGACGAGCTCGAAGATCGGGGCCTCGTCGTCCTTGTTGACCGCGACGATCGTCTTGGACGTCTGCATGCCCGCCCGGTGCTGGATGGCCCCGGAGATGCCGTTGGCGACGTACAGCTGCGGCGAGACCGTCTTACCGGTCTGGCCGACCTGGAAGCTGTGCGGGTACCAACCGGAGTCGACCGCAGCACGCGAGGCGCCCACGGCGGCACCGAGGCTGTCGGCGAACGCCTCGACCTCGGTGAAGTCGCCACCGGTGCCACGACCACCCGAGACCACGATCGTCAGCAGCTCGAGCGACGGCTTGATCACCTTGCCGCCGGGAGCGTCGATCAGAACAAGATCGCTACTCATGTGATCGACGTCCTTCCGGCGGATGTCGAGAGCTCGAACTTCCTCTCGTACCACAGGGCCAGCTGCGTCCAGGCGCTGTGGTCGCGGCGCGCTTTCACGAACGCTACGACGAGCGGGTCGAGTCTCCGCCGCTCATGGTCGATCTGGAACGCCGGGTACAGAAAGCCCCGGGCCACTGGAAGCGCGAGCACATGACCGTCTCCACGCCATCGCCTAACGGCACGGAACGGCGGTGGGATGTCAAGCAGCTCGCCGACCTCCAGCGCTGTCAAGAGTTCCTCGTGCAAGAAACGCTCAAAATGACTGTCGCTGAGGCACTCCTTCGCCGTCCGCCGAATGGTTGCGATCGACTTGCTCGACACCATCATCAGACCAACTTCAGGCCAACGAGAGACTGGGCCGGCGCAGCACCTTCGCGCTCGTCGGTGACGGTCTCACCATCCGTGCGCCGCGAGCCTGGCTCGAACCCCTCAGCCCTGGTCACAGCATTCGTACCACCGAAAGCTGTGCCGTTGAGACCAACTCGGTCGACGGCGCTCGCGGTGTCCAGGCCCGGTCGGTTTCGGCATCACGCACGCTCTTCGTATCGGCCATGGTGCTGCTCATGATCCCCGCCTCCTTGCATGAACTACACCCTCACCATACATTACATACAGTTAAATGATTAGTTGAATTGATTCGACTCCGCGCGCAGCACCCACATCACAGTGCCCGCTGCCGCGCCCTCGACCTGCGATGATGATCGTCCTGAGCGACCCCACCGGATACGCCGGCACAGCAGTACGATTCCGCGCCACCGTGGTGCGGTCGCCGCGTCGATCCGCTGCGGAATGGCAACGCATTCGCCTTGCCACGTCTTCGGAGTGACCCGCACGCCTCACCTCGTCAGGACTGCGCCACCACCGAGCTCACCGGCTATCGGCACAGCACGCGACGTGTCAGCGTCTATCCGAGCACGTTCGTGGAGGCCTGCCAGGTGACGGCGGATGACGCACCCCCCCGACCACGCCCAGCAGGCCCGGAACGTCCTGGTGAAGTGGCGAGGTCGAACTCCGTGCTCACGAGCAGCGTCGCTGGCATATCGTGTCCACCAGGCGGGGGCCACATGCCCCCGAGTCGCTCGACCAAGAGGGGTGCACGTGCGGTGGCTCAACCATCGAATCCGACCCGTCGCGTCGTCGAGGTCCTGAACTTCCTGGCTCGCCAGCCGGGCACGAGCTACTCGTTGACCGAGCTGGATCGTGAGCTCACCATCAGCAAGGCCACCCTGCACGCCGTCGTCGGCGAGCTGCTCGACGCGGGATACCTCGTGCGGGATACCGATCAGCGTCGCGTACGCCTGGGCCCGCGCCTGATCCCGATCGGGCGTGCGTCGCTCGGGAGACGAGCGCAGGTGGTCGAAGCGCTCCGACCGGCCATGCGCAGGCTGGCCGCCGATCACGGGTCGCACTGCCTGATCAGCGCAGCCATCGGAGACTGGATCGTCGTGCTGTCGGCCGCCGGGAACCCCGCACGGGTCCGCACCACGTTCCGTGAGGGACAACGCGGGTCGCCGCTCGAGCCACCCATGGGGTCACTGTTCGTCGCATGGCGGGATCAGTCCGAGATCGACCAGTGGCTCACTCAGTCACGCGTCGACATCGATCCGAGTGACCTGCCGACGCATCTGGGCATCCTGGAAGACATCCGCACCCGTGGCTTCGCAGTCGCTCTGCGCGTCGATGCCAAGGACCAGCTGGAGAACGCGCTCACCGAGTTCGCGACCAATGCCGGCGACGCCCAAGAAGAGCCGCGTGAGGCGATCAACACGCTCCTCGCGCAGATGAGCAGGACGACGTACCTGATCACCGACCCCCGTCCCGACGTCGTCCACCCGGTCGACTGGATCGGTGTCCCTCTCCTCGGGAGAGACCGTCAGGTCGAGCTGGCACTGGTCATGACCAACTTTCCCGCCGCCATGTCCGGACGTCAGATCGAGGACGTCGCCGAGCGCCTGAGAGTCGTCGCGGCAGCCGTGTCGGCCTAACAGCACGACACGCCGTCCACGGCCGTCCATGGGGCTGCGCTGCCGGTCGAGCTACACCTCGGAGTCGAGCAGCACCCCGTCCTCGGCACTGGCGGCCGACGCCTCCTTGGGCCGCATGACCATGCTGATCTCCATGGTCTGCAGCACCCTGGTGGCGCGGTAGTGCTCCAGGGCACGCGGGACGAACGGAGCGACCCGCCACGCCGCCGTTGCGCCGACTCCCAGCACCAGGATCCTCTTCATCATCGTGATCGACTTCCCTTCAGTGGTCAGGAGACGTGCTGGCGAAACGGGGTCGGACGAAGCTGCTGGGGCCTGTTCGGCGTACTCTCACCCACGCGATAGTTGAACTTCCACACCGGCCCGCGGAACAGCTTGGTCAAGAGCCCGTAATAGATGACCCCGTCACCCCACTGTGTGGCGATTCGCCCCGAGGCGCTGCGGTAGTAGTTGTTCTCGAAATGAAAGGCGGTGCCCTTGAGCCGCTCCTGTAGCCAGCGGTCATAGGCCTGCATCACCACAGGACGGATCTCGACCGAGGACGCTCGGCGCTTCCACGCGCTCGTGATGGCCGAGACCACGTACTTGATCTGCAGCTCCAGGCTCGTCAGGATCGTGCCGCCGTTCGTGTTGGGCCCGTACAGGAGGAAGAAGTTGGGCAGATCCTCGACCATCATCCCGAGGAAGGCGGTCTCGTCACCGTCCCAGATCTCGTGAATCGTGCGACCTTCGCGCCCCACGACCTCGAATGTCGTCAGGAAGTCGGCCTTGAAACCGGTCGACATGACCAGCGCATCGACCTCGTGCGGCTTGCCGTTCACGTCGATCACGCCGTTCTTGGTGACCGACTGCACGGCGTACGGCACCAAGGTCACTTGGGGCTTGAGCAACGACGGATAGAACTCGTCGGAGATGATCGGTCGCTTCCCGTTGAACACATAGTTCGGGGTCACGGCCTCGATCAAGTCCGGCCTGCCCTCCAGGGTGCGATGGATGAAGTCCTCCGCGACCTTGCGAAGACCGTCGTTCTCCTTGGTCCCGGGGCGATAGACCGCGCCGTTGATCTGCGCTCGCTCGCGCTGCACGAGCATGGTGGTGCGGAACACGCGCTGGGCGACTCGGGAGTCGAGGGCCTTGCGCTCGACGTCGGTGTACGGCCGAGCCAGCTTCGGAACCACCCAGCCCGGCTCGCGCTGGAACATGATGACCTCCGAGGCCACCTCCGACAGCGCCGGCACGACCTGGACGGCGGTGGAGCCCGACCCGACCACGGCGATGCGCTTGCCGGTCGGATCGAAGGAGTGATCCCACTGCGCGGTGTGGAACTTCGGACCTTCGAAGTCATCGAGGCCGGGCCACGACGGCAGCTTCGGGTCACCGAGCAGACCGACGGCGCTGATCACGTGGTTGGCACGCATGATCTCCTCACCGCCGGACCAGATCGCCCATTCCTGCTTCGGCTCGTCCCAGACGACGCGGTCGACCGTGACACCGAAACGCATGTGCTCGGCGATGCCGAACCGCTCGATGACGGCACACTGGTACTCCTGCAGCTCGGCCTGTCGCACGTGCGTGCGGGTCCACTTCCAGGGCATGAAGGAGTACGAGTACAGCACCGACGGCGTGTCGACCTCGGCTCCTGGGTAGGAGTTGTGCCACCAGGTCCCGCCGGGACCGTCGGCGCGCTCCAGCACGGTGAAACGGTCGAAGCCGGCCTGCTTCAGCTGCACGGCTGCGCCGATGCCGCCGAATCCACCGCCGATGATCACCACGGAGGGCCGCGGCTTCGGAGCCTTGAGGTACGACAAGAGCGTCATGGCGCCTTCTTCTCTCTGCTCGGTGGTCTCATGGCCTCGTGAGCCGTGCCATGCACGGTCGAGGGCCAGTCCTTGCCGACACGGTCCGAAACATTCGATTATTCGATCATTTGTGCAACTATATGACCAATTCTCGGGTTGCGGAGCACACTTGTCAACCGCCCGGGTCATCTTCTGGGCAGCAGATGTTCCGGCCCGAGGGCTCCGGCCGCTGCGGCATCCGGACGAGCAACCCAGTACCCGGTCGACCTTGAACGAACAGCACATGGTCGTTGTCCAGCGAACCCATGATGGAGGAATCGTGAGAATCGGACGAAGTGTCGTCTTCACGCAGGCTGGCCGACCACTCGAGATCAGGTCCCACGAGGTACCCGCACCGGCTCCGCACGAGCTCCTCGTGCGGGTCACGCATGCCGGCGTGTGCGGCACCGACGCCCACCGCCTCAGCGGTGACGTCAGGACGCCGGCGACCCCGATCTGCTTCGGACACGAGGGGGTGGGTGTGGTCGACGCCCTCGGGGATGAGGTCACCGGCGATCGTGCCGGTGCGACACTGAGCGTCGGTGACCGCGTCTCCTGGTCCCCACCGACACCGTGCGGCAGCTGTAGCGTGTGCGCCGCGGGCGGGTCGACGGCACTGTGCGAGGCCCTCGCCTGGCCCGTGCCGTACGGGGCCGCGACGTCAGCTGGCTACCAGGACTACGCCACGATCAAGGACACCTCCGCCTTCTACCGTCTCGCCGATCACACGACGTCCGAGTCTGCGATCGCGTTCGGTTGCGCACTGCCGACGGCGCTCGGCGGAGTTCGACGACTCGGCGATCTGTCCGGGGCGACGGTCGTGGTGCAGGGCGCGGGACCGGTGGGCCTCGCCGCCTGCTTGAGCAGTTCCCTGTCCGGGGCGGCGCACATCATCATCGTGGGCGACCCGTCGTCACGCCTGACCGCGGCCGCCCGGTTCGGGGCCGACCACGCGATCGCGCTCGCTGGATCGACCGGGGAGCAGCGGGTGGCCGAGATCATGGACCTCACCGACGGACGTGGGGCCGACGTCGTGATCGAGGCCGCCGGTCACGTCTCGGCGTTCACCGAGGGCGTCTCGATGGTCGCCGTCGCCGGCACCTACCTGGTCATGGGGATCTACTCGGGGTCAGCCACCGTCGCCTTCAACCCCGTCGTCATCAACAACCGCGACCTGGTGATCAGGGGAAGCCTCGGCAACGGCCTGGCCGACTTCCAGCGCGCGGTCGAGGTCGCCGGCGAGCACGGACGAGAACGAGACTTCGACAGCTTGATATCGCACCGCTTCGAGCTGGCCGAGACGCAGTCCGCCATCGAGTGCGTGCGTCGAGGCGAGGCCAGCAAGGCCGTGGTCGTGCCCACCGGGGTGACGTCGTGAGCGCCGAGGACCTGCTGGCACAGATCGAGGTGATCAGCCCAGCGAGGATCCTGCGACGAACCTGATGGACCAGGAACGATCCCCAGGCGTCGACGCCCGGGGACCGTTCGCATCCCGATCGATTCCGGCTAGAAGTGCTGGGCTCCCCCGTCGATGCTGACCTGCTCCGAGGTGATGAAGTCGGCGTCGTCCGAAGCCAGGAAGGCCACGGTTGCCGCGATCTGCTCAGGATCGGCGAGCTTCTGCTCCACGTAGGTGGCGATCTGACCGAGGTTCGGGTTGGACTCTGTCGCCCGGTTCAGCGCCGCAACGAGCTGTTCGGACCCCATCGGCGTGTCCACGGCACCCGGGTGGATGCTGTTGACCCGGATGCCGTACTGACCGAGCTCGGCGGCGAAGGCGCGCGTGAGTCCTGTGACCGCGTGCTTGCTGGCGGTGTAGTGGACCATGAACGGGGTCATCTTGCGAGCGGCGTACGAGCTCGTCAGGATGATCGACCCGCCGCCCGACGTGATGAGGTGAGGCGCACTGGCCATCACGGTGTTCCACGTGCCCGTGACGTTGATGTCCATCATGGTGCCGAACATCTCGGGCGTGATGTCGGACCACGCGGCCGGGACGCAGATTCCTGCATTGCCGACCACGACGTCGAGTCGTCCGAGCTGGGCGACCGCCTCGTCGAGGCGGCTTCGCATGGTCTCCAGGTCTCTGGTGTCGGCCTGGATCGTGACGACCTGTCGGCCTTCGGCCTCGACCAGCTTCGCGGTGTGGCCCAGGTCGTCCAGGGTCGGAGAGTCGTAGGGGACGTCCGGAAGGGTGCCGGCCAGATCGAGGGCGATGATGTCCGCCCCCTCCGATGCGAGCCGCACCGCGTGGGCGCGCCCTTGACCCCGTGCCGCGCCGGTGATGAATGCGACCTTGCCCTGCAGTCGTGCTGACATGTCGTGCCTCTCTGTATGGGTGACGTTCGGTGTGCTTGGCGTTGCAGCGCTACTCAGGCTTCGCGGACTCGACCGAGTCCGGCTCGTACTGACCGGAGGCGATGACATCTGGAGTCGGATCGGTGAAGAACGGTGCGGTCTGCTGGGAGAACGAGACGAGCAGCCCGCCGTCGTCGCCGGTCACGGTAAGGAACCGGATGTCCGGCCACCGCTTCGTGAAGCATCTGGATCGCCGCGCGTGCGGCCTTGCCAGGTCCGAAGGGGTGGGATGCCTGGACCTGCCCGGCCTTCATGGCCTGCACGACGTCGGGCGATCCACCCGAGACATAGACCTTGACCTTGCCCTCCAGCCCGGCTGCGCGGACGGCCGCGTCGACGAGGTCGACCGACCATCCGTAGCTCTCGGCCTGTGCCTTCGCGCAGGCGAAGGCCGTCTGGAAGTACGGGGTACCTGCCGCCTGGACGAAGAAGCCGACCTTCAGCTTCTTGCGCTCTGCCACGGTGATCGTGTTGCCAGCCCCTGTGTCGGCTGAGACATCCGAGTCATCGACCTCGGGAGCGATGACCTGCGAGCCGACCACCTTGCCGGTGAACGGTCCGTCCGTCTCGAGGGACATCGCGATCGAACCCGAGGACGAGCCGTCAGCTGCGTCATCCGACGAGGCGCCGGTCTCGCCCGCACAGGCGGCGAGGGCGACAGAGGTCAGCGCCACCGCAGAAGCTCGCAGCCGAGGTCGTGGCGACCTCATGGCGCAGAGGGAGTTGACAGAGGACACGGAGGGAACCCTTCCGAATTGATTCGACTATCTAAATAGATAGACGAATAACCGAAATTGATTCTGTGACCCGCAGCGCAGATTGTCAAGAGCGGTGCTGCGCAGACCCGCGAGCGGGACCCCTACAGCTCGCCCAGGAGCACGCCGTGGGGGCCGTCGAGCGTGAACGTGTCGACGGGGCTGTTGGTCTTCAGCGACTCCCTGCAGTGAGCGCGCGTCCATGGCGCATCCCTAGTCAGTTGAACGATGAGGCGAGATCCAGTGGGGTGGCTGTCGTTCGTCCTTCGCCAGCACTCGAGAGGTCGCGATGAGTCATCGACCAGGCCTGGTCACCGCCGACTCGTCCTCGACTTCTCGAGGTGAGCCGCGGTCCTCACACCCTCTCGTCCAGGTCGTCCAGCTCATCCAGCAGGGCCGGCAGGTCGGCGCCGAAGCGCCCCGGGAAATCACCCGGAATCATCGGAGTCGCCGACATGCGCACCACAGGTCCGGCCATGGCGACCACGCCGAAGTCCTCGGTACGGTCAACCAGACGCAGACCCAGCGCCTCGGCCGGACCTCCCGGCGCCATGACCTCGTCGAGCCTCACCACTGGATGGAAGCCGGACCCAGCATCCCGGAACGCGCGTTCACGCTCGTGCATCGATCCCGCGGCGAGCACCTGCTCCAGCTCGACTTCCAGCTCGGCGACCTCGCGGTCGTCGGTGTCGAGGTCCAAGCAGCGGCACAGTTTCACGAACTGCCCAGGTGTCGCACCGACGAACACCCAACCGTCAGCCGCCTGGTACAGCCGCTGCCATGGACGCTGCCCGAACGGCTCCCCGGCGTCTACGGCTGTGGCCTCGGCTTCGGGGACGGCCGAGCCGACGATCCACGAGATCTGCTCCAGCATCGTCGCGCGGACCAGGGACGTCTCGACCGCGACGTTCGCGACCCCCTGGCTGCGACCGTACAGGCCGATCAGGGCGCCGAAGGCGCCCAGGAGACCCGTCGCGTAGTCGGTGTAGAACCAGCGCGGCGCATCGATCGTGGGGTCGGAGCCCGACCGGGGCGTCCGTCCATCCAGGACGTGATCGGTCAGCCCCGACGTGACGTTGGCGATCTCGGCGAAGCCGCGCACTCCGGCCCAGGGACCGCGGGTGCCGAAGGTGTTGAGGTACACCGAGACGATGTCGGGTGCCTGCTCGCGGACCGTCCTCTCGTCGGTGCCCAGACGCTCATCGGTGCCCACCGTGAAGTTCTGGACCAGCACGTCGCTTCGACTAACCAGTCTGCTGAAGACCTGCCGGCCTTCATCGCTGTGCAGGTCGACGATGGCTGTCCGTTTACCGCGATTGAGATGCTCGTGCAGAGCGGGCTCCTCGAAGCTCGCCTCGCTCTTGCTCGGATCAGCGTCGATCTTGACGACGTCCGCTCCCCACTGTCCGAGCAGCTTCGCGGTGGTGGGGGCCGCGACGACACGCGAGAGATCCAGCACCCGCACTCCGGCGAGAGCCGGCCGACGTGGTCCCGCAGAGGCCTGGGGAGGTGAGCCGAGCGGCCGGCGGGACGAACCTGACATCTGCTGGTCGATCGCGCGGACGATCGCATCGGTGTCGGTGCCGACGGGACGCGGCGGGCGAATCTCGGCTCGACCGAACGGTTCGACCTCCACCGCCAACCCCGGCACGTGCGTCCGGCCGCGATCTGGATCATCGAGCAGGGTCACCGCGCCCGATTCCACAGCAGCCGGCTCGGCCAGCCATTCCTGCGCAGTCCGCAGCATGCCCACCGTGCAACCGCTGGCCTGGGCCAGCGCCTCCCATTCCCTCGCGTCACGCGAGGCGAACAGCTCGACGAGCCGCCGTCTGAGCTCGACGCCGAGCTGCGGGTCCTCCCTGAGTGCGTGGAGGTCGACCAACCCGTCAGCGATCCAGGCTTGCCGCCCGGCCGCTTCGACGAACAGGCGGAGGTGGCGGAACCAGTTGGCCAAGAAGGTCACCATCCTCCCGTCTGCGCACCGATACACGCCCGAGCCGAAATCGCTGAACCGAGGTGCATGGCGTTCGAACGTCATGGCGCGCGAGGAGCTGGCTTCCAGGAGCGCGTCAAACAACGGCGCCTCGACCACCTGACCCGTCTGGTCACGTTCGCGCGCGACGAGGGCCGCCGCGACACCCATCGCGGCCTCCATGGCGGCCAGCACCGATGCCAACGGCACGGGAGTGAACAACGGTGGCAGCACGTCTGCCGGGTCACCGGTGTTCTCCAGCATCGACGGAAGCGGCGCGTACGCTCCTCCCGCGGCCATGACGACCCCCTCCCACGCGGGCACCTGCGCACGTGGGTCGTGCCGGGAGAACCCCGGTAGCGAGCAGTAGATGAGGCGCGGATTCCGGGCCGTGCAAGCTGCCGGATCCAGCCCCCAGCGTGCCATCGCCCCGGGTCGAAAGTTCTCGATCAGCACATCTGCCGATTCGACCAGCGCCTGCGCTCGCGCCCGATCCTCGGCGTCAGCGAGGTCCAAGACGATGCTGCGACGACCCCGCAGCAACGCCGTGTTCGCGGGCGACTGCCACCGCGGCCCACCGGGCGGGTCGATGCGGATGACATCAGCGCCCTGGTCGGCCAGCAGCATCGCGGCCATGGGACCGGCGATGTACTGTCCGAAGTCGACGACCCGGACACCCGAGAGTGGCCCGGGCCCGCCCAGGACGCGCCACGGCCCGGCGTCCGGGACGCTCGCGTCACGCATCGACGCGACCGACGACGTCAGATCCCCACGTCTGGCAGAAGTCGAAGTAGTCCGGTAGGACATATCCACCCCAGTGCCGACTGACCCCGACACCTGCCAGGTCCTGAAGCCTCGTGCGGATCTGCCGCGGAGTCCCGAACACCCCGAACTGCTCGGCAAGATAGTCGATCAGTCCGAGCTCTTCGATCAGGGCCGCATTCGGGGACGTGGCCGCGCTGTCGGCATGCCGGATGTAGTCATATCGCTGCGCGAGCTCGTCGAAGGCCGGCCTCAGGGCATCGGGGATGACGACGCGACCGGCCGATCTCGCCAGGAGATTTCCCCCTACCGCCAGCACCGACCCGACCTGCGCGGCCGCCTTCTCGACCGAGTCGGCGATGTTGAGGTAGGACAGGTGCCACACGGCGATCTGCGACGGATCGCGTCCGGCATCCTGAGCGCCCCGGGCGATCTGCTCGGCGGCGAGCTCACGGGCCGCAGCGCCCATCCCGAGACCGACCACCACGCCATCGGCGACGCGACCGGCCAACCGGAGCGATCGGGGCCCGTGCGCTGACATGACGATCGGGACGGCTTCCCCCGTCCACCAGTCGAGCGCGACCGTCTTGCCGCGATACGTCGCCCGACCGGTGGTGTGCAGCGAACGCACTGTCGTGACGTACTCCTCGAGGTCGGCGAGCTTCGCCGGCGAGATGCCCGAGTTGTGGACCGCGCTGTCGCCCGGGCCGATCCCCATGACCACCCGGCCACCCGACAGCTCGTGGAGCGAGGCGAACGCCGACGCCGCGACGCTCGGGTGACGGGTGACGGGATTGGTCACGCCCGAGCCGAACTTCATGACGCTCGTGCTGGCCGCGATCATCGTCAACGTCGTGTAGAGCTCGCGGCTGGTCGACTGCATGTCGCCGATCCGCAGTGCGTCGAATCCGGCCTGCTCGGCCGCTCGAGCGGCCGCCGGCATGTCTCTCAGCGGGCCCGCCTGCCGGTTGATGCTGACCTCGACCGGCAGGTCTCCGGCCGGACCGGTGTTTGCCTGCCCGTGCCTGCTGTGATGCGCTGCCATCTCGAACCCCGCAAATCGATTATTCGACTATCTAGTCGAATAATCGTCCAACCTACAAGATGCTGCGTCTGACGTCAACGAGATGAGGGCTCGATCCGACCTGACGACGCGCCGAGACCTACGGCCTCGACACCAGCGGTGCCCCCGGATCGGCCCCCGCCGGGCTCAGAAGCGGCTGTAGCCGCCATCGAGCGTGAAGCTGTCACCGGAGTGGAAGCTCGAGGCCTCCGAAGCCAGGTACACGGCGATCCCCGCCCAGTCGGCCGGCTGCCCCCATCGCTTGACGGGGATGCGCGGGAAGATCTTCTCGTTCGCGTGCGATTCCTTGGTCCACGCCTCCGTGAGCACCGACATCGTCCATCCCGGCAGCAGGGTGTTGGCGCGGATGCCGAACTTGCCGAGCTCGACGGCCAACGACTGCATGATCGCCTGCACCCCCGCCTTCGAGGCGGCGTAGGACTCCTCGCGAGGCGCACCGAAGTTCACCGCGAGACTCGCGGTGCCGACCAGGCTTCCGCCGTTGCCGAACTCGATCATGTGACGGGCAGCCTCACGCATCACCAGATAGTGCCCATCGAGATTGACGCGGGTGATACGACGGAACTCCTCCAGCGAGGAGTCGACGAACCGCGGCGCCGCAAAGCCGTTGACGATGCCGGCATTGTTGAAGCACGCGTCGAGTCGGCCGTGCTTGGCGGCAACGGCACTCATCGCCTCGACGACGCTCGCCTCGTCACCGACGTCGACCACCTCGAACGACAGCTTCGATGCGTACTGCGACAACGAGTCTGCCGCCGACTGATTCTTGGTGGAATTGGTACCCCAGACCTCCACCGCCGCCCCGGCTGTCAAGAGTCCTTCGACCATGCCCAGGCCGAGTCCGGAGTTGCCTCCGGTCACCACGACCACCCGGTCGGTCAGGTCAAGGAGATTCTGCATGGTGTACCACTTCCTGTTCGTTTGGTCCGCCGGTCCTGAACCGGCATGTACATGGGTGCGGCCGCGCTGACGGGCGTCGGGCGGACCGCAGGACGCTCGGTCCGACGATGACTCTCTGCAGATCGACCGACCCCTGAGCCACCTCGTAGGACTTGGCCTCCTGGCAGAGCCGTTCGACCAGGAGAGAACGCGGAGCGACCACCGACGCTTGCATGTCCGCCAGCAGGGATTGGATCGAGCTGAACTTGTCGCCGATCGCCGCATCTCGATGCATCCGCGTCACGGCACACGTCGCGGCCTCGTCGAGCGCGCGCTGCGCGATGCCGACCTTGATGGCCGACACCCGGATCTTGCCGACAGCCTCGCCGTCGAGCAAGACCTTGAACCCGCCATCCTCGGACCCCACCAGATGCGTGGCACGGACGTACACGTCGCCCACGAAGTGGGGCTCGCGCCGGTACCCCGCATGACATGACGTGCGCACACGGCCCGACGCTCCAACCCGGCTGATCGGTCTCGACGAGGAACGCCTCCACGCGAAAGTCCGCCGGGCTCCGCCATGTGCGTCATCGAATGATCCAACTGATGGGGATCAATCGCCGAGGTCAATCAGGCCATGCTTCACCGTCACGCCGCCATCGACGCCCAGGACCTGTCCCGTGATGTAGTCGGCAGCCCCAGATGCCAAGAAGGTCGCAGCCAGGCCGATGTCCCGCGGCTGACCTCGCCGCCCCAGCGGCACCTTGGCACCCAGCGCCGTGTCACCGGCGCGAGCCGGGGTGTCGATCGTCCCTGGAGCCACCGCATTGACCCGGATGTTTCGTGGTCCGTACTCGACGGCCAGCGTCTTCACCAGGTTGATCAGGCCGGCCTTGGCGGCGCCGTAAGCACCGTGGCGCGTCGAGGCCGATTGACCACTCATCGACGCGATCACCACGATCGACCCGCCGGCTTCTGGAATGTGGGGGAGCACCTCTTGCACGACGACCCACTGCTGACGCAGATTGAGGTCGAACACCAGATCCCACTCCTCGTCCGAGGTATCACCGGTCAACGACCACTTGGACGTGCCGACGACGTTGACGAGCACGTCGATGCCGCCATGCTCGGCAGCGATCTGAGCGACGACCGATCGAAGTGCGGCACGATCGAGCACGTCGACCTGGTGACTCGAGGCCTCGGCGCCCAGTTCGCGCGCGGTCTCCGCCGAGGCCTTCGCGGCGTCACTGTCGACGTCGAGGCACACGACGCGCGCGCCGGCCCCTGCCAGTCCCGCCACGCAGGCGCGACCGATGGCCGGCCCCGTGCCGACGACCACGGCAGTCTTGCCGTCCAGCTGTGTGTCGATGCCACTCATAACGTCATCCTCCTGCGAGACATGTTCACCCCGTGGTCCGAACGCTCAAGTAGTTCGAACAGTAGAATGATTTATCGATTATGCGAACAGCATAGAGAGTGATCGACCTCACGTCAACGCCCGTCAAACGCTCCGACCCGACCGTGGGCCGATCAGAACAGTGATCTTCCTCTTTCGGTTCGGCTCGACGGCACTGCCAGCGAATGGCGAGTCTTCCGGCCAGGTTCGAGCGCGCAGTCGTCTTCATCTCAGGCGTAGCCAAGGTCAGGGCAGCTCTCAACCGATCACCTCTGCGCGAGAGGGCGCATCGATCGTCGGGATCAACGTCTGCGAGGACCTGCCGACGGTGAGCTACCACCTGACCACGCGTGACGACCTGGCGGAGACCGAGAACCTGGTGCGCGCGACCAGCGGACACATCCTGACGACAGCCGGCCCGGCCCGGCCCGTCGCATCCCATCGAACGCCATGCGGTCACCGAACCAGTCACAGACGTCCCCTACGAGTGAGCCTTCGAGGTCGACCGAGTCATCGCGGCTCGAACTCGGCTGGCCTATCGTGTGCTCGTGGCGCAATCATCGAATCCCACCCGTCGAGTTGTCGAGGTGCTGAACTTCCTGGCGCGCGACGGCCTGACCTACTCCTTGACCGAGATGGGTCGCGAGCTCGCGATCAGCAAGGCCACCCTGCACGCGGTGGTCGGCACGCTCCTCGACTCGGGCTACCTGGTGCGAGACCCCCGCGACCGGCGCATCGGGCTCGGCCCCATGCTCATACCCGTCGGTCGAGCTGCGCTCGGCGATCGAAGTGAGCTGATCGAGGCGCTTCGTCCCACCATGCAGAAGCTGGCGGCAGACCACGACGCGCACTGCAGCGCCAGCGCCGCGGTCGGTGACACGATCGTGGTACTCGCCGCAGAGGGCGATCCGTCCACCGTCCGCACACCGTTCCTCGAGGGTGAGCGCGGCCTACCCTTCGAGCCTCCGATCGGCTCCCTGTTCGTCGCGTGGAGCGACCCGGGCCGCATCCAGGAGTGGATCGACAAGGGCTCGGCCGACCCCCTGGAGACCGCCCTGCATCTCAGCGCGCTCGAACAGATCCGCGCCCACGGATACGCCGTGGCCGAACGCTTGGACGCCAAGCTGCAGCTCGACAGCGCCTTGGCGCAGTTCGCCACGAACAGCAGTGCCCGAGAGCCCCGCGAGGCCATCAACATCCTGCTCAGCCGGGTGCGGAGCCAAGCCTCGACCTATCTGATCGTCGACTACGACGACGAGCACGAGCACGATGTCGACTGGATCGGGGTGCCCGTGTTCGGTCGTGATCACGAGGTCGACATGGTGCTCGCAGTACTGAACTTCCCGGCCGCCTTGTCGGGCCGACAGATCGCCGATATCGCCGATCAGCTGATGGAGGCGGTCGCTGCAGTCCGCCCCACGTCGTCCGGCATCAGATAGGCACCGAACCACGAAGGACATCGGCAGTGCACAGGCCCGCCCGACTCCTGATCGGAACCCAACAAGCAGGTAGTGTCCGGGCGGCTGAGCAGCACCGGGAAGAAGGCGGTCAATCAAGATAGATAGACAATTCTCTGCACCTTGGCGCCTGACGAATCCCGTGTGAATCCTGTTGGCGACCGGCCGCTGCCCCCATCACTGATGCCTGTCAGTGCTGCGACATCCCCCCGTCGACGGCGTGGATCGACCCGGTGATCATGGCAGCGTCATCGCCCATCAGGTAGACGATCAGCGACGCCACCTCGTCGGCCGTGGCGTCGCGGCCGATCACGCCCGGCGTACCGCCCGACACCGCGGGCGCACCCTTCTTCGTGCGGACCAGGTCGATCATCGGCGTGGCGGTCGGTCCGGGCGCCACCAGCGTGGCGCGAATGTTCTCCGCGGCGTAACGATAGGCAATGTGCCGGGTGAGCCCTGCCACCGCATGCTTGCTGGTCACATACGCGGCACCGCCCGTACCGAGCACCGATGCGACCGATCCGACGTTGACGATGGCCCCCCCGCCGGACTCGCGCAGAGCCGTCACGGCGTGCTGGCACATCATGAAGGTGCCTCGCACGTTGACGTCGATGACCCTGGAGAAGGTGTCGGCCGACACGTCTTCCAGCAGCGAGTCCTCAAGCATTGTCAATCCCGCGACATTCGCGACCGCGTTCACAGGCCCCAGCACCGATCGGGTCTGGCCGAACAGGCTCGCGACCCCCGCCTCGTCGGAGATGTCGGTGGCGTGGATCAGATGGGACCCGGGCTCGAAGTCGATCGCCTGGCCGATCTTGTCGGCGTCTAGGTCAGCCAGTGCCAGGCGCCACCCGGCCGCAGCCAAGCGGTTGGCCGTGGCCAGGCCGATTCCCGACGCCGCGCCGGTGACGATCGCGACCTGACCAGCCTCCGCCCCCCGGGACGGGCTCACTTGAGCGCGATCGGGTTGATGGGCGAGCCGACCGCACCGGTGATGCGCAGCGGCGGCGCGACGAGCTGGAACTCGTAGCGTCCGTCGGCGGCACAGTCCGCCGCGAGATCGTCGAGCTTCCAGTACTCGCCGAACTGCATGCCCATGTCGCGCAGGCACAACAGGTGCATCGGCAGAAGGTTGCCTTGCAGGTCCGAGACCGGGTCCTCGACCTGGGAGTTGTCCGCAGCCACGGCCGCGACGCCTCGCTCGTGCAGCCACTCGGCACACCGCCAGCTCAGCCCAGCGGACGGCGACTTGTCGCCGGTCGCATAGAACTTGGTCGTCCACCCGGTGTGGACGACGACGATGTCGCCCTCACCGACCTCGACGCCCTGCTGCTTCGCCGCCTCGGTCAGCTCGTCGGGCATGATGTGCTCGCCGTGCGCGCAGTGCATGTCCTCGCCGCGGTACTTGACCATGTCGAGCAGGACCGCACGCGAGGTGATGCCCTTGACGTCGACCTTGTCAATGCTGAGCTTGGACGCGCCGAAGCTCGTGACGGCCGACGAGGGATACCCGTTGTACATCTTCTCCTCGTAGTAGACGTGTGCCAAGGCGTCCCACTGGGTCGCCGACTGCAGGTGCATCACGACCATGTCGTCGTTGTACCGCAGCAGGTCGCCGCCGAGCATCATCGCGCCCTCCTGCCACCTCTTGTTCGACGGAGCGGAGGCGACGTGCTCCAGCAGGGAGTTGCCGTCTCCACCATCGATCGTCATGGTGTGCAGCGGATTGCGGCGGAACAACAGATCGCCCTGCGGTCCGGAGTCACCGAAGTCCATGCCGAGCGCGAAGACCTTGCCCTGCGTCACGAGCGCGGCGCCTTCGGCCACCTTGTCGCTCGTGATCAGGTTGAGCGTCCCGAGCTCGTCGTCTGCACCCCACCGTCCCCAGTTGCGGATGCGATCGGACATCGCTCGCCAGTCGTCCATGCTCATGCTCAATTGCCCTTTCCGTCTTCGCCGGTCATCTCGGCCGCGACTTGGATTGCCACGAACTTGGAGTACTGCCGCACTTCGTACAGGCCGCCCCCGGTGAAGCGGAGTCGCGGGTAGCCCGACGGCTGGTACTGCAGGCTCCGCTCGTTGCGGTGGTCGAGCCCGCCGAGCGGCGGCAGCTGGCTGACGACCTCTTCGCCGAGGAACGCCTGCGAGGCCTCGCGCAAGGTCTCGAATCCCGTGGCGCACAGCACGAGATCCGCCTCGATCTCCGAGCCGTCGCTGAGCTTGACCCCGGTCTCGGTGTATCCGACCAGACCGACGCCGGAGCGCAGCTTGATCTTGCCGTCGATGATGAGCTGAGAGGCACCCGCGTCGATGTAGTAGTTGCCCGGTCCCCCCTCGCGGATGCCCAGGGACAGAAGTCCGCTGTTCGGTCCCACGACCGGGTCGCCGGCGATGAGCTCGAAGCCGACGCCCCGCAGACCGTCTAGCAGCTCCTTGTCGATCTCGGCGATACGAGCGGTCTGCGCAGGCGCCATCTGCATGGCCAGCGGCCACGGGAACGACATCGCCTGCAGGTCCAGCCACTCCTTGGGCAGGGCGTCCTCGTGGAACGTCTCCATGTACAGCACGCTGTTGCCACCCTCGCGGCTCATGATGTACGAGCCGCTGCGCTGGATCATGGTGACCTCGACTCCGCGATGGTAGAGGTCCTCGGCGATGTCGTGAGCGCTCGTCCCCGCCCCGACGACGACCGCCTTCTTGCCCTCGAACCCGTCGGCCGACCGGTAGTCCTGCGAGTGCATGATCCGACCCTTGAACGCGTCGACTCCCGGCACGTCCGGAAGCTTCGCCTTGCCGCTGAACCCGGTCGCCACGATGAGCTCCTCAGGATGCAGCACGCGCTCCCCCGCCGGGGTGTCGATCCTGACCGTCCAGCGCTTGGCATGCGGATCGAAGGTCGCTTCCACGACCTCAGAGCTCGTCCACACGTTGACGTCGGACGCCTTCTGGAAGCTCTCGAGCCAGTCGCCGTACTTCTCCTTGGTCGGGTACAGCGGCCAGTTGCTCGGATAGCCCATGAAGGGCAGTTCGTCGGAGACGCACGGCGAGTGCAGCACCAGCGCCTCGTAGCGGTTGCGCCAGTTGTCGCCGACGCGTTCGTTCTTCTCGACCAGGAGCGTGTCGATACCCATCGTCTCCAGGCAGGCGCCGACCGACAGCCCGCCACCGCCGGCTCCGATCACGAGCACCCTGGGGTCCGGCCGGTCGAAGCTCGACTTGTCGGCCTGCCGCACGTGCCACGGCTCCAGATGCGCGTCGCGGCCCGGGCGACGTCGACGATGGCGCGTCTGCATCGGGTGGCTCTTCAGACTGTCGACCGCGGTCAGCACGGTCCACGACCGGTACTCGCCATCAGCCTGCTTGACCAAGCGGACGTGGCCGCGCGCCTCCACGACCTCGGTCTCGAAGCTGAAGAACCCCTCCACCCAGCCCATCTCGCCCGCATCGACGAAGGTCGGTCCGGGGTCGGCGACCGCTTCGGCCCTGATCACCGAACCCTGGGGTGCCGATGCCACAAACTCCGCGATCGTCTCAGGCGACTGGTAGCTCGCCAGCTGCCAGTCGAGTCCGACGAAGTCACGCCACCAGCCGTCCGGCGCGATCAGCTCCTTCAGCCCGGGTGTTCCCGGGGTGGTCAGGGCAGCGGCGAACTTGGTGAACCACTGCTCGAAGACCTCGACTGCGTCGACTTCGATGGCGGTGTCTGCTTGTGTCGCGGTCACGTGATGTCCTCCTTGGACGTCGACCCACAGGGTGGATGGTTGTACGGAAAGGCGGTGCGGGTTCTGGTTCGGGTTCAGGCGATGGCGGACAGGACGGTGCGCCCGTACTCCTCGATCGAGCGCAGCAGAGCTTCTCGACCAGGGTCTCCTTGACGGATGGCAGCGCCTGATTCCCAGGGCATGACGAACAGCGCCGTGACCCCGAGCTTCTCGAGGTGCACGATGTCGTCGGCCGTGGGCACGTGGTCGAGACCCATCATGATCTCGAAGTCGTCCCGGTCGGCCGTCCCTGCCTCGTGGCGACACGTGTTCAGCTGACCGAGGAGCTCCTCGGCGCGCTCGAGGGAGTACTCCATGCCGATCCACCCGTCACCCACTCGCGCCGCGCGACGAAGGGAGACCGGTGCGTCGCCGCCTACCCAGATGGGGATCTGCTCGGTAGGGGCGGGGATCATCGACACGGGCGGGAAGTCGTGAAAGTCGCCGTGATACTCCTGATAGCCGCCAGACCACAGCAGGCGGCAGATCTCGATCTGCTCGTCGAGCCGCTTGCCTCGGGTGTCGAAGTCCTGGCCGACCAGCTCGAACTCTTCTTGCATCCACCCCACGCCCACACCGAGTGCGACCCGGTTCCCCGACAGCACGGCGGCGGTGGACACGGACTTGGCCACCTGCATCACCGGACGCATGGGCGCGATGTAGATCGTGGTGGCGAACTTCAGCGTGGTGGTCGCTCCGGCCAACGCCCCGATGGTCACCCACGGGTCGGGCCACGGGTCGGTCGGCGCCCACATGGCGTCCGGGACCGGATAGCCCGAGTTGAGGACCCGCGGATAGATCATGTGGTCGGCAACGGTCATCCCGTCGAATCCCGCCGCCTCGGCAACTCTGGCTGCGGCCGTGAGGTTCGCCGGATCCAGGAAGGCGGAGTGGATGTAGACCTTCATGTGAACTCCGTCTCATCGCTAATAGTACAAATCATATAATCGACTAACTGATCGATTTCTCGATTCAGCATGACGGGACGAGACGGGTGTGTCAACCGTCACACGCTCGCGAACTTCCCCCGTCTGGGCCCGCCACCACGGAATGCACCGAGGGCGCGCGCCACGGCCCCCGCGCGTCGGCCAGCACCATCAGCGCGATCACCCAGGACGTCGCCTCGCCCCTCGAGCGTGTCGACGACAGCACTGGTCGTCTCTTCGAAAGCGGGCTGCGACCCGTCCGGTGGCTGGGTCGTCGCCTTCCCCGGCGACCAGAGCCCGGTGAACACTGTCTACAGAATCGGCAGGTCAGCACCGTGAAGCGCGTCGCGGCCCACGTCGACCCCGGACTCCGCCCCGAAGGTCATGCGATCCACATCCGTTCCCGCGTCGAGGCGAGCGATCATGCGACCCGGCAGGACTACAGGTATTCCCCACCGGCAGCGACCCGCGGCGTCGAACCGGCTTCCGCGCGGCCTCCCGAGGCGACCGGGACGGGACGATTCATCGACTCTCGAACAGCACGGCTACCGGCGGCGGATCGGCCCGGATGGCGCCTGACATGTGGAACGTCCCGTTGACCGCTCGAGCAGTGAGCTCATGGGCGACCGCCGCCAGATCCTCGGACTCGATCTCGTAGAGGGCCAAGTAATCGTTGCCCCCCAAGGAACTCGGAGGATCGAGCTGCGTCGTCGACACGACGTAACGACGAGCGTCGGTGACGCCGGGGATCTGCTTGACCTCGCCCAGGTGGACGTTGTCGTACCAGTCGTTGTACTCGTCTTCCTGTTCGCTCGTCGTCGGGTTGCTGAGGACCACCAGTAGTGCCTTCACTCGACGCTTCCTCTCGCAGACTCGACGATGAGATCTACGCCACACTAGCGCTAAATGAGGTGGATGAGAATATTTGTCTAGATAATTGTGCCGTGCGTCAGATGCTCGGTGACCACGTAACGCTCAGAGATCTCGCGCCCACTGCGAGTCCAGGCGCGCGTGCACCCCGCTCCAACTGCGTGTCAGAGACCGCACCTGCTGATCCGCCGTAGGGCGACAGATCGGAGCAGATCGAGCATCGAGTGACCCGCGACACCCGCCGACAGCAGGAGACTGTTCGGCCAGCTCACAGCTGCCGACGCTAGCGCTGTGTCGCACCCTCGGAGTCGTAGGCCCTGACGAGCTCGACGACCTGCCGGCCCATGATCGGCACCACCAGTTCTTCAGCCACGATCTCGCCTCTGCCCTGCTGAACCCTGTCGGCCAACACACGGCGCGACGGGCCCGAGCCTCACGCATCGACCGCGGCGATGTGATCGGCCAGCCTGCCTTTAGGACTCCGGGGCCTGCACGGAGTCCAGGAAGGCTGCGGCACTGGCGAACGAGTCGCGCGTCGCCGGCGTGGGCGGGTCGATGATGTGCCAGTCGTGAGGTTGCCCGGCCACCTCTCGGAACCACAGTCGCACCCCAGAGGCCAGCAGCTTCTGCGCGAGCGCGCGCGCGTCATCCCGCAGGACCTCGTTCGCGCTCGTCTCCAGGAGGACGGGGGGCTGACGATGCCAGTCACCGAGACCAGGCGAGATGGCCGGATCTGCGACGTCCATGCCCGGCGCATAACTCTCGGCGGCCTGCTCGGCGGCCTCCCGCGAGAAGAGTGCGTCATCGGCGGCGCACTCGGCGTAGCTCGCGTTCTGGACCCTCAGATCGATCCACGGCGAGAACAGCATCGTGCCGACGTGCCGCGCGTCGGCGCGCTCTGCCAACCGCAGTGCCAACCCGGAGGCCAGGTTGCATCCTGCCGAGTCGCCGGCCAGGACGATCGACCGACGCTGGGCGGCCAAGAATTCGTACGCCGCCTCGGCCTGCAGAGACGCCGCGGGATAGGGATGCTCCGGCGCGAGCGCGTAGTCGACACCCACGACCTCGGTCCTCGTGGCGGCCGCCAGCCTGGTCATGAACGGCCCCCAGCCCTTGGTCGAGCCCAGTCGCAACCCCCCACCGTGGAAATGGATGATCGCCGTCCCGGGACGGGCACCCGCCGGCACGAAACGCACGCCCGAGAATCCTGCCTCCTCGAGCGTCTCCACCTCGACACCTGCCGCCATGGACTGCGACGCCATGGCTTCGTCGATCGCGATGCGCCGCGCCGCCAGATCGGGGTAGGTCGGGTGTCCTGACGAAGCACTGCTCATGACGGATCCTCACTCGACGCGCTACCTCCGCCGGCCCACAGGACCCCCGGGATGACGTCGTTGTTCTGATGGTGCTGAGCCAGATGTCGTTGCCGCACTCCTCGTCTCACCGAGGCCTGTCGTGCTCACCACAATTGTCTATCTAGTTATACATTAGGTTGATGATGTCCGGAACTTCAGGAGAATGCGCGACACCGACAGGTGGCGCCCCGTGACCGACGAGTCGTCAGCGCGCTGAATCCTTGCCTCCCCTGAGCCGTTCCTGGCTCAGGGGAAGCTAGATCTCCTCGGCCGGCGGACCGTCGAGGAAGGCTTGCCCGTCGACCATCACCAACCGAGGGGCGATGGTCGTGACGACCCGACGGGACGCAGCCTCGACGACCGTCGCCGCGGTGTGGTCGAGCAGGCTGCGTAACGTGTGGCGGGTCGGAGGCATCATCTCCCAGATGCCCGCGTCGTTCAGCGCGAGCGCCTCCGCGATAGACGTCCAGGACGACCGATCTGCCTCGCCGGGAAGGCTGCCCACGGTCTGGCCTGCTGGAATCTGCGCAACGAAGAACCGGGTGTCGAAGCGCCGGGGCTCGAACTCGGGCGTGACCCAGTGTGCCCACGAGCCGAGCAGGTCAGACCGCAGGACCAGATCGTGCTGCGCCAGAAACGCCGAGAACGACAGCTCGTGCCCCTCCAGCGCTGAGCGTTCGTCCTCCAGCGGCGCGGTGTCGCTGACGACGTCCTTCTCGCTGCGTCCGGCCAGCAGCACCCCAGACTCCTCGAACGTCTCGCGCACCGCCGCCACCACCAGCGCCCTGGCCGTGCGGACATCGCAGCGCAGGCGATCGGCCCACTCGGTGGCCTGCGGCCCGGCCCAACCGATGTCGGACTCTCCGTCGCTGTCGTGGACCACCCCGCCGGGGAACACCTGCATGCCGGCGGCGAACGCCATGGTGGGCTGTCGCCGCAGGAAGAACGACTCGAGTCCCTGCTCGCCGTCGCGCAGAAGCACGATCGTGGCGGCATCGCGCACCGCGGCCGGGATGCCGTCCCACGTCGTCAAGGCCCGGAGCCCGCGATCGGACACCGGCCTCACCGGCGCGCCTGCCCCGGCACGATCGTCGACGCGTCACTGGTGAGGACGATCATGTGCCCGCCAGGACCCCAGCTTGCCGAACTCATGCGACGGCCAGCGCGGCCACCGGATCGCCGGGGGCCAGTTCGCGGAACGCAGCGAGCACGGCGTCGCTGCGCCCAGGCGCCTGCCGTTCCACGGTTGCCACGAACTTGGCGTCGATCGCCTCGGCGGACAGCGGGTTCTCCGGGCTGCCCAATCGGTCGGGGACCGTGACGACCTCGTGACGATCGGCCGTCCACACCGCGACGGAGCCGCCCCGTCGCGCCGGGAACGCGGCGTCCAGCTCGGCGGACGGCGTCATCTCCACGAGGCGCAGCAGCGCGACACGATCCGGTTCGTCCAACCGGGCGGCGTCGAAGCTGCGCTCCCCCACGTGCTCGTCGAGCCAGCCAGCGGCCACCAGGTACGGAATGCTGAATCGTGCCTCGGCCGGAGTGCGAGGCTGCGTGATGCCTGCCGTACGAATCGCCGTCGTGTAGGCCGCCACCACCACCCGCTGCACGTCGCGCGCCTCGATCCCCAGACCTCGCAGCTGGCGCACCGCGTCGATCACGGCGAAGGTGTGCCCGCAGCACGGGTACGGCTTGACCGTGATGCGCTGGATCGCCAACGGACCCTGCAGACCCGCCCGACTCGTCCGCCACGTGGACGGCGCGCCGGTCGCTGCACCCAGGCCAGCGTCGCCCTCCAGCGCGTCGCGCGCCCCCGAGACCCCGCCAACGGCCGCGATCGCCGCGACGACCCCGGCCTGCGCCGCATGACCGGCGTGCAGGGGCTTGCCCATCGCGTCACTGCGGAAGGTCTGCTGCAGCCCGCCTGCCATCGTTGCGGCCAGACCCAGCGCATCGGCCGTCTGATCGTGATCGGCTCCCATCAGCACGGCGGCCGCGGCCGCAGCCGCTGGCGCGCCGGCGGTACCTGTCGTGTGCCAGCGCAGATAGTGGTCGGGCCCGAGGTCGGCGGCGACTCGGCACCCGACCTCGTAGCCGATCAGCACGGCTCGGCGCATCTCTGCCCAGGTCGCGCCGACATGATCGGCCATCGCGAGCGCAGCGGCCACCACTGGCGCGCCCGGATGGAACAGGCCAGGGGCATAGATGTCGTCCAGCTCGAGCGCGTGGGCGGCGGTCCCGTTGATGAGGGCCGCCACCGAGGGGTCGCGCGTCGACGACGTGCCGACGATCCGGCTGCTGCCGGACCCGCCGAATCCAGCAGTCAGCGCAGCGGCGACTGTGGTCCCGCTGCCCCCGATTGCCACGCCCAGCCAGTCGAGGATGGCCCGATCGACGGCGTCGGCGTCTACTGGGGCCAGTCGTTGGTCGGCGAGTTCGGCCGCGACCGCAGCGAGGGCCTCCGTCACCGTCTGTGCTGAGTCAACCATCGGTTCGTACCCTCTCCCATACTGCGTTGACCGCGTCCACGGATGTCGGCGGGATGGATCGTTCGAGCGAGACGTCGCCGACCCGGGTGGCCCACCACAGGGGCCCGCCGAGGTGGCGGGGAAATCCGCCGTCGTCGACCATCAACAGGTCGATGTCGCCGGGTCGGGCGACGATGCCCGTGCGCAGGAGCTCGGCGGTCTCGGCGGCCATGGCCGTCAGCATCGGTGCAGCCGAGGCCGGATCCGCGCCGACGTCGGGTGCCACGGCTCCACCGGCGCAGGTGAGCTGGTCGACGATCTCGGCGCGGACTCGATCCGACAGGGGGTCCTTGCGGGCGGCCCGGCCCGCGAAGAACAGGTGCCGCAGCGCCGCGGCCTCCTCGCCCAGTCGAAGCGTGTCGAACATCGACCGCTCGTCGGCCAGCATCTGCTCGGGCGGCCGTGACCCGGCAGCCCTGACGAGCCGAAGCGATTCGACCAGCTGAGGCCGAGCACCGATGCTGGCCAGGTACGGCTCGGCGATCGCGTCCAACGAGGGCGCGGGATCGGGCAGCGGCTCGTCCATCAGGATCCGAGGCGTCGCGTGGCGGGCCATCTCGACCGCGGCCGACAGCAGCTCATCCGGTTCGGCCACCTGGTCGAGGATGCCGAGATCGGCGGCCTCGGCGCCGCCGACACGACGACCCGAGAGGATGAGATCGAGGGCCGTCTCGCGGCCCACCAGGCGCGGCAGCCGCTGCGAGGCCCCAGCCCCGGTCACCATGCCCAGGGAAACCTCCGGCAACGCGACCCGCAATCGCGACGTGCCGATTCGGCCGTGGCAGCCGAGCGCAACCTCGAACCCACCGCCCAGGGCGTGCCCGTCGAGCGCGGCGATGACCGGCTTGCCGCACTGCTCGATGGCCGTGATGACCGCCGGTAGCAGGGGTTCGGGAAGCCGGCCGCCGAACTCGCGCAGGTCGGACCCGGCGATGAAGCTGCCACCGGCTCCCACGACCACCGCTCCGACCAGGCTCGCATCGTCCCGCAGCCGGGACACCCCGTCGAGAAGCCCTTGGCGAACGGCAGTCGAGCCGGCGTTGACGGGGGGATTGTCGACCGTCAGCACGAGCACGCCGCCGTCGACCGATGAGCTGACGGCCTGTCGGCCATCGCGCGTCACGAGCCGACCGTCCGGCGGACGAGGGCGTCGACTGCGACGACACCGGAGGCGCGGACGATCAACGGGTTCACCTCCGCCTCGACCACGACGCCGCCCGGCCCGCCGGTCAGCCCGATCTGCGACATGGCCGTGACGGCCCGAGCCAGTGCCCCGAGGTCACCCGGGGCCGCCCCGCGATATCCGTCGAGTGCCTGCAACGCGACCACCTCGTCGATCATGGCGCCAGCCTCCTCGAGGTCGACGGGCGCGGTGCGGACGCTGCGATCCTGGTACAGCTCGGCGAGAACCCCGCCCGCGGCAAGGACCACGATCGGCCCGGCGTCGCGGTCGTGGCGAAAGCCCACCAGCACCTCCCCGAGTCCGGACACCATGCTCTGCACGAGAAGGTGCTCCACCGCGACCCCGGGTGCGTGGTGGGCCACCGACGCGACGATCGACTTCGCGGCACGGGCGAGCCCGTCGCCGTCCACGATGCCGAGCACGACCCCCCCGACGTCGGACTTGTGCGAGATCTCGTCCGAGAGCAGCTTCACCACGGCCGGTCCCGGGACCGGCAGGTCGCCCGGCAGATCAGCCACGGCCACCACCGCAGCTGCGGCATGCTCGAGCCCCACCGCGGCGAGCACCTCATAGGACTCCACCTCGTCCAGGACACGCGTCGATGCATCGCGGTCGAGCACCGGGACGTCGCGGGCGACGGGCTTCTGGCGGCCGAAGACCGCCAGGACGGCGTCCGCGCATGCCTCGGGCGTGCGAAAAGCCGAGACCCCGGCGTCACGGAGCAAGCGCAGCGCGTCGGGCGCGGACGGGACCACGAACGCCGCGAGGGGCGAGCCGGTGCCGATGCTGTCCGCGATCGGCTTGACCGCGAGCTCGGGGTGGAATCGGGCCGACGATCCGGGCACCGCGACCACGGCATCGAACTCCGGCGCCGTGGTCAGGATGTCGAGCGCGGCACGCATGACCTCGTAGCGCGTGCCCGCCAACGTCACGTCGACGAGGGCACCGCTGCCCACGCTGACGTCAGCCGCCTCGAGTCGGGCCAGCGTCTCGGCGGACGGGGCGACAATCTCGGCGCCCCGCACAGCGAGACAGTCGATCATCATGGCGCCGCCCCCACCGGTCGTCGAGAGGACGCCGATGCGAGGCCTGCGCGTGCCGCGCGGGCTGAGCGGCACCGCGCGAGCGAGATCGTGCCCCTCGAGGAGGGCCTCGAAGTTACTGACCCGTCCGAAGCCGAGATCACGGAACAAGGCATCGGCCACCGCGTCGTCGCCGGCGAGGGCCCCGGTGTGGGACACCGCCAGGCTGGCGCCGGCCTGCGAGCGGCCCAGCTTGTAGACCAGCACCGGCTTGCTGCGCTGCGCGGCTGCCACAGCGAACGCCCGCAGGTCATCGGCGCCCTTGAGGTGCTCCATGAACAGGGCATAGCTCGTGATGAGGGGATCGTCGACGGAGGACAGACAGATCTCGCCGAGCGTCACGTCCAGCTCACTTCCCGTCGACACGAGCGCGCGGAAACCGGTGCCCATGTCCTTGCCGCGCGACACGAGCGAACCCATCGCGCTTCCGGACTGTGACGCCACGAACATGCCTCCGGTCGGCAGCTCCCCCTCGCTGAAGGCCGCGTTGGCCGTCACCACGAGCCCTTCGGCCAGCGACGCGACTCCCAGGCTGCTGGGCCCGAGCAGGCGGGTCGAGCTGCCGTCCAGAGCGCGAGTCAGCGCGGCACGACGACGCGTGGCGTCAGGTCCGTCGTCGACGAAGTCGTCAGCCATCACCGTCACGACACCGACGCCCAGGTCTGCGGCCTCGCGCACCGCCTCGACGGCCAGGTCAGCACCCGTCAGCACGAACACGTGATCGGGGACCACGGGCAGCACGCCGAGCGACGGCCAGGCCTGTTCGCCCATCACGGTGTCGCGGGTGGGGTTGACCGGGAACACGTCGCCCGACCAGCCGGTGCGCCGCAGGTTGGCCAGCGGTCGCGCGGTCAGCTTCGTCGGATCGTCCGATGCACCCACGATCGCCACCGACCGAGGGGCGAACAGCGCGGCGTGGAGCGCCGCGTCGGGCTCACGGCTCATGAGCGAGCCCGGCGCTGGTCGAATCGGCGGTCGAAGACCGACTCGGCGATGCGGTTCTTGAGCACCTCGGTCGAGCCACCGGCGATCATCCATCCCCGCGTACGACGCATGCAGTATTCGACCAGCGACTCCTGGCTAAACCCCGTGGCTCCCATGGCCTGCACCGCCACGTTGGCCGCCTCGTACCCTGCTTCGTTGGCGGCGAACTTCGCCACGGCTGTGTCGAAGGCGGACGGGATGCCGTCACGATCGCCTGCCGTCGCCGCCCGATGCAGCAGCAGCTGGGCCGACTCGAGCTTGACCGCGGCCTCGGCGAACATCCACTGCAGTCCCTGGAACTCCGCGAGGGGGCGACCGAACTGCTCGCGCACCAGCAGGTGCTCCTTGGCCTGGTCGAAGGCGTACCGACCCACCGCGATCGACCGCGACGCATTGCCGAGGCGCTCGATGTTGAAGCCGCTGATCTGCTTCTTGAAACCGCCCTCGCCGAGCAGCACCTGCGCATCGGGCACGAAGCAATCCTCGAAGTAGAGCTGGCACCAGTGCTCGCCGTTCATGAAGGTCGAGGGCGCACCGATCGACAGTCCCTCGGCGTCCCGGTCGATCAGCACCGAGCCGATTCCGCTGACGCCCGGAGCGAACCGTACGTAGACCAGGAAGACACTCGCCTCCGCGCTGTGCGTCGAGAACACCTTGGTGCCGTTGATGCGCCACCCCGCGCCGTCACGTGTGGCTGCTGTCCGCAGGTCGGTGACCGCCGATCCGGCCTCCGGCTCGCTCATACCGAGTCCGATCAGGCTCTCGCCGGCCAACAGCGTCGGCAGGTACCGCTCGCGCTGCTCGGGCGTGGCGTACTCCGCGAACGTGCGGATGGCGCCGAAGTTGCCGGCCTGCACGACGTCGGCGCTGCGAGGACACGAGGACGCGACTGCCTGGATCGCGGTGACCGCCGCCATGAGCGATCCGCCCTGCCCGCCCGCCTCCTCGGAGATGGTCAGGCCGAGCAGCCCCTGCGAGGCGAACAGCTTGGCGACGTCCCACGGGTAGTCCGACGCGTGGGCACGCGCCAACGCACCGTCGGCCAGCCGGTCGGCGGCCAGACGTTCGACGGAACGGCGCAGCTCTTCGAGCTCGGCGGGCAGGGTGAAGTCCATGCTGATGTTCTCCGGTCGGGTCAGGGTCGTGGGGGGTGGTGCAACGCGACGATGCCGTCAGGAAGGCCCGAGGAGTCGTCGAGGTAACGGCGGAAGACATCGGGGTCGTGCCCGGGCACGATGTGCTCGGCGGTGTCGGCGAGCCGCTCGATGCGGTCGTAGCCGTCCAACAGCTTGCCGAGGTCAAGGAGGGCCGGGAACGGGTTGCGCTGGGCCAGATTCTCGTAGTAGTGCAAGGCGTCAGAAGCCAGCACGACCCATCCACGAGCCGTGTGCACGCGCACGACCTGCAGGCCCCGGGTGTGCCCGCCGATGAGATGGAGCTCGAGACCCGGCAAGAGCGTCACGTCTCCGTCCACCACGCGCACCGAACCCGCGTGCACCCGGCGCACGAGGTCGACAACGTCGTCGATCTCGAAGAAGTGGCTGAGCGAGGCGTGACGCATCGAGTCGCCCGTGATGTAGGCCAGCTCCTCGGCCTGTACGACAACCTCCGCCCCGGGGAACTCGCCGATGTTGCCCGCGTGGTCGTAGTGGGCGTGCGAGAGCACGACATGGCCGACGTCGGCCGGATCGAGTCCCAGCTCGACGAGTGCCGATGCCGGGGTCCGGTCGGCGACGCGTCCCCGCCTGCGGCCGGCCTCGGCGGCGAACCCCGTGTCGACCATGACCGTGTCCTTGCCCGATCGCAGCAGCCACACCGTGAAGTCGAGCCGCATGGAGCCGGCGCGATCGCCAGGCTGCAGGAAGTTGTCCCGTGCGAGGCGATCGACGCTGCCCAGACGGATGGCGTGGCCGTCCCACACCGCTGTCTCAGCCACGGCCGTCCACCAGCTTGACCATGACCGGGTAGTAGCTGTCGCCGTAACCCGCGTCGCGCGTGCGCTCCAGGAGCTCCATGGTCTGGCGTGCCGCGCCCGCGTCGATCGCGGTCGACGAGGCGAGCTCGAGTGCTAGCGCGAGATCCTTGATGGCGTAGTTGGTCGGGAACGTCTTCTCGGGGAACTCGTCGGGGATCAGGGTCGCCGATCCGGTCTTGCGCAGGGCGAAGCTGTCGGCGGAGCCCAAAGACAGCGAGTCGAAGAGCAACGCTCCGTCGACTCCCGCGGCGCGACCGATCGCCATGGCCTCGGCGAGCGCGTTCATGGTGAGGAACAGGACCATGTTGTTCAGGATCTTGAGCACCTGACCGTTCCCGATGCCGCCGCCCGCGACGACGTCGCTGCCCATCGTGGACAGGAGCGTCTTCAGTTCGTCGAGCAGCTCACCCTCGGCACCCACCGTGATCAGCAGCGTGCCGTCCTCGGCGGCCTGGCGCAGGCGGGCTACCGGCGCGTCGACGAGGGTGACCCCCACCTCTGCGAGCCGCGCCGCGAGCGAACGCGTGCGATCGACGTCGCTGGTGCTCATGTCGACGATGATGCGCGGGCGTGGGTCACCCGCGACGAGCTCGGCGCACACCTGCTCGACCTGCACGATGCTCGGCAGCGACAAGAAGACGATATCGCTGCGGCGTGCCAGATCGGCGACGTCAGCCGCAGCGTGGGCCCCGAGGTTGACGGCAGCCGTCACCGCCTCGACCACCGGGTCGAACACGACGACGGGGTGGCCCGAGCGACGGATCAGGTTGGCCGACATGCGCGAACCCATCACGCCGAGACCGATGAATCCGAGGGTGGCCGTGCTGTTCATGACGTCCTTCCATGCTTCATGAGATGTCCACGATGACGCTCTTGAGCTGGGTGTAGTGGTGCAGTGCCTCAAGGCCCTTCTCGCGGCCTAGGCCGCTGTTCTTGTAACCCCCGAACGGCACCTCCACCCCGGCACCGGCATAGCGATTGACCTGCACCTGGCCGGCCTGCAAATCGCGTGCGGCCCGGTGGGCACGACCGACGTCGCGCGTGAAGATTCCCGCGGACAGGCCATAGGGCGAGTCGTTGGCGACCCGCACCGCCTCGTCGAGGTCGTCGAAGGCGATGACCGACTGCACGGGCCCGAAGATCTCGTCACGGGCGACCGACATGTCGTTGGTGACGTCGCGCAGCAGCGTCGGCTCGAAGAAGTGCCCAGGACCATCGAGGCTGCGCCCGCCGACGACGACCGAGGCGCCGTCTGCGCGGGCCGCATCAAGGATCGTGGCGACCCGTTCGCGCTGCACCGACGAGATCAGCGGACCGAGATCGGGATCGTCGAGTCCGTGCCCGACCGAGAGCCCGCCGATGTGCGCGGCGACCTTGTCGACGAAGGCGTCGTGGACGCTGCGCTGCACCAGCAGGCGTGTCGTCGCGAAGCACGACTGACCCGAGTTGCGGATCACGGCGAGCGCGCCGGCCTTCGCCGCCGTGTCGAGGTCGGCGTCGTCACAGATGATGGTCGGTGACTTGCCGCCCAGCTCGAGGTTGCACCCGATGATGCGTTCGGCCGCGACACCGCCGACGACTCGACCCACCGCGACCGAGCCGGTAAACGTGATGTGCCGGACCAACGGATGGGAGACCAGGGTGTGCCCGGTCGTTGATCCGGGACCGAGCACGATGTTGCAGACCCCCGGCGGCAGGCCTGCTTCGACCAGGAGCCGCGCGGCGAGCCATGACGTGAGTGGCGTCAGCTCCGACGGCTTGACGACGACGGTGTTGCCCGCGGCCAGGCACGGGGCGACCCCTCGCATCATCTGGCTGAGCGGAGCGTTCCACGGCGTGATGTGGGCAACCACCCCGAATGGCTCGCGCAGCGTGTAGCTGAACGTGTCGGCCGCTTGCGGAATGGTCTCGCCGCCGATCTTGTCGACCGCTCCGGCGTAGTACTCGAAGTACCGGGCGCTGACGGCGATGTCGGCTCGTGCCTGCGACAGCGGCTTGCCCGAGTCGATCGACTCCAGACGAGCGAGTATGTCGGCGTGGTCTCGTATCGTGCCAGCGAGGCGTAGGAGCACCCGGCCGCGTTCGGCGGGATCGATCATCGCCCAGCCCCGGACCGCGCTGTGCGCGTTCTCGACAGCCGTTGCCACGCCGCCGGGCGACGTCTCCTCGAACCGGGTCACGACCGCGTCCGTCGCCGGATCGAGCACGTCGTGGATAGGGCCGTCTGCGCGCGGGACGGAGGCACCGGCGACGAGCGCCGTCAGGACGCCGGGCAGCCCGGCGGAGTCGACGACGTCCTGCAGCGTCTGCGAGGTGATCATCGTGCAGCCCCCTCCTCAGATCGGGCATCGCCGCCGAAGGCACGGAGCCGTCCGGCCGTCATGACGTGGGCGGCCATCAGCCGTCCGGCACCGAGGGCATCACCCTGCTCGATGGCGACGAGGATCTGGGCATGCTCGCGCAGTAGCACCCGCGTGCTGTCCTTCGCGGTCCAGAGGGTGTGACGAGCCGGCAACGCAGTCCAGATGTGCCGCAGCTGTCGCGTGATGACTTCGGATCCAGAGTCGTAGATGGAGAAGTGAAACGCTCGGTTGAGCGCCGACAGCTCCGTGGGATCGCCGTCGCCACGAGTCGCGGCCAGCGCGTCGTGCGCGGCCCGGATCGCCGCGAGCCGATCGGGCTGCATCCGCGCGACGGCCAGCTCGACCGCGAGCCCCTCCGACACCGAGCGGAGGCGATAGAGATCGCGAACCGACTCGGGGCGCATCTCCGCGACCGAAACTCCACGGTGCTGCACGTACGCCACGAGCCCCTCGGCCGCCAGCAGTCGTAGCGCCTCGCGCACCGGCGTGGCACTGACCCCGTAGCGCTCGGCGAGCTCGACCTGACGCAACGGCTCGCCTGTCTCGAGCTGACCGGTGTCGATCTCTTCGCGCACTCGCCCCACGACGTAGTCGACCTTGCTCACCGGGACACGTTGCGCGGCGATCTCGGACACCTGCACCGGAACCCCTCTCTCAAACTCATCTTATTAATTGTATACAATATACCCATTCGAGGACAACGCGAGGAGCGGTCTACACGGCACCGCCACGCGGTCGCCGCTCTGGGATAGGCCGTAGTGGTGAGTCATCAATCTGATGGGAGACCTGTGGCCCCTCACCGGGGTCCGAGTCACCGAGTCGGCGGGGCTCTGGCCTCGCCAACTCCCCATTTCGGGCCTACGCCGGCTGCCCCCTTCCCCACCGGGTGAACCCTTTCTGGGTGAGACCTGTCCTCACCCAGGGATGTGGACGGCTGGCGGATAGTGGCCAGCCCTGTTCCGAGCTCACGGATCCGCTTGCGGGCGGCACGCAGGTCCGGTGCCTCGACGGTGGGCGTGCCGATGATCTCGCCGCGGTCGATGCGGTCCTGCGCGAGCCAATTGTGCAGGCGGCCGGCGCTGATGCCCATCGCGTAGGCGGTGGTGTTGACGTTGCTTGCTCGCACACCGCCCAGCGCGATCTCGCGAGCACGGAACTCAGGCGGATAGGAATGGGGCGCTGCCAAAGCCTTTTCAGCGAGGCCGTCGAATCATCACCGTCTGTGGAAACCGAAGTGGGGGCAGCTCAATCTGCCACCTGATCGTGCAGCAGTCCCACCTCCCACAGGCGCAACCCACGTGGTCGGCGGCCACTCATCGAGCCACGTCGGTCCGCACCACCCATACTCAAGAAGTGAACACGTTCAACCCGCGGCCGGCTCCTCTGCGGGGGCCCCGCATCATGCAGCAGGACTGGAACCGGATCACGTTCGTCCACTGGGCGGTCGACCCCGGGCTCGTGGCACCTCTGCTGCCGCCGCGAACGCGTCCGGACGTGCTCGACGGCGTCACCTACGTCGGCCTGATCCCCTTCGACATGCAGCGCGCCGGCTTCGGACGCGGGCCGGCCGTCCCGTTCTTCGGCGACTTCGCCGAGACCAACGTGCGGGTGTACTCCGTCGACGCCGAGGGGCACCACGGCGTCGTGTTCCGATCGCTGGAGACCACGCGGCTCGCGGTCGCGATCGGCGCCAGGCTCGCGTTCGCGACGCCCTACACGTGGGCCCGCATGCGCATCGAGGAGTCGGGCGACACCATCGAGTACACGACCCGCCGCCGCTGGCCGCGACCACACGGCGCCGGCGGCACGATGCGCGTCCGCGTCGGGGATGCCATCGCCAACCCCACTCCGGTGGACGAGTTCGTCACCGCCCGCTTCGGGTTGCACACGCGGTGGATGGGGCGGACGCTCTGGATCCCCAACCACCACGAGCCGTGGCCCCTGCGTCACGCGACGCTCGAACACCTCGACGACGACCTCGTCGCCGCTGCGGGCCTCCCGGGCCTGGTCGACCGCCAGCCCGACTCGGTGCTGCACTCGCGCGGCGTGCGCACGGCCTTCGGGATGCCGCGGCTCGTCAGAGGGTGACGTCGAGCTCGAAGTCGTCGAAGTCGAACCCCGGCGACACGACGCAGCTGACCAGCGCGTCCGCCGACGACGGGACGGTGCGCTGCCACGTGCCGGCGGGCACCCGGACCTGCGGCACCTCGCCGAGATCGAGGTCCGTGCCGACGTCCAGGGCTGCTGCCACCTCGGGACGCCCGTGCGTGCCACCCAGCTCGAGCCGCACCGAGCCGCGCTGCGCGATCCACACCTCGTCGGACGTGACGCGGTGCCAGGCCGACGACTCCCCCGCCGGCAGCATGAACAGGATCGCCGTGGCCGTCGGCCGTACCCGGCCATCGGGCAGCGACACCTCGACGTCCGACGCCCACGTGCGGCGATACCAGCCGCCCTCGGGGTGCGGCTGCAGGTCGAGCGTCTCGGCCAGCGGAGGCCGCTGGGTCACAGCTCGGCCTCGATGGCGGGGATGCGCTCGCGGAACGCCGCGACGCGGTCGCGGGTGCGCTGGGGCTCGCCGACCCGCCCGAGGTTGACGAACCCCTGGTCGCCGCGGGCCTGGCCGGCCTCGATGCGATCGGACGCCGCCGACATCCGCTCGACCACGGCGTCGAGCACCGTCATCGGGCCCCACTCGCCGTAGGCGTCGACCAGGATGCCCAGGCGACGCGCGACGTCGGCGACCGGGATCTCGCGATAGAGCGGGATCGCCGTCCAGGCCATGAACGCGAGGTCGTCGATCGCGCGACCAGGCCCTGCCATGTCCCAGTCGATCATCGCGACGAAGTGGCCGCTCTGGATGATCCAGTTGTACGCACCCGGGTCGTTGTGGCAGATGATCTCGCCGTCGGCGAGCTCGGCCTCTCCCCCGCGCCAGGTGCGGCGGCCGGACGGCCGGAAGCCCTCGACCAGGTCGTGGTAGTCGCGCAGCCAGGTCACGGCCTCCTCGAGAACGGTGTCGAGCACCACCTCGCGGTCGATCGGCACCCCACGGCCCTCGACGTGCTCGAGCACCTCACGGCCCTCGTCGTCCAGACCGTGCAGCGCCGGGACGCCGCGCAAGCCCTCGTCGTCCAGGAAGGTCAGCAGCTCGTGCACCGCCGGCGTCCACGGACCCGTCGGACGGCGCACGGTGCGCCCGATGCGGGTGACTCCGCCGACCGCCCCCGGGAGGTGTTCAGTGTCCTCTGGCACGCTGTCATCGTGGCACATTCGCACTCTCACTCGCACTCCCACTCGCCGGCGCCCGAGGGGCCACCTCGCCGAGGGCTGGCGGTCGCCCTGTCCATGATCGTCATGACGATCGCCATGGCCGCCGTCGTCGCGATGATCCTGCTGTGGCCCGACGCCGACCAGGTGCCGAAGGACCAGAATCCCTACAGCGGCCAAGGCGTCAGCACCGTCGACGCGACCGTCACCAAGGTCGTGCCGTTCGACTGCGGCAGCGGCGGCGAAGGTCCCGACGGGACGGTCGAGGTCACCGGTGACTGCGCCCACATCACCGCCGACGTCCCCGACGGCACCGGCACCTTCGACCTCGACGCGTCGCGTTACAAGGCGGGCATCGACCCGGGTGACAAGATCCGGCTCATCCGGCTGCACCCCGAGGGCCAGAAGGCCTCGTACGAGTTCCTCGACTTCCAGCGCGGGGTGCCCCTGGTGGCCCTGGCGGCGATCTTCGCCGTGCTGGTCGTCGCGATCGCGCGGTGGCGCGGCCTGTTCGCACTGGTCGGCATCGGAGTCACCCTGCTGGCCGTCACCAAGTTCATGCTCCCGGCCTTCCTGGCCGGCGAGTCGCCCTTGGCCGTGGCGGTGGTCGGCTCGACGGTGATCATGATCGTCGTGCTGTACCTCGCGCACGGCATCTCGATCCGCACGACGTCCGCCCTGTTCGGCACCCTGGTCGGCATCGCGATCACGGCGGCGATCGGGCTGGCGGCGACGGGCTGGTCGCAGCTGAGTGGCATCGGCTCGGACGACGACCAGCGCCTCATCGCGACGGTCCCCGACATCTCCCTGTCGGCCATCGTGGCCGGCACGATGGTCATCGCGGGGCTCGGCGTGCTCAACGACGTGACCGTCACGCAGGCCAGTGCCGTCTGGGAGATGCGCGCGCTCAAGCCGGCGGCCCGTGGCGTCGAGCTGTTCGGCTCGGCGATGCGCATCGGTCGCGACCACATCGCGTCGAGCGTCTACACGCTGGTCTTCGCGTACGCCGGCTCGGCGATGACGGTGCTGCTGCTCGCGACGGCCTACCAGCGCGGGCTCGCCGACCTCGCCACGACGGAGGAGATCGGGCAGGAGATCGTCCGCACGCTCGTCGGTGCCATCGGTCTCGTGCTGGCGGTGCCGATCACGACGCTCTTCGCGGTCTGGCTGGCGCCGCCGCGCACCGCGCCCGACGACGTCGCACCGGCGACCAGGCCTCGCGGCAGCCACGCCGGACCTCCCGGCCGCTGACAACCCGTCCGGCTTCCGTCGAGGTTCTGCGGCAGGCGACCGGGCTCGGGGGTAGCATGGACGTACACCGACCCGCAGCGTCCTTCTTCGAGGGACGACGACTGCTCACGGGCCGTCGTGCGAAGTCCGTCAGCAGGGCTCACCGCACGGCCGATCTCCGCCGGACGCAGCATTCCCGGTGGTCGACGAACGGGTGACGCACCGGCCACGATTCCGGCACGTCTCACGTCACGGTCCACGAGCTGGCCCGGTGCCGCCGCACCGTCGGGCTCACGCCCGACACTCCCCAGGAGGAACCCTTGGCTCGACGAGGCCAGCGCCAGTCCGGCACCACCCGCACTGCCCCCCGGCAGCAGCGCAGTGCCCGTCCCCTCGAGAAGGGCGACATCATCCGCGTGCTCGCGCGCGCCGTCCGCGAGGTCGAGGCCAAGGCCCAGCGCGGTCCGCTCACCCCCGCCGGGCGCACCAAGTTCCAGGTCGTCGCCGTGCTCGTCCGCGAGGAGCGCACCCGCGTCAAGGCCGACAAGGAGGCCCCCGAGGCCCACCGCGCCGAGCAGCTCAAGCGCCTCGACGGGGTCGCGACGATCCTCGCGCAGACCGTCGCGCTCGACCCGACGGTCTACCCGCTGCTCGACGAGAACGCCGTCTTCACTGACGCGGCCGACACCCTGCGCAGCGAGATGCTGCAGGCCGCCGGCATCGAGGCGCCCGCCGCAGCCTCGTCCGATGCCGCCCCGGCGACGGTCGAACGTCGTGTGGTGCCCCAGTCGGTCGTCGCCCGGCAGCTCGCCAACCCGTTCCTGGCCCCCGACTTCTCCGCCGTCGAGCACAAGCCCGCCAGCCCCAAACGCCTGTCGACCTGGGAGCTGCTCGGCCCGCTGTTCCGCGCCTTCGAGTACGGCGGCGCGTCGTCGTGCATGCCGCTGCCCCCGCCGGGCTTCCTCATGACGCCGGGCGGCCTCGAGCTGATGCCGCACCAGGCGCAGGTCGTCGGCGCCGCCGCCGAAGGACACCGGACGTTCCTGCTGGCCGACGAGCCGGGCCTCGGCAAGACCGCGCAGGCCCTGCTGGCCGCGCACGCCGCCGACGCCTACCCGCTGCTCGTCGTCGTGCCCAACGTCGTCAAGACCAACTGGGCGCGCGAGGCCGACATCTGGACGCCCAGCCGCAAGGCGACCGTCATCCACGGAGACGGCGACTCGATCGACGGCTTCGCCGACATCGTGATCGTCAACTACGAGGTGCTCGACCGTCACGTCGGCTGGCTCGGCGAGTTCGGCTTCCGCGGCATGGTCGTCGACGAGGCCCACTTCATCAAGAACCGCTCGTCGCAGCGCTCGAAGCACGCGCTCGAGCTGTCCGAGCGCATCCGTCACCGCACCGTCCGCCCCCTGCTGATGGCCCTGACCGGCACGCCGCTCATCAACGACATCGAGGACTTCCGCGCGATCTGGCAGTTCCTCGGCTGGATCGACGACAAGAAGCCGCTGGCCGAGCTGATGGAGCGTCTCGAGGAGACCGGCCTCACCCCAGCCGACAAGGGCTTCTACTCCTCGGCGCGCACCAACGTCATCAACATGGGCATCGTCCGGCGCCGCAAGGTCGACGTGGCCGCCGACATCCCCGCACGCCGCGTCGCCGACCTGCCGGTCGAGCTCGACGACGCCGTCGGACGGTCGATCCGCGAGGCAGAGGCCGAGCTGGCGCGCCGACTGGTCGCCCGCTACGACTCGGCGCTCGAGAACCGCTCGTCGGGCGTCACGGTCGACGGCATCGACCACGAGCTCGTCCGCAGCGTCGCGCGCTGGGAGCGCGAGGACGCCGACGACGAGAAGACCGGCCAGAACGTGTTCGGCATGATGCGCCGCATCGGGCAGGCCAAGGCCGGTCTCGCCGCCGACTACGCGGCCCAGCTGTCGCGCAACGTCGGCAAGGTCGTCTTCTTCGCCAAGCACATCGACGTCATGGACGTCGCCGAGGAGACGTTCACCAAGCGCGGCATCCGGTACTCCTCCATCCGCGGCGACCAGAGCGCCAAGGTGCGCCAGGCCAACATCGACGCCTTCGTCGACGACGAGGACGTCGAGATCGTGGTGTGCTCGCTGACCGCCGCCGGCGTGGGCCTCAACCTGCAGGTCGCGTCCAACGTCGTGCTCGCCGAGCTGTCGTGGACCGATGCCGAGCAGACGCAGGCCATCGACCGCGTGCACCGCATCGGCCAGGAGGAGCCTGTCACGGCGTGGCGCATCATCGCCGCCCAGACCATCGACGGCAAGATCGCCGAGCTGATCGACAGCAAGGCCAGCCTGGCGGCCCGCGCGCTGGACGGCTCCGACGAGGAGATCTCGTCGTCGGCCGACGTCCAGCTCGAGGCGCTCATCGCGATGCTCACCGAGGCCCTCGAGGACCGCGCCTGACGCACCGCTGGGCCTGACGTTTCGACCGACACGCCGTCGGCGTGTCTGCGAGAACGTCAGGCCCAGCGGGGGGCGGGGTCAGCGGTCGGGGTCGGTGTCCTGGTCTGGGCCGGCCTCGGCGGTGAGGTCGCCCGGACGTCCCTCGCCGGTGTCGGACGCGTCCTCGGGAGCCGGCGGCACCGGACCAGGATTGGCCAGCTGGCCGTCCTCCTCGGTGGTGGAGTCGTCGTTGTCGTTGCGTGCCTGCGTGGGATCTGAGCTCATGCCGGATGAGTACCCGTTCGGCGGCGTCGTACTCCGGTCCGACGTGCACGTCGTCGAACCAGACGGTGCAATGGAGCGGTGACCCCCGAGACCGGCCTGCTCGTCGCGAGCGGGCTGCACCTCGGCTTCCAGGCCGTCGTGACGGTCGTGGTCTACCCCGCGCTCGCGACCACACCAGGCGCCGACTGGGACGTCGTCCACGCGGCTCACTCGCGACGCATCAGCGTGGTCGTGGGTCCGCTCTACCTCGTGGTCGCCGCAGCCTGCCTGTGGGTGCTGGTGGCCGGACCGCACTCGGCTGCGGCGATCGTCGCCGTCGCCGGCCACGCGGTCGCGGGCGGCACAACGGCAGCCTTCGCGGCGCCGTCGCACGGACGTCTGGGCGGGGCCGGCGCTGCCGGGCCCGACAGGACCGAGATCGTCCGGCTGCTGCGGGCCGACCGCGTCCGGCTGCTGGCGACGGTCGTCGCCCTCGTCGCCGCGCTGCTGGTGTGACGACGGCGGACGGTCAGCCCGCGCCGCCCATCGCCTCGAGCATGCCCTTGGTGGCCAGCACGTCGGCGAGCTCGTTGTCGGGGACGCCAGAGTGCCCCTTGACCCAGAACCACTCGACCTCGTGCCGCTCGCACGCGGCCTTCAACCGTTGCCAGAGATCGACGTTCTTGACCGGTTGCTTGGACGCGGTGCGCCAGCCGTTCTTCTCCCAGCCGGCGACCCACTGCGTGATGCCGCTGCGGACGTAGGTGCTATCGGTGTGCAGGTGCACCGTGACGGGTCGCTTGAGCGCCTCGAGCGCCATGATGGGTGCCGTCAGCTCCATGCGGTTGTTGGTGGTGGCCGTCGGCTCGCCGCCGAACATCTCGCGGAGGTGCTCGCCCTGGCGCAGCACCGCCCCCCATCCTCCCGGCCCCGGGTTGGGCGTGCATCCGCCGTCGGTGTGGATGATGACAGGCTCGGTGCTCACCGGACCATCCTGCCGCCCCGGCGGCACGCGCTCGCGCAGCGACTCGCGGTGGGCGTCTCGCGAGGCGGGTCTAGGCGCGCAGGACCTTCTCGATGGCCTTGCCGCGAGCGAGCTCGTCGACGAGCTTGTCGAGGTAGCGGATCTTCTGCATCAGCGGGTCGTCGACGTCCTCGACACGCACGCCGCAAACGACCCCCGTGATCTGCGACGCGTGCGGGGTGAGGCAGGCGTCGGCGAAGAAGTCCGCGAAGGTCGTCCCCGGCCGGAGCGGGAACGCCCGACGACGAGCCGAGGCGACGCACCGCGGATACGGTGGATCCGTCGCCCTGAGCCCAGGACCCCGACCGGCCCGCACGCTCCCGGACCACACCCGACGAAAGGCTGCCACCCATGAAGATCACCGTCCTCGGCTTGGGCCGGATGGGCCGCGAGCTCGTGCAGCACGTCATCGATGCCGGCCACGACGTCACGGTGTGGAACCGGACGCCGGAGGCGTGCGCGGCCGCAGTCGACGCCGGGGCAAGGCAGGCGCGGACCGCTGCAGAGGCCGTCGCCGGAGCCGAGGTCGTCGTCACGGTGCTGTTCGGCCCCGAGACGGTCCGCAAGGTCGTGCTCGACGGCGTCGACACGTTCGCGCCGGGAACCCTCTGGGTCGACGTGACGACGGTCGGGCCGGGCGATGCTTCCGCCCAGGCGGCCTGGGCCGCCGAGCGTGAGGTCCGGTACGTCCAGTCGCCCGTCCTCGGGACCCTGGCCCCAGCCCGCGCTCGGGCACTCGGGGTCCTGCTCGGCGGCGCGCCGGACGACGTCGCGGCCGCCCGCACGGTCACCGACCTGTGGGCCGACACGGAGCGCGTGTTCGAGCTCGCCACGCCCGAGCGCGCCGCCGCCGGCAAGCTCGCGGTCAACCTCGGTCTCGCCGTCACGATGCAGGCCCTCACGGAGTCGATCCGCGTCGGCGCCTCGGTCGGCATGTCGGCCCAGGACGTCATGGACCTGATGGTCAAGACCCCGCTGGCCGGCATCGCCGCCGCCAAGGGCTCCACTGTCGCCGGCGGCGACTACGACGACGCGCAGTTCACGGTCGACGCGCTGGCCAAGGACCTGGGCCTCGTGCTCGACGCCGCCCAGCCGCTGCCGGTCACCGAGACGACCCGGGAGCGGCTGCTCGCGGCTCAGGACGCCGGTCTCGGCGACAGCGACTTCTCGGTCATCGCCGACGAGTCGTCGACGTCGCGCGCGGACTGACGGTGTCCGGCCCCGACGCGACCGGCTGCGAGGATGGTCCGATGCGTCGAGCCGTGACTCCCCTGCTGGCCGTCACGGTCGCGATGGTGCTGGCCGACTCGGCCGTCGTCACGCTCGCGCTGCCCGACATCCTGCAGAACCTCGACGCGACGGTCGGGCAGGTCGCCTGGGTGCTGATCGCCTACAACCTGGTGCTCGGGCTGGCTGCCGTGCCGGCCGCGATGGTGGTCGAGCGGGTCCAGCCGCGACTGTTCACCGCCGGCGGCATCACGGTGTTCGCCGCGGCGTCGGCCTGGTGCGCGGTCGCCGGCTCGATCGAGGTGCTGGTGGCTGCCCGGTGCGTGCAGGCGCTCGGCGGGGCCCTGGCGCTCGTGGGATGCCTCGAACAGCTGGTCGCGACCCGCGGCGAGCGTCGCGGCGTGGCGACCTGGGTGACCGCGGGCGTCGTCGGCACTGCGGCCGGACCGGTGGCCGGCGGCCTGTTGACGCAGGCGATCTCGTGGCAGGCGATCTTCGTGGTGCAGGTGCCGTTCGCGGTGCTCGCGGTACCCGCCTCGCTGGTGGTCCGGGCCGCGTCGGCGCGCACTCGCGACCGTCACCGCCCGGCGGTTCGCGCCAACCTCACGCTGGCGCTGATGTCGGCCGCCCTGACCGCCGCCCTGTTCCTGGTGGTGCTGCTGCTGGTCGAGGGCTGGGGACGGTCGCCGGCGACCGCTGCGGTCACGGTGTCGGTCGTGGCCGTCGCCGCCGTCGCCGCACCGTGGCTGTCACGTCCGTTCCGCCCCCCGCACCAGGTCGAGGTCGCGGTGGGCTGCTTCCTCGTCGCCGGCGGTCTGGCGGCCCTGGCGATCCTGCCGTCGTCCGACCTGGCCTGGACGATCGCCCCACAGGTGCTGGTCGGCCTCGGACTCGGGCTGACGGTCGACCGGCTCACGACCCAGGCGCTGCACCTGCGCCTACCCCGAGCGCGCCACGCCGGGTGGACGATCGGCGCCCGCCACCTCGGCGTCGTCGTCGGGCTGGCGATCCTGACCCCCGTCTTCACCGGCGACCTGCAGGACGCCCAACGCCCCGCCGAGGAGGCGATCACGGCCCTGGTGATCGACGCACCGCTGCAGCCTCAGGACAAGATCGCGGTGGCGAAGGCGCTCGGATCGGCGCTCGCCGACCAGCGCGGCCAGGTGCCCGACCTCGCTCCGGCGTTCGCGACGCTCGACGTCGACTCCGCCGACCGGCCGGCACTGACGGCGTTGCAGCGCCGGCTCGACGACCAGCTCGAGCGGGCTGCGAACCGCGCGTTCCGCGACTCGTTCCTCGTCGGCGCCGCCCTGGCGCTCGCGGCGCTGCTGACCCTCGTCCGGCCGCCGGCGCGGAGGGCGTCGTGAGCGCCGTCCCCCGCTGGATCGGGCTGCCCGTCGCCGCGGTCGCGATGGTCGCGGGGACGCTGACAGTCCAGGTGACCCACGGTGGCGGCAGCTACGAGCCGCTGCGGCCTGCCGCCGCGTGCGCCGAGCGTCCGGCCACCTCGCGGGCCTCGGGCATCGAGGGGCTCACCGAGCGACTGGTGCTCATCGGGCTCGCGGACGCCGCCTGCACCCTCGGTGTCGGACGCGAGGAGCTGACGCTGCAGCTGGCTCGGTCGGGCGATCCCACCGACGCCCAAGTCGACGCGTTGCGCCGCGGCCTGCGCTCGGCGGTGCGACAGATGAAGGCCGATGGCACGCTGCCGCGGGCGTCCGAGCTCGTCGACGAGGTGATCGACGAGGCCGATCTCAACGGCCTCGTGAAGCGCCTGATCCGAGCGCTGCCCGCCTCGCTCGTCGACAAGGCACTGAAGACCGACGACGTCCTGTACCGGACGATCGACGACCTCGACCTGCGCGAGGTGCTGGAGAACCTCGACGACTCCTCGAGCCTCGATGCCCAGGTGGAGCCGGTCGTGACGCAGGCCGTCAAGGACTCCCTCAAGGCCCGCTTGCGCGACCTGGTGTGAGCGCGGCATGAACCGCTTGTCACCGACCCGGCTGTCGCTCTCGCGTCTGCCTGCCGAGCGGGTGCTGGTCGTCGCAGGCGGGACCCGCGACGAGATCAGCCTCGACGACCTGCCGGCGTTCGTGGCCGAGCGGGAGGCAGAGCGCCCGCGCTGGGTGTGGGACGACACGGCGCGGTGGTACCCCGCGCTGCTCGCGGCCGGCGTCCGCGTCGAGCGGTGCCACGACCTGCGCCTGTGCCATCGCGTGCTCCGCCGGGCACCGGCCGTCGACCAGAGCCACCTCGACGGAGAGCAGTCCGGGCTGTGGGACGTCATGGCCCCGGCCGCCCCGAGCGCGCCGGCTCTGTTCGCGTCCGACGACCCCGCCGAGCACCTGCGCGCCGACCTCGAAGACGTCCGGCAGCTCGCGGCGGTGGCGGCGTCCGACGAGCGGACGCGACTGGAGCTCCTGCTGGCCGCGGAGTCGTCCGGGGCGCTGGTGGCCTCCGAGATGACGTTCGCGGGCGTGCCGTGGCGGGCCGACGTGCACGACCACCTGCTCACCGAGCTGCTCGGACCACGTCCGCTCCGCGGCATGCGGCCGCGACGCCTCGAGGCTCTCGCCGACGAGCTGCGGTCGATGCTGGGCTCGCCCGACCTCAATCCCGACTCGCGGGCCGCGCTGCTGACGGCGCTGCGCCGGGCGGGCATCGAGGTCGACGACACCCGGGCGTCGACCCTGCGATCGATCGAACACCCGGCCGTCGTGACCCTGCTGGCCTACAAGCACCTGGCCCAGCTGGCCGCGTCGAACGCCTGGACCTGGAGCGACCAGTGGGTCAGGAACGGTCGCTTCAGGCCGTCGTACCAGCCCGGCGGGTCCGTCACGGGTCGCTGGTCGTCGAACGGAGGCGGCGCGCTGTCGCTGCCGGCCCAGGTGCGTCCGGCGGCCGTCGCCGACGACGGGTGGCGCCTCGTCGTCGCCGACGTGGCCCAGCTGGAGCCGCGGGCGCTGGCCGGGATGAGCGGCGACCGGGCGCTGGCCCAGTCAGCCAGGGGCGCCGACCTCTACCAGGCGGTGGCCGACTCGGGCGCGGTCGCGAGCCGGCTCGACGCCAAGATGGGGCTGCTGGGAGCGATGTACGGCGCGACGAACGGCCAGAGCGGTCGACTGGTCGAGGTGCTGTCGAGGCGCTACCCGCAGGCGTTCGGCCTCGTCGAGGAGGCGGCCCGCGCCGGCGAGCGCGGCGAGGTCGTCCGGACGTTGCTGGGGCGCGGTGCCCCACGGCTCGGCGAGAGCACCGATGAGCCGGTCGAGGGGATCGACCCGGAGGCGGCGGTCGCCGACCCGTCCGCCCGCGTGCGCGACCGTCGCGCGTACGGCCGGTTCACCCGCAACTTCGTGGTGCAAGGGACCGGCGCGGAGTGGGCCCTGTGCTGGATCGCCGACCTGCGCAACCGGCTGTGGCGGCTCGGCGAGGGCACCTTGACCGAGCGGCCGCACCTGGTGT
>JBEVGQ010000179.1:0-2602 GCA_040511655.1 Aeromicrobium sp. | reverse complement strand
CCATGACCCAGCACGTGCGCGCCGCGTTCGACCTGCGCACCGCCCCGGACGGTCGCGACGAGGTCTCGGGCACCGCCACGCTGTTTCGCCGCGAGGGCGAGCGGATGCAGCTGGTCGAGCGCACCACCACGACCGTCCAGCGTCCGCCGATGGACGACGTGCTCAGGGCCTGAGCACCGCCCCAGGTCTAGACGGCCGGACCTGACAACAGGCCCGCGAGGATCAGGCCGGCCAGCGAGCGGTACGCCGCCGAGTCGTCGAGCCCCGTCGCGCGCGAGACGTCGCCGCGGTGGATCGACTCCATGACGAGGCCGGCTACCGCGCCGAGGAAGGCCGCGTCGATACCGGGAGCGGCCTCGACCACGAGCTCCTGCACACGCCTGGCGGCGATCTCGGTGTTCTGTCGATAGATGTCGCCGGCCGGTGCGAAGCGCTCGAGGTCGGCGAAGAAGCGCGGCGACGCGGGAGCGAGCTCGGTCGCGACCGCCGTCAGGTAGGAGTGGATGCGGTCGCTGGCGGACGCGCCGGGCTCGACCGCGGCCTCGACCCGCTCGGTCGCGCGTCGGACGAACGTCCGCACGGTCGAGACGATCAGCTGCTCCTTGCTGGGTGCGATCGCGTACAACGTCGACTTCGAGCAGCTGAGCCGCGTGGCCAGATCTGACATCTGCAGGTCGGCGAAGCCCTCGGCCAGGACGATGTCGATGAGTGCGTCGCGCAGGTCGGCGGTCCGCCCGCTGATCTCGTCGGCCTGCCTCATGCGGCGACTGTACCAGGATGCGACCTGGGGTACTGTGACGCGTACAGCCACGAGGAGGACCATGCCAGCACAGCGACTCATGCCCACCGAGGAGTCGGCCGACCTGATCGACCTGACGCGCTCGATCGTCGCCAAGGAGCTGCGACCCGTCATCGCCGGCCTCGACGCACGGGCCGAGTTCCCGCGGGACGTCTTCCGCACCCTGGGTCGAGCGGGGCTGCTGAGCCTGCCGTACCCCGAGGACGTCGGCGGCGGAGGCCAGCCTTACGAGGTGTACCTGCAGGCGCTCGAGGAGATCGCGTCGGCCTCGGCCAGCGTCGGGGTCGGGGTGAGCGTCCACGCACTGTCGTGCTTCGGCCTGTTCACCGCCGGCACCGAGCAGCAGAAGGCCGACTGGTTGCCCGAGATGCTGTCGGGCGAGCAGCTCGGGGCGTACTGCCTGTCGGAGGCCCACGCTGGCTCCGACCCCGCCGCGATGCGCACGCGGGCGGTCGCCGCCGGCGACGAGTACGTCATCGACGGCGCGAAGGCCTGGACCACGCACGGCGGTCAGGCCGACTTCTACAAAGTCATGGCGCGGACGTCCGACGACGGCGGGCGGGGCATCTCGTGCTTCCTCGTCCCTGCCGACACCCCTGGCCTGACGGCTGACAACCCCGAGCAGAAGATGGGCCTGATGTCGTCGACGACGGCCACGATGCTGTTCGACGGCGTCCGCGTGCCGGCCTCCCGTCGCCTGGGCGCCGAGGGCCAGGGGCTACCCATCGCCCTGGCCGGCCTCGACGCGGGACGCCTCGGCATCGCCGCCGTCGCGACCGGTCTGGCCCAGGAGGCCCTCGACGTCGCGACGGCCTACGCCCGCGAGCGCGAGTCGTTCGGCAAGTCGATCATCGACCACCAGGGCCTCGCCTTCGTGCTCGCCGACATGGCCGCTGCCGTCGAGTCGGCCCGCGCGACGTACCTGGCCGCCGCGCGGCTGAAGGACGCCGGTCGCCCGTACACGCGTCAGGCGTCGATCGCCAAGCTGGTCTGCACCGACAACGCCATGAAGGTCACGACCGACGCCGTTCAGGTGCTCGGCGGCGCCGGCTACACCAAGGACTTCCCGGTCGAGCGGTTCATGCGCGAGGCCAAGGTCATGCAGATCTTCGAGGGAACCAACCAGATCCAGCGACTCGTCATCAGCCGCAACCTCGGCGCCTGACCCACCCCACCCCCTCAGAAGGAGAACCATGCAGCTCAACGACACGGCCGCCATCGTCACCGGCGGTGCGTCCGGCCTCGGCGCCGCGACCGCCGCCCACCTGGCCGGCCTGGGTGCGTCCGTCTACGCGCTCGACCTGGCCTCGTCGATCGAGTCCGCGCCGGACGTCGCCGGAGTCACGTACCTCGCGGCCGACGTCACCGACGAGCAGCAGGTGCGGGCGGCCGTCGCGACGGCGTCCGAGACCCTGCCGCTGCGCACCGTCGTCAACTGCGCGGGCATCGGGCCGTCGGCGCGCATCCTCGGTCGCAAGGGTGTCCACGACCTGGGCCTGTACGCCAAGATCGTCCAGATCAACCTCGTGGGCAGCTTCACGGTGCTGGCGCTGGCCGCCGAGGCCATCGCGCAGACCGAGGCCGACGAGAACGGCCAGCGCGGCGTCATCGTCAACACCGCCTCGATCGCCGCGTACGACGGGCAGATCGGTCAGGTCGCCTACGCGTCATCCAAGGGCGGCATCGTCGGCATGACGCTGCCCGCAGCGCGCGACCTCGCTCAGTACGGCATCCGCGTCTGCACGATCGCGCCCGGCATCGTCAACACGCCGATGCTCGCGACGGTCAGCGAGGAGTTCAGGG
>JBEVGQ010000178.1:0-2541 GCA_040511655.1 Aeromicrobium sp. | reverse complement strand
CTGCTCAGCGAGGCGTACCACGCGACGGTCGACGTCCCGCAGGTCGTGGCCGCGGCCATGGCGCGTCACGACGGCATCAAGGTGCACGCCACCGGCGTGCTCGGCATCGAGGCCGCGTTCTTCCACGTGCTCGACAAGCGCCTGCGCGAGGCGCTGTCGAAGCACCGGGTCCGCGAGCTCGACGCGCTGGTGCTGGCCGGGGCGGGCTCGTCCGACCCGATCGCCAACGCGGCGATCTCCCGCGCCGCGCGTGCGTGGGGAGCGCACCACCGGCTTCCGACGATCGCCGCGTTCGCGTCGAGCGTCCCACCCGCCGCGGGCGAAGCCGTCCGCCAGCACCGCGCGGACGGACGCCGGCACATCGCGGTGGGTCAGCTCTTCCTCGCGCCGGGCGTGCTGCCCGACCGCGTCGCCGAGCTGGCGTACGAGGCCGGAGCGGTCGCGGTCGCCGAGCCGCTGGGCGTCGACGTCGAGGTGGCCCGTGTGATCCTGGCGCGCTACGCGGTCGGCGCCGTCGACCTCGTGCCGCTGGAGGCACTGTTCGCCTGACCCGTCGCACCTGAGAGACCCGGACCGGGCACCTCGTCCTTGAGGCGGAGGTGCCCGGTCCTTCAGGTGGATGTCGGACGGGCGCGGCACACCTAGCGTCGTGGACATGGTCACCACTGCCTCCTCGCCGTCCGCCCGCCGCGAGACGTGGCCCGACGTCGCCAAGGGCATCTGCATCGTCCTCGTCGTGCTGTGGCACGTCGTCACGAAGCACTACCAGAGGGTCGACTGGGACACGTCCGTCCCGTGGTCGGCCGCATGGGGCACGCTCGGCGAACAGCTGCTGCCGCTACGCATGCCGCTGTTCTTCACGATCTCGGGGCTGTTCGCGGTCGGCGTGGTCGCCCGGCCGTGGCCCGTGCTGCTCCGCACCCGCGTGGCCAGCTTCTTCTACCTGTACGCGCTGTGGCTGCTGATCCACACCGCCGTGATGTGGTCGACGCCGACGTTCGACACCGCCCGTGCTCGCAGCGCCGGCGAGCTGCTGAGGCAGCTCACGATCAGCCCGACCAACCTCTGGTACCTGTTCGCCCTCGCCGTGTACTTCGCGATCGCCCGCGCCACGCGGCGCGTGCCCACGGCGTGGCTGCTGGCCGCGGCGCTGGCGCTCTCCGCAGTCGCTGCCGCAGACCTGCTGCCGGTGGTGAGCAACCGGGGTCAGGTGTACCAGAACCTGGTGTTCTTCCTGGCCGGGCTGCGCCTGCGTCCGATGGTCGAGGCCTACGCGTCCGCTCCTTCCGTCCGGCGCTTGCTGTCGACCGGTGCTGTGTACGGCGTGGCTCTGGGCGCGATGGCTGCCCTCGGCGCGCAGCGCTGGCTGGGCGTGTGGCCTGCGGTGTCGGTGCTCGCGATCGCCTTCGGCATCGCCGCCGCCGTGCTGATCTCGCGGCACCTGACGCGGACCACGCGTGCGCTGAGCAGCCTCGGCACCCGCACCCTGCCGGTCTACGTCATGCACCTGCCCCTGCTGGCGGTCGCCGATCGGCTGCTGCGCGGTCCGCTGGACGTGCTCGAGCCCCGCATCGTGCTGGTCGCGGCGTTCGAGCCCGTCGTGCTGACGGCGCTGCTGGTCGGCGCGTGCCTGCTGCTCGAGCGGGTCGTGCGTCGGCTGGGCATCAGGTGGCTGCTCGAGATGCCCGGCAGCAGACGCCCGGAGTCGGTCGTCCGAGCAGCCAGCTGACGGTCACATCGTCGCGAGCCGGGCCTTCTCGGCCTCGACGTCGAAGTCGGGCGACGGCCACTGCAGGTCGAGGGCGCGCAGGTTCTCCAGCAGGAGCGCCGCCACCGCCCAGTTGCGGTACCACTTGCGTCCGCTCGGCACGACGTGCCAGGGGGCCGACTCGGTCGAGCACCGCTGGATCGCGAGGGCGTAGGCGTCTTGGTAGTCGTCCCAGAACTGACGCTCGTCGAGGTCGCTCGGGTTGTACTTCCAGTACTTGGTGGGGTCGTCGAGGCGTGCCGCGAGGCGCTCCTTCTGGTCGTCGGCGGAGATGTGCAGGAAGCACTTGATGATGACGCCACCCGACGCGGTGAAGGCGTGCTCGAACTCGTTGATCGCCGTATAGCGTCGGGCGATCTCCTTCTCACCCGCGAGCTTGCGCACCCGGCCGATGAGGACGTCCTCGTAGTGCGACCGGTCGAAGATGCCGATCATCCCGGGCGCGGGCAGCGCCTTCTCGACCCGCCACAGGAAGTCGTGCTCGAGCTCCTCGGGCGTGGGCCGCTTGAACGACGTGATCGCCAGCCCCTGCGGATCGGCCAGCCCGGCGACGTGCCGCACGATGCCGCCCTTGCCCGACGTGTCCATCCCCTGCAGCACCAGGAGCACGCGGGCGCTGCTCGCGCCGGCACGACCGTTCGCGAAGAGCCGCTCCTGCACGTCGCCCAGCTCGTCGCCGATGCCGGCCAGTGCCGCCTTGCCCTCGGCCTTGCTGCCGTCGAACCCGGTGGTGGCCCGTGAGTCGAAGGTCGACAGGTCGACGTGTCCGGAGA
>JBEVGQ010000177.1:0-3597 GCA_040511655.1 Aeromicrobium sp. | reverse complement strand
CGGAACCGGCCGCGCAGGTCACCGCCGTCGATCGACTCGAAGCCGCGGTGCGCGTAGATGTTCTCGATGCGGGCGCGCACGTTGAGCGGGTTGTCGTCCTTCTTGGACTGCTCGTTGGCGTTGAGTGGCTCGCGGTAGCCCAGCGCCCACTGGCCCTCGCCGCGCTTGGGGCGCGGACGACGGGCGGTGGGGTCGGTGCCGGGTGCTGAAGCCATGAGATTCCCTTGGGGCAGGGCACACGGCGATCAGGACAGGCTCGTCACGGTGGTCGCCGCGCGCCTGGATTGATTCGACTGGTGGTGCTCGAGATCAGTGCAGAGGTCGCGCGTTGATCAGCGACACATCATGTTGCGGGCGCGACCGAGGTCGACGTGAAGTCGTCCCACGAGCCAGAGGGTCTGCGCCGAAAGCATGCGTTCAGTCTGGGGAACGGAGTCGTTCACGACAAGCAGTTGTCTCGCAATACGGGACACCTGTCCGCATCGTGGACTCGCGTGCCGGAACGGCAGCAGAAAGGAGGGTGGGTTGTGCCCGGGGTCACGTCCGCGGGACGAGCAGCGAGACCGCGTAGGCGCCCACGACGGCCCCGGCAACAACGGCTCCGGCCGCCACCAGGGCGACGTCCCACGGCAGGATGCCCGCGGTGGCGAGCCCGAGCGAGGCGGCCGGCTGGAAGGCGGTCAGCAGCCCGAGGGGGAGCATGGCACCTCCGGCGAGCACCGGAACGACCGCAACGGCCTCGGGGCCGCCGGCGTCGATCGCGAGGGTCGTCCATGCTCCGAGCAGGCCCACGACGGCGGCACCGACACCTGTCAGCACCAGACCGGGTGTGCTGAACACCAGCGTGTCGCCCAGACGGTCCTCGAGCCCCATGGCGGCGAGGCCGGCGAGCACGGCCCCCACCAGGTGGGCGGCGACCTCGGGGAGCAAGGTCGACCACGGCCGACGGCCGACGACCGCCAACGTCGCCGAGGCAGCCGGACTGGCGAGCCCGAGCGCCGACTCCTCCTCCGAGGAGTGCAGCTGTGCGTACCAGGTGAACAGGCCGGCCACCGCGGCGACGGCGATGATGGCGAGGGTCGCCTCGGCGGCTCTCAGCGCCATGGCTGCGATGAGCGTCGTCAGTGCGGACATGAGCGCCGCCGCGACCAGCCGGCGCCCCATCAGGACCTCGATCGCGACGTCGTGCGCGCCCGGTCACCGGATGCGTCGTGAGGGGGATGCATGTCGCTACGGTAGAGCCATGGTGGCGCAACCGGTAGGCCGACCGCGCCTCTTCGAGCTGTTGAGCAGGCTCGTCGCCCGTACCGTCAGCAGCTGCCTTCGCTACCGCGTCACGGGCCTGGCTGCCGAGGCGGCCTTCTTCGCGATCCTGTCGCTGCCCCCGCTGGTGTTCGGCCTGGCTGGCACGATCGGCTTCATCGCCGAGCGCTACGACGTCGCCCAGGTGGATGTGCTGAAGGACCGGATCATCGAGCTGTCGTCGAAGGCGCTGACCGACAGCACGGTCGACAAGGTGATCGCTCCGACCCTCGACGAGGTGCTCGGCTCGGGACGCATCGACGTCATCTCGATCGGCTTCGTGCTGGCCCTGTGGTCGGGGTCGCGGGCCCTCAACGTCTTCCTCGACACGATCTCGATCATCTACGGGATGGGCGGACAGCGCGGCATCGTCAAGACCCGCGCCCTGTCGTTCTCGCTCTACATCGCGGCGCTGCTGGTCGGCATCGTGTTGGTGCCGCTGGTGCTGATCGGCCCGGAGCTCGCGGCGGACATCCTCTCCGACCGATGGTCGTTCTTGCGGGTCTTCTACTGGCCCGCCGTGCTGGTGCTGTCGCTGGGCTTCTTGACGACGCTGTACCACCTCGCGGTGCCCGTGCGGCAGAAGTGGCGGTCGGGTCTGCCGGGTGCGGCGTTCACGCTTTTGCTGTGGATCATCGGCAGCTACTTCGTGCGCTGGGCCCTCGGCGTCTCGACCGGCGGCATGTCGATCTACGGGCCTCTCGCTGCCCCAATCGCGGTGCTGCTGTGGTTGTACGTCCTGTCGATCTCGGTGCTGATCGGAGCGGCGATCAACGCCGCGGTCGAGGCAGGCGTCGACGACTCCCGCTGGGGAGCCGAACCCGTCGTCTGAGCCCACGTGTGCCGTGGGGCTGTGCCGTGGGGCGCCTGGTCATGGCCGCCATCGATGGTTGGTGAGCCACGCCGTGGTGCCTGCCCGCCGGTACTGGATGTGACCGTCCGGACCTTCGCGCAGCTGCCAGTCGTCGGCATGCACGACGCGGTGGTGGTGAGGGCAGATCAAGACGCCGTCGTCGAGCGTGGTGGTGCCGCCGTGCGACCAGGGCGATCGCCAGTGGTGGGCCTCGGTCTGTTCGGGAGGTCGGTCGCATCCGGGGAAGGTGCAGCCGCCGTCGCGCCGCGCGAGGCCCTGTTTCTGTGCTCGGGTGAAGAGCCGCTGCTCGTGCCCGTGGTCGAGCGGCACGGACCTGCCACCGAACACCTGGGGGATGATGCCGAGCGAGCACGCCATCAGTCGCGCCTGGGAGGCGCTGATGCGGGTGCCGGTCGACAGCGTTGCTGCCTTGACGCCCTGGGTGAGCGTCGCGAGGTCGAGATGGACCATGAGGGTCGCACCGAAGCCGGAGCGGCCGGGCAGCAGGTTGCCGGGCAGGTGCCCGCACAGCTCGGCGAAGGCCATGCCCAGCCGGGTGCGGTGCTCGAGGTCGCGGTCGTACACCGACGTGGTCGTGTCGGCGGTCGCCGCACCCGGATGGTCGCGCAGATGGTCTCGCTTCGGTGCGCAGATCGCCTTGAGCGCAGTCTCGAGCATGTCGGCCTGGGCGTCGGGGATCGTGAAGCCGCCGCTGGTGGTGCCGTCGGCGTTGGGACGCATCCAGAACTTCGAGGCGGCCCAGGCCTTCTTCTCGGTGGCCTCGAGATCGTCGTTCTCTGCTCGGTCGACCTCGGGCTCGGGCGTGAACTGGTCGGCGATGCGCTTGGACCGCGTGCGCAGGTCTTTGAGCGAGAGCCGGCCGGCATCGCCGATCAGTGTGTCTTCGCATGCCTGGCGGTCGTCGGCAGTGACGTCGTCCGGCAGGCCGCTGATCGCGCCCGCGATGATGTCTGCTTGGGCGGCACCGATCTGGCCGGCTGCCAGGGCGTCCTGAGTGCCGGGTGCCGCGCCGAGCTTCTTGCCGCGGTGCACCATCGCGTCCGCTGCTCGCCGATCGCCGCCGAATGCGCCGGCGAGGAGGTCGCCGGTCGACGTGGCGCCCGCGCTCTGGGCGACGCCGGCAGCGTCCAAGGATCGGGTCGCAGCCATCAGATGAGCCTTGACGCGGGCCTCGACGCGCATGAGTCGCTCCGTGGCAGACCGCAAAGCGTCCGGCTCCAGCCCTGACCAGCCGTCGATGGACATCTGGTCGAGGGCCGACTCGAGCGCTGCGACACCACCCAGCACAGGGTGGGGGAGCTGCTCGACGGCGGCGAGGGACACGAGGACATCCAGAAGAAGTAGGTCGTCGCACCCCTGGCCCCGTCAGGTGTGTCGCATCCAGGGTCGATGCGTCACGGACCGGTCATGTTCGATCGCTC
>JBEVGQ010000176.1:0-13019 GCA_040511655.1 Aeromicrobium sp. | reverse complement strand
GGACGCCTCGGGGCGGTCGACTGGGTCTTCAACGGCTGGGGCGCCCAGGAGTGGGCGTCGTGGGAGCACGACGCGACGATCGGTCGCCGGGTCGCGGAGTGGGCCGGTGCGACCCTGGTGCCCTCCGAGCTGGTCAACGAGGGCGGAGGGCTGCACGTCGACGGTGCCGGCTCCGTGCTCGTGACCGAGACCGTGCAGCTCGACCCGCGGCGCAACCCCGGCTGGTCGCGCGCCGACGTGGAGCGCGAGCTCGAGCGGACGCTCGGCGTGCACGACGTCGTGTGGCTGCCGCGCGGCCTCACCCGCGACTACGACGAGCTCGGCACCCGTGGCCACGTCGACGTCGTCGCGGCCGTGATCGGCGTCCGTACCGTCCTGATGCACGTGCAGCGCGATCCGCGTCACCCCGACCACGGTCTCGACCGCTTGCTGCGCGCCGCCCTGCCGGCCGACTGGGCCGTGCTCGACCTGCCGGCCCCGGCGCGGCTGACCGACGACCGCGGACCGGTCGACGAGTCGTACGCCAACCACCTCGTGTGCAACGGTGGCGTCGTGGCATGCACCTTCGACGACCCGCACGACGACGAGGCGCTCGACGTCCTCGCGGCGGCCTATCCAGGCCGGCGGGTCGTCGGCGTCGACGCGAGACCGCTGTTCGCCCGCGGCGGCGGCATCCACTGCATCACCCAGCAGCAGCCCTCGACCGCCTCGCGTGACGAGGTCTGACGCCTCACTGCGGGTCGAGCACCTCGAAGACGTCGATCTCGGTCCAGTCGTCGGTGCTCCGCGCCCACCCCAGGTAGACCCGACGCTCGAGCTCGTGGGGGCCGTCCTCTCCGACCCGGAAGATCGGCCGGGTCGCGAAGTAGCCGGTCTCGGCGGGGTCGTCCGGATGCGGGTGGGCGATGCCGGTGTTCAGGATGTCGACGACGTGGCCGTCGTCCGTCCGGATCTGGTAGCGGGCCTCGACGTCGATCGTCCCGTCGTCGTGGAACGTGGCCCAGTCGCCGCCCCCGGCGAGCACCTCGCCCCGGAGGGCAGGTCCGGAGACGGTGCCGCCCGTGATCGGGATGTACACGAGCTCGGACGCGCCGGAGCGGCCGATCGGACGGTACGGGTCGACGAGGGCGCGGATCGTGAAGCGGTGGGCGAGCCCTGGGAGGGCTCCGACGGGTGCGGTCACGACCGGGGCTCCTCGAGGTTGTGGGCGGTGGCCGGGTCGGCCGGTGGATGGAGCAGGGCCCGGTAGCCCGAGACCAGCGACTGGAGCCCGAGCTCGAACGCTCGGTCCTGCGGGCGCACGGGGCCGCGGGCGGCGCCGACGGACCGGGTGAGGGTCGGGTGCACGCCGGGCTCGGTCGAGTAGAGGTCGTCACCGAGAGGCTCCAGGGCCGATCCCAGCACGAAGTTGTCGAGCGACATCATGAGGGGCACGACGTCTCGGTCCTCGAACCCGGCGCCGACGAGCAGCTCGGCGATCGACTCGAACGCGGCGAGGGTGTCGGCGTCGTGGACGGGCGCGGCGGCCAGGAGCCGCACGCTGCCCGGGTGCTGCCTGAACGCCGCCCGGTACGAGCGCGCCAGCGCGATGAGGGCGACGTCCCAGGTGCCGATGTCCATGGGCGGCAGCTCGATGCGCGCGGCGAACCACGCGCGCACGTGCTCCAGCACCTCCTCGCGGCCGGCGACGTGGTGGTAGAGCGACGAGGCGTGGACCGACAACCGGGTCGCGATCTCGCCGAGCGTGAAGTCTCCGTGCTCGTCGGCCAGCTCGAGTGCGGCCTGCACGATGCGGGGGATGTCGATCTTGGGAGTCCGGGGTCTCGCCATGGGTCCTCAATTCGTCAGGAAACCTTCACATTTGGTCCGAGGTGGTCTACGTTACACAAAACCAAACCGATGTGGATTAACAAGGAGAGCGACATGGGCGAAGAATCGAACGCCAAGCAGGCGGACTCCCTGCAGCGTGGCAGCCTCGGCTGGCACGACATCGTCTTCTTCGTGGTCGCAGCCGCCGCGCCGCTGACGGTCATGGCTGCGGTGGCCCCCATCGCCCTGCTCATCGGAGGCGTCGGTGCTCCCGCGGGCTACCTGGCCGCCGGCGCGATCAGCGCGGTCTTCGCCGTCGGCTTCACCCGCATGGCGCCGCACGTGCACAACAACGGCGCCTTCTACTCGTACATCCGCCAGGGCCTGGGGCGCGCGGCCGGCCTGGCCAGCGCGCTCGTCGCGGTGGTCAGCTACAACCTGCTCCAGTTCAGCGTCTACGGGCTGTTCGGTGCCGTCGCCGGGTCGACCGTCAAGGACTTCCTGTCGATCGACGGCCCCTGGTGGTGCTGGGCCCTCGTCGGCGTCGTGATCGTCGGGCTGCTCGGCTACCGGTCGGTGCAGGTCGGCGCCAAGGTGCTGGCTGCGATCCTGGTGGCGGAGGTCATCATCCTGATGGTGCTGGCCGTGGCCGTCATCGTCCAGGGCGGTGCCGACGGCCTCACGCTCGCCCCCTACGAGCCCAGCAACGTGTTCACCGGTCAGATGGGTGCCGTGCTGGCCGTCGCCTTCGCCGCGTTCGTCGGCTTCGAGTCGACGGCGCTCTACCGCGACGAGGCACACGACCCCGCGCGTGCGATCCCCCGCGCGACGTACGTGGCCGTCGGGTTCCTGGCGCTCTTCTACTCCTTCATCGTGTGGATCGCGGTCATGGCCTTCGGCATGGACGGCGTCGTGGCGGCCGCGGCGAAGGATCCCGCGGCCCTGTTCTTCACCGCGATGGACACGTACGTGGGCGGTTGGGCGACCGATCTGATGCGCATCCTCATCGTGTCGAGCGGTCTGGCCGCCCTGCTGTCGTTGCACAACGCGGTGACCCGCTACGGCTACGCGCTCGGCAGCGAGGCCGTCCTGCCGAAGGCGCTGGCCCGGATCCACCCGGAGCACCGCTCTCCCTACGTCGGCAGCCTCGTCCAGTCGGCCATGGCCGTCGTGGCGGTGCTGGCCTTCGCGATCGCCGGCACCGACCCGGTGCTGGAGATGGCCGCCTGGACAGCGAGCGCCGGAGCCATCGGCGTGCTCGCCCTGCAGGCGCTGACCTCGGTGTCGATCGCGGTGTTCTTCCGCAGTGGTCCTCACCGCAGCGCGTTCACCTCGTGGGTCGGTGTGCTCAGCGTCGTGCTGCTCGCTGCCGCCCTCTGGCTGGTCCTCGACCACCTCGACATCGCCACCCTGACCAAGAACGTCGCGATCAACGTCGTGGTCGTCGCGGTCCCGGTGATGGTGTTCGTCGCGGGCCTCGCCTACGCCGCCTGGCTCCGCAGCTCGCGGCCGGACGTCTACGGCAAGCTCGGCACGGCCAACCTCGACGAGCCGCTGAGCGCCTAGGCCCGACCCGCCTGCCTGCGACGCGTTGCCGACGTCGACGGGCAGGCGGGTCCTGGTGCGTCAGGCCACCGAGAACCGTCCCATGGCCAGACGGTCGCGCGAGAACAGCGGCGCGTCGGTCTGCCAGTAGCCCGTGTAGGCGCTGACCCGGATGCGCTGGCCACCGTACGGAGCGCACCGTGCCGGCACGTCCACCCGCACCGTGCGGCCCTTCCGCCTGACCGAGAGGTGGCAGACTGCGCCGGTCGAGGCGTTGTAGGCGGAGGCGCCTGCGCTGTTGCGGACCCTGAACGCGATCTGCCCGTACCGGGGGTCGCTCTGGCCGTTGCCGCTGTCGAAGGCCACCATCTGGTCCCACCTCGCGGATCGGCTGAGCTTCTTGAGACGGATCCCGAACCGATAGGTGCCGTTGCCGCGCTTCGTGATCGTCGCCCTGTCAATGTCGATGCTCTTCTTCTCAGCCGTGCTGATGGTCCTCGACGGGTAGAGCTTGACGTCCCCCTTGGGGTCTCGCTTCGTCTGCACGCTCGAGTCGGCACGTGCCGGAGCTGCCATCAGGAGCAGGAGAGTCAGGGCGACGAGGGGCTTGAGCATGAGGCGCATGCTGTGATGGTGCCACGCGCGAGGCGTCGACCGGGGCGACATTGATCGCATGCCGCAGGCAGACTCCGTCCCGCCATGGCGTGGCGACGGGGTCGACCTGATCCGATCGCCGTCAGATCAGGTCGTCGGTGAGGTGGTTGGGCGTGCCGAAGCGGTGCGCCGTGATGCTGACGGCCTGCTCTTTCAAGAACGGCAGCAGCTCGATGCGTCCCGCCTCGGTGACGTCGTGGTCGTGCACCGCGAGGTCCGGCCGTCCGCCGGTGGCGTCCGCGACCGCGGACGCCGGTGCGCCGATCAGGCGGACCCGGTCGTGGGACGCCGCTGACAACCCGGCCAGCCAGGTCGCATCGTCCTCGACCGTCAGCGGCATGCGGACGTCGTCGAGCCACGACCGCACGGCCACCGGCACCTCGACCGCGCTCGAGACCGTCACGGTCGCGCCCGTCAGGGACGCGGCGCCGAGCACGCGGAGCAGGGCGACCACCGGCGCTCCCTCGGCGAGACGGACGTGCACGCGCCCCGGGAGGTAGCGCAGCACGTTGCGCTCCGCGGCGAGTCCCGACACGTCCGCAGCCGTGCCGAACTGCTCGCGCCACGCCACGGCGTCGCTGGCGAAGGCGCGCTCCAGGTCGAGCCCGTCGGCCGCCGATCGCACCTCGCGCGAGGCGGCGATCAGCCCCTCGGCCTGCGGGACCAGTGTCGCTGCGGGCCGCGTCGCCGGGGCGGAGGTCCACGACCCGAGTCCGACCAGGTAGTTGGGGCCACCGGCCTTGTAGCCCGCGCCGACCGCCGACTTCTTCCAGCCCCCGAAGGGCTGGCGTCGCACGATGGCACCCGTGATGCCGCGGTTGACGTACAGGTTGCCGGCCTCGACCTGCCCGAGCCACGCGCCCACCTCGTCGGGGTCGAGCGCGTGCAGGCCCGCGGTGAGGCCGTAGTCGACGTCGTTCTGGATCGCGATCGCCTCGTCGAGCGACGCGGCCGTCATGATCGCCAGCACCGGCCCGAAGAACTCCGTCAGGTGTGCGGTGGACCCACGCTGGACGCCCTCGCGGATCCCGGGCGACCACAGTCGTCCGTCGTCGTCGAGGCGTCGCGGCTCGACGAGCCAGCTCTCGCCCGGCGCCAGGGCGGTCAGCGCGTCGAGCAGCTTGCCGCGAGCCGGCTCGACCAACGGGCCGACCTGCGTGGTCGGGTCGGACGGCAGGCCCACCCGCATCGACGCGACCGCGTCGACGAGCTGGTTGCGGAAGCGCTGCGACGTCGCGACGCTGCCCACCAGGATCACGAGCGACGCGGCCGAGCACTTCTGGCCGGCGTGCCCGAACGCCGACTGGGCGACGTCCTTCGCGGCGAGGTCGAGATCGGCGCTGGGGGTCACGACGATCGCGTTCTTGCCGCTCGTCTCGGCGAGCAGCGGCAGGTCGGGACGGAACGACCGGAACAGCTCGGCGGTCTCGTAGGCGCCGGTGAGCACGACCCGGTCGACCCGCGGGTCGGAGACCAGGCGCGTGCCGAGACCGTCCTCGCTGAGGTGCACCAGGTGCAGGACGTCGCGGGGCACGCCGGCCTGCCACAGCGACTCGACCATGACCGAGCCGCAGCGGGCCGCCTGAGGTGCCGGCTTGACGACGACGGCCGACCCGGCGGCCAGCGCCGCCAGGGTCGAGCCCGCCGGGATCGCCACGGGGAAGTTCCAGGGCGGCGTCACGACCGTGAGGCGGGCCGGCACGAATCGGGCTCCGTCGACGTCGTCGAGCTCGCGCGCCAGGTGGGCGTAGTAGCGGGCGAAGTCGATGGCCTCGGAGATCTCGGGATCCGACTGGTCGAGCGTCTTGCCGGTCTCCGAGCCCATGACCTCGGCCAGGTCGGCGCGACGCTCCTCGAGCCGGTGGGCGGCACGCTCGAGCACGTCGGCGCGCTGCGAGCCGGTGAGTGCGCCCCACGCGGCACCGGCCGCGACGGCGGTCGAGACGGCGGACTCGAGGTCGTCCTCGGTGGTCAGCGTGTGCTCCTCGACCAGGTCGACGCCGAGCGTCGAGTCGGCGATGCGGGAGATGATGGCCCGTCCCCAGCGCCGGTTGGCCGGCAGCGACGAGTCGGTATCGGGCGTGTTCTCGAAGTCGGGGCCGGACGGCTGCGTCGGCGACTCGAGGCGGTTCTGCGTGCGGCGGGGGAGCGGCACCGATGCGTCGAGCTGTGCGAGCGACGCCAGGAAACGTCCCTTCTCGCGCTCGAACAGCGAGGCGTCCTCGTGCAGGTCGAAGACCGCCGACATGAAGTTGTCGTGGCTCGCTCCCTCTTCAAGACGGCGGATCAGGTAGGCGATCGCGACGTCGAACTCGCCCGGGTGGACGACCGGCGTGTAGAGCAGCAGCCCGCCGACGTCGCGGCGGATGACCTCGGCCTGGCCCTGCGCCATGCCCAGCAGCATCTCGAACTCGATGCCGTCACGGACCCCACGGCGTCCGGCCAGCAGCCAGGCGAAGGCGAGGTCGAACAGGTTGTGGCCCGCGACGCCGATGCGGACGTTCTGGATGCGCTCGGGCGTGAGCGCGTAGTCGATGACGCGCTTGTAGTTGGTGTCGGATTCCTGCTTCGAGCTCCAGGTCGCCAGCGGCCAGTCGTGCAGCGACGCCTCGACGCGCTCCATCGGCAGGTTGGCGCCCTTGACGACGCGCACCTTGATGCCGGCGCCCCCCACGGCGCGCCGCTCGGCGGCCCAGGTCTGCAGCCGCATCATCGCGTCGACCGCGTCGGGGAGGTAGGCCTGCAGCACGATGCCGGCCTCGAGGCCCCGCAGGTGCGGCTTGTCGAGGATCGTGGTGAACACCGCGATGGTGAGGTCGAGGTCGCGGTACTCCTCCATGTCGAGGTTGATGAACTTCGGCGTCGGGTACTCGGCGGCTCGCTCGAACAGCGGGGTCAGACGGTCGACGACGTGCGCGACGGCCTCGTCGAAGGCCCAGACCGAGTGGGGTGCCACGGTCGACGACACCTTGATCGACACGTAGTCGACGTCGGGGCGGGCCAGCAGCTCGTGCGTGCCCTTGAGACGGCGCTCGGCCTCGTGCTCGCCCAGCACGGCCTCGCCGAGCAGGTTGAGGTTGAGCCGGACGCCACGGCGACGGATCGTGTCGATCGCGCGCCCGAGCCGGCGGTCGCGGGCGTCGACGATGAGGTGGCCGACCATCGAGCGCAACGCTCGGCGGACGATCGGGATGACCAGGCCCGGCACGACGCGGCCCACGGCTGCGCCGACCCGGACGCCGACGCGCAGGTGCCACGGCAGGAAGGCTGGGACGTCCTTGGCGAGCGCGGCGAAGTTGCGCGCGGCCACGGCGTCGTCCTCGGGGCGGATGACGCCGTCGATGAACCCGACCGTGAACGGCAGTCCGCGCGGATCCTTCAGCAGGCCGGCGAGCTGCGCTGCCGACGCGTCGGCGGGCACCTGCGCGGCGTCGGCGAGCCAGCGGCGGACCAGGTCGACGGTCTCGTCGGCCAGGTCGTGCACGGACTCGAGCGGTGGAGTGGCGTCAGCGGCGTGGGTCATGTCCTGCCTTGGGTCTGGGGGCGGTACGTTCAGTCTGCGGACATCGTCGGTTAAGGTAAAGCGAAGTTTTTCGACGAATAATCGTCTGATCTGCTTACTGAAAGGTCGCGCATGCTCGACGTCCGACGGCTGAGGCTCCTGCGCGAGGTCGAGGTGCGGGGCACGCTGGCTGGGGTGGCCGCAGCGCTGCACCAGAGCCCGTCGTCGATCTCGCAACAGCTGACGCTGCTCGAGCGCGAGGTCGGCGTCGAGCTGCTGCGCAAGTCGGGCCGAGGCGTCCAGCTGACGCCGCAGGCGCAGATCCTCGTCGAGCACACCGGGGCCGTGCTGCAGCGGCTCGAGCAGGCCGAGACCGACCTGGCGGCGTCGCTCGACGAGGCGACGGGCACCGTGCGCATCGCGGTCTTCCAGACGGCGGCACTGGCGCTGATGCCCCAGACGCTCACCCGCCTCGCCCGCGATCATCCGCGCCTGCGCGTGACGATGACGCAGCGCGAGCCGGAGTCCGCGCTGCACGAGACGTGGGCCCGCGACTTCGACCTCGTCGTCGCCGAGCAGTACCCCGGGCACGCCGCCCCCCGTCACCACGAGCTCGATCGCGTCCCGCTGACCACCGACGCGATCCGGCTCGCCGCGCCGCCGTCGTCGGTCGGCGGGCCCGACATCGCCGACCTGGCCGAGGCCTCGCAGCTGCCGTGGGTCATGGAGCCGCCCGGCGTCGCGTCGCGGCACTTCGCCGAGCAGGCGTGTCGCGTCGCGGGCTTCGAGCCCGACGTCCGCTACGAGACGGCCGATCTGCAGGCCCAGATCCGCCTCGTCGAGTCGGGCAACGCCGTCGCCCTCCTGCCCGACCTGCTCTGGACGGGACGTGACCCGACGGTGCGGCTGATCGCCCTGCAGGGCACGCCGCGACGGACGATCTTCACGTCGGCACGCCTGGCGTCCGCGCAGCAGCCGGCCATCGTCGCCTGCCGCGACGCGCTGCAGGCGGTCGCCGACGGCTGACGCGCGTGGGCGTAGGTCGCTCCGTCGTGGGTACGGCAGGGGCTCACTCCCGACCGACGACCCTGGAGCACCCGTGATCCCCACCATCGTCAAGATTCCCGTCTCCATCGCCCAGCAGCTGGCCGGAAGCGTCCTGCGCGCCGGAGTCGGCCTCGCGACCGACGTCCTGCACCGCGTCCTGCCGGGCGGCGAAGGGGCGCACGGGCCGGAAGCGCGCACGGCTCCGGAGCATCCGGACTCGTCCGCAGGCGCCACCGTCATCGACATCACGCCGCCCAAGCCGGTGGTCGATGCCGAGCCCGTGACGCAGCCCGTCGCGCCCGACCCGACGCCGGGCGCCGCGACGACCATCGCCGACCCGGCACCGGCGACGGCGAACCCTGCCACGCGATCGACCGCCAAGCGGGCCACGGCGCGACAGGGGCCGGCCAAGAAGCCCACCGCGAAGAAGCCCGCGGCCGGGGCGACCGTGGCGAAGAAGGCCATCGACAAGAAGACGCCCGCCACCCAGGCCAAGCCCACCAAGCCGGCATCCACGCTGGACGAGCCCGCCGCCCCGGTCGACGACGATCCCGTCGTCTACAGCACGGGCCCCGAGTAGCCCGAACGCACCGAAGTCCCTGGCCGGAGCGGTAACGGCGAGGGACTTCTGCGTGCACCGGAGGCTGCGCTGCCCTCCGACTCGTGACCGACTCTAGGCCGGCCGGACGGACGCCGGGGCAACCGCTGGCCAACATCCGGTGAACGATCGGACGAGGCGCTAGCGTGGCGCTGTGTCCGTCCTCGAGATCTCACTGGCCGTGCTCAGCGGCTCGCTCGCCGTGGTGGCCGTCGTGCTTCGGGCGATGCTCGGTCGGGCCCGCAGGCGCATCCGCTGGCTGGAGGACGCGTCGTCGCGTCCGCGCCTGACGGTGCCGACGCCGTCCGAGGCGGTGCGGGGCGTGGTCGGCACGGCGATCAAGATGCGCGACCACGGGGTCAAGGGAGCGCTCCGCAGCTCGATCGACGACCTGGCGCTGTGGGCGGACGTCGAGCGTCCCGACCTCGCGCGCCTGGCGGCCGGCGACGGCACGGTGACGATCATGTTCTCCGACATCGAGGGCTCGACCGAGCTCAACCACCGCCTCGGCGACCGCGGCTGGGTGCAGCTGCTCGCCAAGCACGACCGCATCCTCACCAAGGCCATCGAGCGGCACCGCGGTCAGGTCGTCAAGACCCAGGGCGACGGCTTCATGGTGGCGTTCGCCCAAGCGTCCGAGGCCGTCACCGCCGCGTGCGACATCCAGCGCGCGTTGGCGAAGGTCGGACGCGGCAGGCTGGCCGGCGTGCGAGTCCGCATCGGTGCCCACCGCGGCTCGGCGGTGCACCGAGACGGCGACCTGTTCGGCCGCAACGTGGCCTTCGCCGCGCGGGTCGCGGCGCAGGCCGACGGGGGCGAGGTGCTCGTGAGCGATGCGGTGCTCGACGCGCTGGACGACGACGTCGCGGCGGTGGTCGAGGTCCGCGAGGCCGAGCTGAAGGGCGTCCCGGGTACCCAGCGGCTGCACCTGCTCGACTGGACCTGACGGACTCAGGTCCTCCGGCGCCGCCGCGGCGCGGGATGGGCGAAGTCGCAGGCGCCGGACACCGAGCCCGAGCCATGGCCGTCGCTGATCAATGTCGGGACGTCCAGGCCCGACCTGACGACGGTCGGCCGCCGCTCGGCATCGTGCACCAGCAGCCGGAAGACCTCGTGGCGACCGAGGTCGGCGAGCCGGTCGGGGGTGACGTCGAGGTCGACCAGCACCAGGCGCGCGCCGACCCACTGGACGGCGAGCGCTGCCTGGGCGAAGCCCGAGTGCTCGCGGCAGAGCAGGCCGACGGTGCTGCCGCGACCGATGCCACGGGCGTGCAGCACCCCGGCGAGAAGCCTCACCCGGGCGTACAGCTCGGCGGCCGTCACGGCCCGGTCGTCGCCCATCGCGACCGGGGTGTCGGGCGATCGACGAGCGGTACGTGCCAGCGCCCCGAGCGGCGAGCGGTCGAGCACCAGCCGCGACCTCAACCGATCGGCGAGGCGCGGGCGCGGGGGAAGCGCGAGGGGCAGCACCCGGATGGGCAGTGTGGCGTAGGTCACGTCCATCCTCGGACGGTACCGGCTACCGTCCTCGTCGCGCCAGGGGTCGGGTCTCGCGACTACGCGATCACGGGACGATCGAGGCGACGTACGCGCCGTCGACCCGGACCGCGGCGCTCGAACCGCTGATCAGAACTCGGGCAGCCTCGGCACGTACGGGCCCTCGAGGGCGGCGAGCTCGTCATCGTCCAGCACGAGGTCGACCGAGGCGATCGCGTCGTCGAGGTGCAGGGGCTTGGTGGCGCCGACGATGGGGGCGGTGACGACCTCCTGCTGCCGCACCCACGCCAGGGCGACCTGCGCGCGGGACACGCCGCGAGCCGTCGCGACCGCGCCGACCGCCGCGGCGATGGCGCGGTCGGACTCCTCGGCCTGGCGGTAGTACTTCTGCGTGACCTGGTCGGACGCGCTGCGCTCGGTGCTGAGGTCGTCCCAGTCGCGGGTGAGCCTGCCCCGGGCCAGCGGGCTCCAGGGGATGACGCCGATGCCCTCGTCGAGACAGAACGGGTGCATCTCGCGCTCGTCCTCGCGCTGCACCAGGTTGTACTGGTCCTGCATCGCGACGAAGGGCGTCCAGCCGTTGAGGTCTGCGGCGTGCTGGGCCTGGGCCAGCTGCCACGCCCACATCGACGACGCGCCGATGAAGCGCGCCTTGCCCGACCGCACGACCAGGTCGAGCGCCTCCATCGTCTCCTCGATCGGGACGTCGGGGTCCCATCGGTGGATCTGGTAGAGATCGACGTAGTCGGTGCCGAGGCGGCGAAGGCTCTCATCGATCTGGCGGGCGATGTTGCCGGCCGACAGCCCGCCCGAGGCGGGGTCGCCGCCCATGGGGAAGAACACCTTGGTCGCGATCTCGACCTCCTCGCGGCGCGCGAGGTCGGCCAGCGCGCGGCCGACGATCTCCTCGCTCGAGCCGTCGGAGTACATGTTGGCGGTGTCGAACGTCGTGATGCCGGCCTCGAGCGCCCGCCGGATGAACGGGCGGCTCTCGTCCTCCGGCAACGACCACGGGTGCGTCCCGCGCTGCGGGTCGCCGTAGCTCATGCAGCCGAGGATGATCTCGGACACCTCGAGGTCGCTCGTGCCCATCGTCATGCGTCGCATCGCACCATCATGCCTCGGTACGTAGCCTCGCCCCATGAGGAGCGAGACGATCGAGATCAGCGCGGCGGACGGAACCGCGGAGGCGTACGTGAGCCGGCCGGACGACGGCGACCATCCCGGCATCCTGTTCCACGTCGATGCGATCGGGCTCCGGCCCCGCATCGAGGAGATGGCCGACCGCATCGCGTCGTGGGGCTACGTCGTCCTGGTGCCGCACGCGTTCTACCGGGCCGGGTCGGCCGAGGAGCTCGCACCCACGACCGACCTGACCGAGCCCAGGGCGCGCGAGACGTTCTTCGGCGGCCTGCGCGAGCTGCTCGCCGGTCACACGTCCGACCGCTCCGACGCCGATCTCGACGCGTACGTCGACGCGCTGCTCGGCCTCCCGGGCGTGACGGGGCCCCAGGTGGGCTTCACGGGCTACTGCATCGGAGGCCGGATGGCGATCCGCGCGGCCGGGCTGCGTCCTGACGTGATCGCGGCGGCCGGCGCCTTCCACGCCGCGGGCCTGGTCAACGACGAGCCCGACAGCCCGCACCGGCTCGTGGCCCGCGCTACCGGGGAGATCCTCGCCGGACACGCCGACCACGACCAGAGCAACCCGGCCGAGGCCGTCGCCGAGCTCGACCGGGCGATGGACGCCGCCGGCATCACCTACACCTCGGCGATCTACCCGGACGCGCCGCACGGGTTCACGATGTCGGACACCTCGTCGTACGACGAGCAGGCCACCGAGCGGCACTTCACCGAGCTCGAGGCACTGCTCGCCCGCACCCTGTAGGCGCCCGCAGCCGAGGCGCGGGTGGAATATCGTCCCTGTCGCGGCCATTGAACCTGGTATGACTTCCACACTCTCCGCTTCCGCGTCCGGCACGTTCCAGATCGGCGGCGACCTCCCGGTCGTCCGTCTCGGCTACGGCACGATGCAGCTGCCGGGTGACGGCGTCTGGGGCCCACCGCGTGACCGTGACGCCGCGATCGCCGTGCTGCGGCGCACCGTCGAGCTCGGCGTGACGTTCTTCGACACGGCCGACTCCTACGGCCCCGAGGTCGCCGAGGACCTCCTGCGCGAGGCGCTGCACCCGTACGCCGACGACGTCGTCATCGCGACGAAGGCCGGCCTGACCCGCCAGGGCCCGGGCATCTGGACGCCCGTCGGACGTCCGGCCTACCTGCGCCAGCAGGCCGAGCTGAGCCTGCGCCGCCTCGGCCTCGAGACGATCGACCTGTTCCAGCTGCACCGCGTCGACGGCGAGGTGC
>JBEVGQ010000175.1:0-4741 GCA_040511655.1 Aeromicrobium sp. | reverse complement strand
TGTTCCATGGTGGTGGACATCAGCACGATTCGTGTTCCAGACCGGGGCTCGACCGTTGTCCCGTGATCGCCCCTGACTCAGCGCAGGAACCGTTCCGAGACCGCCAGCATGGTGATGGCGTGACCGCCCCTGGCGATGAGCTCGTCGAAGGCGGCCCGATCGGCGTCCACGCCGTCCTCGAACGCCGTCAGGGTCGGCCACCACAGCTGGCGGACGCCGAGGAACGGGGGGCTGTCGCCGTGCACCTCCGCGCTCGGCCGGTTCACCGCGTGGCGCAGCGCGCCGATCCGCAGGCCGAGCTCGGCGTCGTCCGTGCCGGCCCAGTCGGGATTGCCGTCGAGGTGCACGAACTGCAGGAGATGGATGCGTGTCGGTCGCTCCAGGACGTCCCACTGCCGATCGGCCGGGGCACGGGTGCCGATGGCGTGCCGCGAGACGATCACGTCCTCATCGGTGATGAAGAAGACGACCCTCGGCAGGTCCTGGAACAACGGCTCGTCGGGGCGGATGTTCTCGACGAACAAGGGCTCGTCGACCAGGGCGGCCGCGTCCTTCGGGGAGTCGAACGAGGACATGGCGACGCCGTCGAACTCGTCCTGGCCCGGGCCGAGGCGGTCGGTGTCGAGCTGGTGTGCCTGGAAGCAGGTGAGCATGCCCGGGATCTGGCGGCCCCAGGGTGCCGTGCGGGTGGCGCCATGGTCGTGGAAACGCTGGCGGTCGATGTCGGGGAGGCGGGGGATGAGGGGGAAGAAGAGGATCGCGAAGGGCTCCTGGCGTGGTTGAGGTGGGTGACGTGGCCCTGGGGTCACGGGTGGTTCGTCCCTCCCATGAGCGCCGCTTCGATGGCCACGGCGCGCATCATGGAGACCTGGGCCCCCGGGCATGACGTCGTCGAGGCGACCGGCGGCACGGCGAGTCGCTGGCTGACCCTGGTCCAGGCCTTCGCCGGACCGGCGGGCAACGAACCGGTGCGACTGGCCGGTCGGTAGCCCTCGGAGCCCCTGACCCTCGTCGGCCTGTCGGCGCACCACGCGCGTGCCCGTCGACTCAGACGGTGATCGCGGCGATGCCGGCCACGAGCAGCTCGACCCCGAGCTCGAAGGCCCGGTCGGCGCGCTCGCGGCCGCGCGGCGAGGCGTCGATCGCCCGGCGCAGGTGGTCGGTGGCGGCGGCCGAGGAGTCCCACACGTCGTCGGGCGCGACGACGTCGAGCGCCGCGCCGATCACGAAGCTGTCGAGCACCGTCACGACGTCGAGCAGCCGGGACTCCGGCACGCCGCAGCCCACCAGAACGGTCGCGAGCTCGTCGTACATGGCCATGACGCTGGGCGCCGACACGGTCTGCGCCGTCAGCAGGGGGATGACGCGGGGGTGGCGCGCGAACGACTCGCGGTAGCGGCGCAGCAACGACCGCAGCTGCGCCTCCCACCCGGACGCATCGACACCCGTGTCGACGGCTCGGGGGACGTCGTGGAAGATCAGCCCGCGCATCGCCTCGACGACGTCGGCCTTGCCCCCGACGTGGTTGTAGAGGCTCGACGGCCGGACGCCCAAGGCGGCGGCGACGTCGCCCATCCGCAGGTCGTGGCCCTCGTCGACCAGCCGCAGGGCGGCGGCCGCGATCTTGTCGACCGAGAGGATCGGCTGGCGGGGTCGGCCCATGTCATGCCACCTCCGGTCGATCGGTCTCGGGTCGGTGGGTTGTGCGCCGACCTGGCCCACCCTAGACTAACGAATCCTATTCGTTTTAAGGCTGGTGAGCTGATGGACCTGATCGTCTGCGCCGACACGGTGCACACCCTGGGCGCCGGACCCGACGGTCCGGACGCCCCGACGGCCGTCGGGGTCCGCGGCGGGCTGATCGCGGCCGTGGGCTCGCGCGACGAGGTGCTGGCGTCCCGCACCGCCGACACCCGCGTGATCGAGCTCGGTGCGGGCACCCTCGTCCCCGGCCTCATCGACGCGCACAGCCATCCCGTCTCCGGGGCCCTCATCACCAGGGGTGCCGACCTGACGGGGCTCGACCTCGATGGTGTGCGCGACGCCCTCGGTGCCGTGGCGCGCGAGCTGCCGGACGATGCCTGGGTGCTGGCGTGGGGCCTCGACCCCAACATCGTCCCGGACGGCCGGCTCGCCGCGAGCCACGTCGACGACGTCCTGGGCGGGCGTCCGGCGCTGGTCCGTCTGTTCGACGCCCACTCCGCGCTGGCCTCGAGCGTCGCGCTCGAGCGCGCCGGCGTGACCGGCCCGCGCTCGTTCGACCAGAGCGCCGAGATCGTCTGCGATGCCGACGGACGTCCCACCGGCCTGCTCTCCGAGCCAGCCGCGATCGCCGTCGTCGAGGACGTCCTCCCCGCGGCCGACCTCGACGAGCTCGGAGAGGCGGTGCTGGAGGTGCTGCAGCGCATGGCCGCGCAGGGCCTCACCGAGCTGCACGCCATGGAGCACATGCCGTACGCGGGCGCGGTCCTCACCCGGCTGGAGGAGCGCGGCGACCTGCCGGTGCGCGTGCGCTGCTCGCCGTGGGTCACACCCGGCACGACCGAGGCCGACTGGGCCGAGATCCTCGACCAGCAGGGCGTCGGCGGACGCCGCTGGGTCGTGCGCGGCGTCAAGATGTTCATGGACGGCACGATCGACAACGGCACCGCCTGGCTCGAGAGCCCCGACACCCTGGGGGAGTCGCTGCGGCCGTTCTGGCCCGACCCCGCGCACTTCGTCGAGGCACTGCAGTGGTTCGACGGCCACGGCGTGCCCACCGCGACCCACGCGATCGGCGACCAGGCCGTCCGCCACGTGCTCGAGGCCCTGCGCAGCAGCAGCTCGGGTGTCCGGCACCGCATCGAGCACATCGAGACGATCCCCGACGACATCCTGCCGATGTTCGCCGAGCTCTCGGTCGGCGCGAGCATGCAGCCGACCCACTGCACCGAGTACACGAAGCCCGACGCGAGCGACAACTGGTCCCGGCGGCTCGGCCCTGAGCGCACGGCACACGGCTGGCGGATCAACGACCTGCGCGCGGCCGGCGCTCACGTCGCGCTCGGGTCGGACTGGCCGATCGCCGACTCCGACCCGCGCGGCATCCTGTCGTCGGCGCGGCTGCGACGCCGGGGCGGTGCGCCCGAGCAGGTGCCGATCCACCCCGAGCAGGCGATCTCGGCCCTCAAGGCGCTCGAGGGCTACACGTCGCACGCTGCCTGGTCCGTCGACGAGGACCGCATCGGCGGCACGATCGAGGTCGGCAAGCGAGCCGATCTCACGGCCTTCGCCGGCGACCCCCTCACGGTCTCGGCCGACGAGCTGGCCGCGACCGCGGTGCTGGCGACCGTCGTCGACGGCACCGTCTCGCACCTCGACGCGTCCGTGGCCTGACGTGAGCACCCCAGGAGCACCCATGCAGATCATCCGCGCCGAGTCGCTCGACTCGCCGGCCCGTGTCCTCGACCCGGACCGTCCTCGGCTGCGCGTCGCCGCCGTCCAGCACGCCTGGGTGGACGACGCCGCCGCCCTGACGGCGACCCTCGACGGAGCGATCGGACAGGCCGCGGCCGAGGGTGCCGACATCGTCTTCCTGCCCGAGCTGACCCTGTCGAGGTACCCGGCGTTCGAGGAGCCGACGGGCACCGCGTCCGACCTCGCCGAGGACCTCGAGACCGGCCCGACCGTCGCGTTCGCCGCGGCCTCCGCGCGCCGCCACGGCGTCCACGTGCACGCCTCCCTGTACGAGCGCGCGGACCAGGGCGACGGGCTCGGCTTCAACACGGCCGTCCTCGTCGATCCCGAGGGGCGCCTCGTGGCCCGCACGCGCAAGGCGCACATCCCGGTCACCGAGGGGTACGTCGAGGACAAGTACTTCCGTCCCGCTCCCGCGGACGACGCCTACCCCGTCCACCGCGTCCCCGGCCTGCCGGCGGCACTCGGCATGCCGACGTGCTTCGACGAGTGGTTCCCCGAGGTCGCGCGGCTGTACGCGCTCGGGGGAGCGGACCTGCTGGTGTACCCGACGGCCATCGGCTCAGAGCCCGACCACCCCGGCTTCGACACGCAGCCGCTGTGGCAGAAGGTCGTCACGGGTCACGCGATCGCCAACGGCCTGTTCATCGTCGTGCCCAACCGCACCGGCGACGAGGGTCGCATCCAGTTCTACGGGTCGTCGTTCGTCGTCGACCCGTACGGACGCATCCTGGCCGAGGCGCCGCGCGAGGCCGAGGCGGTGCTCGTCGTCGACATCGACCTCGACCAGCGCCGCGACTGGCTGACCCTGTTCCCGTTCATGCAGACGCGTCGCCCCGAGACGTACGGCGCCCTGGCGTGACGACCGGCTGGCGCATGCCGATCGAGTCGGCCCCGCACGACTGCACCTGGATGGCATGGCCGTCGTCGGGCTACACCCTCGGCGAGACGTCGACCGATGCCGACGAGGCGCGTCGCACCTGGGCCGAAGTCGCCCACGCGGTGGCCGAGTTCGAGCCGGTGCGCATGGTCGTCGACCCCACCGCCGTGCAGGTGGCGCGCCAGTGGCTCGGCTCGGACGTCGAGCTGCTCGAGGCCCCGCTCGACGATGCCTGGATGCGCGACATCGGTCCCACCTTCGTGGTCGACGGCGGACGCCTCGGGGCGGTCGACTGGGTCTTCAACGGCTGGGGCGCCCAGGAGTGGGCGTCGTGGGAGCACGACGCGACGATCGGTCGCCGGGTCGCGGAGTGGGCCGGTGCGACCCTGGTGCCCTCCGAGCTGG
>JBEVGQ010000174.1:0-5598 GCA_040511655.1 Aeromicrobium sp. | reverse complement strand
CGTTCAGCACGATCAGGAAGGGCCACTCGCTGCGCGTCCTCATCAGCTCCGGCGACACGGTGCACCTGCTCCCGCCGCCCACCAAGCTGCTGGAGCTCCTGCTCGGCGTCTACCGGATCCAGCACAACGCGACGACACCGTCCTGGATCACCTTGCCCGTCGCCGATTGATGCACGGGGACGTGAAAGACTCGTCCCCGTGACAGCGCAGATCCTCGACGGCAAGGCGGCCGCAGCCGCGATCAAGGGCGAGCTCCGCGAGCGGGTGACCGTGCTCCGCGAGAAGGGTGTCGTGCCCGGGCTCGGCACGATCCTGGTCGGCAACGACCCCGGCAGCCAGTGGTACGTCGCGGGCAAGCACCGCGACTGCGCGGAGGTCGGCATCGAGTCGATCCGCGTCGATCTGCCCGAGACCGCGACGCAGGCCGAGGTCGAGGCGGCGATCGACCAGCTCAACGACGATCCGACCTGCACGGGCTACATCCTGCAGCTGCCGCTGCCCAAGGGCCTCGACGAGAACGCCGCGATCGGCCGGATCGACCCGCTCAAGGACGCCGACGGCCTCCACCCGACCAACCTCGGGTGGCTGGTGCTCGGCAAGGAGGCGCCGCTGCCGTGCACGCCGCGCGGCATCATCGAGCTGCTCCGCCGCCACGACGTCCCGATCGCCGGCCAGCACGTCGTGGTGATCGGTCGCGGCATCACCGTGGGTCGCCCGATGGGTCTGCTGCTGACCCGGCGCAGCGAGAACGCCACCGTGACGCTGTGCCACACCGGCACGAAGGACCTGGCCGCCGAGGTGCGCCGCGCCGACATCGTCATCGCGGCCGCGGGAGTGCCCGGCATCGTCTCGGCCGACATGGTCAAGCCCGGGGCCGCGCTGCTCGACGTGGGCGTCAGCCGCGACGAGAACGGCATCGTGGGCGACGTCGACCCGGCGGCGCACGAGGTCGCCGGCTGGGTGTCGCCCAACCCCGGCGGCGTCGGGCCCATGACCCGCGCCCTGCTGCTGGCCAACGTCGTCGACACCGCCGAGCGCCTGAACCCGTGAGGCGTCGTCGGTGAAGGCACCGCGCAGCCGCGGGTCGCAGTTCTACCTGCTGCAGCTGCTGGCGGTCGTGGTCGGTCTCGTGCTGGTGGCCCTCGGCCAGTGGCGTCTGGGCATCGGGACCATCGGGATGGCCTTCGTCGCCGGTGCGCTGGCTCGTGTGGTCGTCCCGATCGATCACACCGGCATGCTGCGCGTGCGCGGCAAGGTCTTCGACGTCGTGTGGATGTCGCTGCTCGGCACCGCGCTGATCGTGCTGCCGATCCTCATCCCCAACCAGCCCGGCTGACCCCGCGCTCGCGAGTCGGTGGTGAAGACGCGACTCGCGAGCGGGTGGTGGGCTAGATGAGGCCGAGCTCCTTGACGGCGTCGCGCTCCTCGATGAGCTCCTGCGCCGTGGCGTCCATCTTGGCCCGCGAGAACTCGTCGATCTCGAGTCCCTGGACGATCTCCCACTCGCCGTTGGAGGTCGTGACGGGGAACGAGTAGATGAGTCCCTCGGGGACGTCGTAGGAGCCGTCGGAGCAGACCGCCATCGACGCCCAGTCGCCCTCGGGCGTGCCGGTCAGCCACGTGCGTGCCGCGTCGATGGTCGCCGAGGCCGCCGAGGCCGCCGACGACGCGCCGCGCGCCTCGATGATCGCGGCCCCGCGCTTGGCGACCGTGGGGATGAACGTGTCGGCGATCCAGCCCTGGTCGCCGACGACCTCGGCCGCGTTCTGACCGTTGATCTCGGCGTGGAAGATGTCGGGGTACTGGGTGGCCGAGTGGTTGCCCCAGATCGTCAGCTTCTTGATGTCGGTGACCTTCGAGCCGGTCTTGGTCGCCAGCTGCGAGATGGCCCGGTTGTGGTCGAGGCGGGTCAGCGCCGAGAAGCGCTCGCGCGGGATGTCGGGAGCGTTGCTCATCGCGATGAGGGCGTTGGTGTTGGCCGGGTTGCCGGTGACGCCGATGCGGACGTCGTCGGCGGCGTGGTCGTTGAGGGCCTTGCCCTGGCCGGTGAAGATCGCGCCGTTGGCCGAGAGCAGGTCACCGCGCTCCATCCCCTTGGTGCGCGGGCGCGCACCCACGAGCAGGGCCAGGTTGACGCCGTCGAAGATGTGGTTGGGGTCGTCGCCGATCTCGACCGAGTCGAGCGTCGGGAACGCGCAGTCGTCGAGCTCCATCACGACGCCCTCGAGGGCCTTGAGCGCAGGGGTGATCTCGAGCAGGCGCAGCTGGATGGGGGTGTCGGGGCCGAGCAGGGCACCGCTGGCGAGGCGGAAGAGCAGGCTGTAGCCGATCTGACCGGCGGCACCGGTGACGGCGACCTTGACGGGGGATGTGCTCACGAGTGTGTTCTCCTTCGGCGACGCTGCAGAAAGTGACGGGCAACACTTACGAAACTAGCGCAGAGGTGCCCAGAGGACTCGTCGGGGCGACGCGCGGGCCGAGATGCCAGACGCGCGGCCCGGTGGCGACGACCCACGGTCGCGCTCCCGGTCGACGGTCGCGCCCCCAGCGGGTGCGGCGTCGGTACACGCGCTCCACCGACCTGATCGAGGCGAGCGGCTCGGACAGCGGGCCGTCGTCGTCGGTCACGAAGTCGACGACGTCGTCGTGGGCGCATCCGGTGCGGGGGTGGGCGGCAGCCCATCGGTCGAACCGCTCGGCGAGGTGCACGACGGAGGCGAGCATCGGCACGGCCTCGAGCGCGTCGCTGCGACGCTTGGTGCGCAGCACGCGGACCGTGAGCCCCGCCGACCGCGGATCGAACCCGTCCGGCACCTCGCCTCGCAGCAACGCGCCCAGCACCAGCTCCTGCCTCTGCCGCAGCTCGTCGCGGCTCATGTGCGGATCCCCGCCCGGTCGACGGCCAGCCGGACGCGCTCGAGCTCGGCCCGGACGACCGTGCCGTCGACGTCGGTGTCGCGCTCGAGCAGCACCGGGGGACCCGCCGGCCCCAGGACGTCGACCACGTGGGTCAGCAGGTGCAGCACGTCATCGGTCATGTCGTGCGCGTGGGTGTCCCAGTAGACGCCGTCGGCGTCGGTGAAGCCGCCGGCGACGTGGACGTAGGCCACGTGGTCGAGCGGCATGCGGTCGAGCAGGTCGCGGGGGTCGCCCCCGAGCGCCGAGCACGTCGCGTGCAGGTTGGCGACGTCGAGCAGGAACAGGCACCCGGTCGCCTCGGTCAGTGCAGTCAGGAACTCGGCCTCGTCCATCGACGTCTCGGGCCATGACAGCGTCGCCGCGATGTTCTCGAGCGCGAGAGGCACCGGGAGGGCGTCCTGGGCCAGGCGGACGTTGTCGACCAGCACCGCCAGGGCGTCGGGCGTGCGGGCGGCCGGTACCAGGTGTCCGGCCTCGAGCACGTCGGCGTGCAGCGCGTCAGCGTCGGCGTCGGCCGGACCCGCACGGACGAACGCCACGTGCTCGCTCACGAGAGGGGCGCCGGTGGCCGTCGCAAGCGCGGCGAGGTGGTCGAGTCTTGCTGGGTCGGGCGGCGCGCCGCCGGCCAGGCCCAGCGTCACACCGTGAGGCACGACCGTGAGGCCCGCGCGCATGGCTCGGACGAGCTGCGACGGAAGGGCGTCAGCCCTGACGTTCTCGGCCACGACCTCGGAGAACGACATCCCGTGGCGCGTCAGGTCGAGCAGGTCGTCGGCGATCGACGGCCGCCAGCCGGCTCCCACGCCGAGCCCTGCCACGGGGGAGCGGGGCATCAGGCGCCTCCGCCTCCGCCGCAACCTCCGCCTCCGCCGCAACCTCCGCCTCCGCCGCAGCTGCTGCTGCCGCCGCCGCAGGAGTGACCCCCGCCGCACGAGTGGCCCCCGCCGGAGCCGTGTCCGCCCACGCCACCGTCGCCGGCGTTGCCGCCGAAGTAGGCACCGCCTCCGCCGGCGGCTCCGTAGCGGCCTCCGCGACGTCCGCGGGCGCCCCATCCGCCCGAGCGGTCGGGCGAGAAGAAGGCGAACCGGATCAGGCCCACGAGGACGAGCACGAGGACGAGGGTGACAGCTGCTGTGACCATGAGAACCTCCAGGATTCTGGTGAACCGGAGTCCGTCGCCGTTGACGTGACGTGGGACACAGATGGTGACACACGAAACGTGTCCGGGGTAGATCCACCGCCCCCGGGTGCCCCGGGCCGCGTAAGTTATCTTGATGTCAAAGGATTTTTCGCCCGTCCCGATGGGATAAGTCGGGCATCCACACGTAGGAGCTGCCGCACTCATGGCCAAGATCATCTACACCCACACCGACGAGGCGCCGGCACTGGCGACCTACTCGTTCCTCCCCGTCATCGAGGCGTACGCCTCGACCGCCGGCGTCGAGGTCGAGACGCGCGACATCTCCCTGGCGGGCCGCATCATCGCCCTGTTCGGCGACCGCCTGACACCTGAGCAGCAGATCGGCGACGCCCTCGCCGAGCTCGGCGAGCTGGCCAAGAAGCCCGAGGCCAACATCATCAAGCTGCCCAACATCAGCGCCTCGGTGCCGCAGCTCAAGGCCGCGATCGCCGAGCTGCAGAGCCAGGGCTACGACCTGCCCGACTACCCGGACGATCCGCAGACCGACGCCGACAAGGACGTCCGCGCGCGTTACGACAAGGTCAAGGGCAGCGCGGTCAACCCCGTCCTGCGCGAGGGCAACTCCGACCGCCGCGCTCCGCTGTCGGTCAAGAACTACGCGCGCAAGCACCCGCACTCGATGGGTGCGTGGAGCAGCGACTCCAAGACCAACGTCGCCACGATGGGCGAGAACGACTTCTTCTCCAACGAGAAGTCCGTCGTCATCGACGCCGACACGACGATCTCGATCCAGCACGTCGACGCCGGTGGCACCACGACCGAGCTCAAGGCGGCCTTCCCGGTGCTCGCCGGCGAGATCGTCGACGGCACCGTGCTGCGCGCCGCTGCGCTCGACGCCTTCCTGACCGAGCAGGTCGCCCGCGCCAAGGCCGAGGGCGTGCTCTTCTCGGTGCACCTCAAGGCCACCATGATGAAGGTCTCCGACCCGATCATCTTCGGCCACGTCGTCAAGGCGTTCTTCCCGGACGTCTTCGCGCGCTTCGGCGCCGACCTCGAGGCCGCTGGCCTCAGCGCGAGCAACGGCCTGGGCGGCATCCTCGCCGGTCTCGACGCGCTGCCCAACGGTGCCGAGATCAAGGCCGCGTTCGAGCAGGGCATCGCCGAGGGCCCGGCCCTTGCGATGGTCGACTCCGACAAGGGCATCACCAACCTGCACGTGCCGAGCGACGTCATCGTCGACGCCTCGATGCCGGCCATGATCCGTACGTCGGGCCACATGTGGGGCCCCGACGGCAACGAGGCCGACACGCTGGCCGTCATCCCCGACAGCTCGTACGCGGGCGTCTACCAGACCGTCATCGACGACTGCCGCGTCAACGGTGCCTACGACCCCACCACGATGGGTTCGGTGCCCAACGTCGGCCTCATGGCGCAGGCGGCCGAGGAGTACGGCAGCCACGACAAGACGTTCGAGGTCCCGGCGCCCGGCACCGTCCAGGTCGTCGACGCCGCCGGCACCGTGCTCATCGAGCACAGCG
>JBEVGQ010000173.1:0-12867 GCA_040511655.1 Aeromicrobium sp. | reverse complement strand
CCGAGCAGCTCGCGCGTCGTGAACCCCAGCCCGAGCCCGCCGACGAGGACCGACCGGGCACCGCCGTCGAGGGCCGATCGGGCCAGCAGTCGCTCGGAGGACGTCTCGAGGTCGTCCATCACGAACACGCCGTTGACCCGCAGCTCGAGCGCACCGTCGTCGCGTCGGCGCACGACCACCTCGTCCATGCGACCAGCCTAGGTCGGCTGCGCCTCACCCGAACGAGAAGGCGTAGACCTCCAGGTCGCCCTCGTAGCGGATCGTGAGCGTCTCGGGGCTGGACGTCCGTGAGGTGTGCACCGGCAGGAGCCGAGCGCGCCCGCGCACCTGGACGCGCCGGGTGAGGCCGGCGGACGTCGTGACGGTCAGCGTGCCGTCGCCCGACACCAGCTGGTACGCCGCGCGACCGCGGTAGGCGACCCGCGCGACGGCGCCCGCGCGGGGCGTCAGCTGCTCGGTGCGAGTGCGCCACACGCCCCCGAGGCTGAAGGTCCCCTCGGGCTGGGCCGCGGGGAGGCGGAAGCGGGTGTCGTCGCCGACGGCCGCGTCGGACTCCCCGTCGACCCGCCGGCCCTTCGCGTCGGCCAGGTCGATCTGCGGGGTCGTGCCGGGCTCGGCGTCCTGCCCGTCGTCCAGCGTGCCCACCGGACCGGGCAGGTCGGCCCGCGGATCGCGCTCCTCGAGCAGGGCGCGGACCTGCCGCTCGACCCGCCGATGGCCGCCTTCTCCGAACGAGATCGCCCGCACCGTCCCGCCGGCATCGACGAGGTAGGAGGCCGGCACCACGCGGGTGCGGTAGTCGGTCAGGGTTGCGAACCCCTCGTCCTGCAGCACCGGGAAGGTGATACCGAGCTCGTCGAGCGTGCCCGCGAGCTGCTGCTCGTCCGTCTCGAACGAGAACTGCGGCGAGTGCACGCCGACGACACGCAGGCCGGCGTCGCCGTAGCGCGTCTGCCACGCCGTGAGGTATCGGGCGGCGCGACGACAGGCGATGCACGAGGCCGAGAAGATCTCGACGAGCACGACGGAGCCCCGAAGGTCGTCCAGGCTCACGGGCGCGCCGCCTGGAGTGCCCAGCCACGTCCCCCGACCGAGCGGCGGAGCCTGTCCGCACCGCGCCAGCTGCGCGCGTCCGGGGGTGCAGCGGTCGAGCTGCTCGTTGACGGACGTCGTCAGGTTGCTGAGCCCTCCGGCACCGACGGTGGCGGTCGGCGATGGTCGTGCCGTGGGCTCGGCCGGCACGTAGGAGGGGGCGAGGGCCGAGAGGCGATCGGGGACGTCGGCGACGGTCGCGACGACCAGCGCCACGGCGACGGCGGCCAGCACGAGAGTGCGACGCGACCGTCGAAACCTCTCGAGCAGCTCGCGGGGCGTGGGCACGGGGTCAAGCATGACCCCGGGACGGCCATCACGCCGAGTAGATCGCGACCTCGCTGGCCTTGACGGCGAGGAAGACCTCGACGCCGGGCGCGAGCCCGAGCTCGGCGACGGCCGGCACCGTCACGTCGGCCGCCAGCTCGTCGGTGCGGACGCGCACCTGCGACCCGCGCGGCTCGAGCTCGCGGATCGTGGCGGCGTAGACGTTGCGGGGGCTGCCGCCGGGACGCTCGACGTGCACGCTCACAGCAGCCGGCGAGAACACCCCTACGGCGGAGACGCCGTCGCGCACGGTCTCGTCGTCGGACAGCCCTGCCACCAGCAGGCCGCCGGGCGTCCGGACGCCGGAGCCCTCGACGCGTCCGCGGACGAGGTTGAGGCCTGCGATGCCGGCGGCGAAGGTGCTGCGCGGACGCGCGAGGACGTCTCGGGTCGGACCCTGCTCGACGATGCGTCCGCCGTCCATCACGACGACGTGATCGGCGAGCAGCAGGGCGTCGAGCACGTCGTGGGTGACGATGACGGCGGTGCGTCCGTCGAGCACCCGGCGAAGCGTCTGGCGCATCGCGGGGACCACCGTGACGTCGAGCGCGGCCATCGGCTCGTCGAGCAGCATCAGCCGCGGCTCCGCGGCGAGCGCCCGTGCGATCGCCACCCGTTGGGCCTGGCCGCCCGACAGCGCGGACGGTCGACGGTCGGCCAGGTCGGCTGCGTCGACCTGCTCGAGCCACGTGCGCGCCACGTCGCGGCCGCGCGAGCGCGAGGCCCCACCGCTCCGCGGCCCGAAGGCGACGTTGTCGACCACGCTCAGGTGAGGGAACAGCAGAGCGTCCTGGGCGAGCAGGCCGGTGCCGCGCTCGTGGGGCGGCATCCAGGTACTGGCCTCGATGTCGAACAGGGTCGATCCGTCGAGCGTCGCCCGACCTGCGTCGGGGCGCAGGATGCCGGCGACGACCGACAGCACCGTCGACTTGCCCGATCCGTTGGGCCCCAGCAGCGCGACGGTGCACCCGTCGTCCACGTCGAGCGAGACGTCGACGTCCCGGGCGGCGACCGTCGCGGTCAGGTGCAGGCTCACAGGGCGTTGCTCCTGCCGCGCACCAGACCGATGACGAGCACCGCGATGACGACCAGCACCAGCGAGAGCGCGACGGCCGCATCGGGGTCGGTCTCGCGCTGCAGGTAGATCTCGAGCGGCAGGGTGCGGGTCACCCCCTCGAGGCTGCCGGCGAAGGTGATGGTGGCGCCGAACTCGCCCAGGGCACGCGCGAACGACAGCACGGCACCCGCGGCCAGCCCGGGCAGCACGAGCGGCAGGGTGACGCGGCGCAGGACCGTCGTCGGACGAGCCCCGAGCGTCGCGGCCACGACCTCGTAGCGCTGCCCAGCCGTGCGCAGCGTCCCCTCCAGGCTGACCACGAGGAACGGCAGCGACACGAACGTCTGCGCGATCACGACGGCCGTGGTCGAGAACGCGATCTGCAGGCCGAGCACGTCCATCGTCCCGCCGAGCAGTCCCTGGCGGCCGAAGGTGTAGAGCAGCGCGATGCCGCCGACGACGGGCGGCAGCACCAGCGGCAGCAGCACCAGCGAGCGGATGAGCGCCTGCCCGCGAAATGACGTCCGGGCCAGCACCAGCGCCATCGGCACGCCAAGGACGACGCACAGCACCGTCGCCGTGCCGGACGTCCGCAGGCTCAGCAGCAACGCCTCGCGGGACGAGTCGGACGTGACGAGCGACCAGAAGCTGCCCCACTGCACCCGCGATGCCAGGGCTGCGAGCGGCAGGACGATGAACACCGCTCCGGCCACCGCGGGGACGACGACCCAGCGCGGCAGCCCGGACGCGCGCGCGGAGGCCATGGCCCGACTCTAGGGCGCGCCGAAGCCTGCGGCTGCCAGGACGGCCCGTCCCTGGTCGCCGGCGACGAAGGCGGCGAATGCCTTGGCGACGTCCAGGTGCTTGCTGCCGGTGAGCGCGGCGATCGGATAGGTGTTGACCACGCCGGACGACTCGGGGAAGGTGACGCCGTTGACCTTGTCACCTGCGGCCTCGACGTCGGTGACGTAGACCAGGCCGGCATCGGCCTCGCCCGAGATGACCTTGCCGAGCACGTCGGTGACGGACTGCTCCTCGCTGACGGGTCGGATGTCGACGCCTGCCGCCTTCTCGACGCCTGCGGCGGCGGCACCGCACGGCACCGCGGCGGCGCACAGGACGACCTTGACGTCGGGGTCGGCGAGGTCGTCGAGTGAGTCGACGTCGGCGGGGTTGTCGGGGGGAGTCGCGATCTCGAGCGTGTTGGTCGCGAAGTCGGTCGGAGACCCGGCCACGAGGTCGTCGGCGGTCGCCTTGTCCATGTTCGTGGTGTCGGCCGACGCGAACACGTCGGCCGGCGCGCCCTGCTGGATCTGCGCCACGAGATCGGAGGAGCCCGCGAAGTTGAAGGTCACGTTCACGCCGGGATTGGCCTTCTCGAAGGCCGCGCCGATCTCGGTGAACGAGCTCTTGAGCGAGGCCGCCGCGAAGACCGTGAGGGTCGTGTCCTTCGGAGCGGACGAAGTGGCCTCGGCATCGGAGCCGCCGCCGTCGGACGAGCCGCAAGCCGCCGTGGTCGCGAGCAGAAGAGCAGCTGCGGCTGACAGGACGATGCTTCTCATGAGTGGCCCTCCAGGGACTCGACGATGACGTTGGTCGACTTGATGACGGCCACGGCGACCGAGCCGGGCTCGAGCCCCAACTCGTCGACGGCCTCGCTGCTCATCAACGAGACGACGCGGAACGGCCCGCACTGCAGCTCGACCTGCGCCATGACGGCGTCGGCCTTGACCGCCGTGACGAGCCCGACGAAGCGGTTGCGCGCCGAGCTGGACGTGCCGGAGGTGTCGGCAGCCGCGCGGGCCTGCTGCTGCGAGAAGGCCGCCAGGTCGCGTCCTTCGACCGCCATGCGGCCGGACGCGTCAGTGGTCGCGGTGAGGGAGCCCGAGCTGATCCAGCGGCGGACGGTGTCGTCGCTGACGCCGAGAAATCGGGCGGCGTCGGCGATCCGGACATGCGTCATGCAGACGAGCCTAGATCATCAGGTGCGGCTGTGCTTCACCAATTACTCCGCAGATGCGTCTGACACGAACGATCCGCGCGCCCGCTCCATGTCGTCCGCCAGCTGGGGCTGCCGGTAGGGGCCGGGCGCCCGCAGGTGGTCGATCACGCTCTGCACCGAGGCAGCGGGCTTGTCCTGGCTCATCTTGACCTTGCAGGTGAACCGCGCGACCGGGATGCGCAGCCCGACGGTGCCGCGCGCGAGCGGAGCGGCCGCGACGGGGTCGAGCCACATCGGATCGTCGACGTGCTGCTCGAAGTGCGCCGTCAGCCGGGTCAGGACAGCGAGGTTCTCGTCGGCGTCGAGCACCTCGGGCACGCCCCAGCAGTGGACGGCGCTGAAGTTCCAGGTGGGGGCGACGCTGGTGCCCGGCTCGTACCAGCTCGGCGACACGTACCCGTGCGCTCCCTGGAAGACGACCAGCACCTCGCCGTCCTCGAAGTCGTGCAGCCGCTCGTCGGGGCGCCCGACGTGGGTCACGAGGGCGAGGTCGTCACGGGAGTCGTCGAGCAGCACGGGATAGTGCGACGCGACCGGGACGCCGTCGCGCTGGCTGACGAGCAGGGCCCACGGGTGGTCGGCGATGATCTGGCGGACCGTCTGCTCGTCGGTCGTCGCGTGCCGGGGGTTGTGCCGCACCGTCAGGAGCCGTCGGCGGTGGTGACGCGTGCCGCGGTGCGCTCGATGGCGTCGATGTAGGTGGAGTAGAGCTGGGCCGGCATGTCGTGAGCCATGCCCGCGATCTCGAGGTGCTCGGCGCCGGGGATCGCGTCGGCCGTCGCCTTGCCGCCCGACTTGTGCACGAGCGGGTCGTTGAGGCCGTGGATCACGAGGGCCGGCAGGTCGAGCTCGCCCAGCGCCGCGGTGCGATCGCCCTGCGTCAGCACGGCGAGCATCTGCCGGGTCACGCCGCTCGCCGTCCATCCGCGGTCGTAGGTCTCGTAGGCGCGGTCGCGGGCCATGACGTCGTCGGACGGGAACGCGGGGGACCCGATGACCTTCGAGCCCTTGAGCGACCGTGCGACGTAGGAGTCGCGCGTGCGTCCGGCCGATGACAGCATCACCGGCAGCACCTTGGGGTGCTGGAACCCGACCGTGCGGCGTCCGGTCGTCGACATGATCGATGTCAGGCTGAGCGCACGGCCGGGGTGCTCGATCGCGATGGTCTGGGCGATCATGCCGCCCATCGAGACGCCCACGACGTGTGCGCGCTCGATGCCGAGGTGGTCGAGCAGGCCGGTGGCGTCGCCGGCCATGTCGCTCAGCGAGTAGGGCGCCCGCACCCGACCGACGATCGGCAGACCGGTGAACGCGCGGACGATCGCGGCCCGGCCGACCTGGTGCTGGCGCAGCTTGGTCGACCGGCCGGTGTCGCGGTTGTCGTAGCGGATGACGAAGAAGCCGCGCTCGGCCAGCTGCTCGCAGAACGGCGCGGACCACCAGCCCATGGGCCCGCCGAGACCCATGATCAGCAGGATCGCGGGATCGGACGGGTCGCCGAAGGTCTGGTAGCAGATGTCGATGCCGGAGGGCAGCGATGCGAAGAGCTCGTCGGAGGCGGTGACTGGCATGTATTCGATCGTACGACCCGTCAGGGCCGGGAGGTCAGCGCTCGTAGTCGATCGCGGAGTAGGCCTTGAGCTTGCCGAGCTGGTGCTCGCTGGTGATCTTGCGGATCGTGCCGCTGCGCGACCGCATGACGAGCGACTCGGTGTAGGCCTTGCCGGCGCCGTACCGCACGCCGTTCATGAGCTCGCCGTCGGTGATGCCGGTCGCGACGAAGAAGCAGTCGTCGGCGTCGACGAGGTCGCCCGTGTGCAGCACCCGGTCGAGGTCGTGGCCGGCGTCGATGGCCCGCTGACGCTCGTCGTCGTCGATGGGCCAGAGCTTGCCCTGGATCGTGCCGCCGATGGCCTTGATGGCGCACGCGGTGATGATGCCCTCGGGGGTGCCGCCGATGCCGACCAGCAGGTCGACGCCGGTGTCGGGACGGGCAGCGGTGATGCCACCCGCGACGTCGCCGTCGATGATGAACTTGATGCGGGCACCCGCGGCACGGATCTCGTCGACCAGGTCGGCGTGGCGGGGACGGTCGAGCACGCACACCGTGACGTCGCTGTGGGAGATGCCCTTGGCCTTGGCGACCAGAGCGATGTTCTCGGCGACCGGCAGGCGGATGTCGACGACGTCGGCGGCCTCGGGCCCGGCGATGAGCTTCTCCATGTAGAACACCGCGGACGGGTCGTACATCGAGCCGCGCGGGGCGACGGCCATGACGGACACGGCGTTGGGCAGGCTCTTGGCGGTCAGGGTCGTGCCGTCGATCGGGTCGACCGCCACGTCGCAGGCGGGCCCGGTGCCGTCGCCGACCTCCTCGCCGTTGAACAGCATGGGCGCCTCGTCCTTCTCGCCCTCGCCGATGACGACGACTCCGCTCATCTGCACCGTGTTGATGAGCGATCGCATCGCGTTGACCGCGACGCCGTCGGCACCGTTCTTGTCGCCGCGGCCGACCCACCGGCCAGCGGCCATGGCTCCTGCCTCGGTCACGCGGACCAGGTCGAGGGCGAGGTTGCGGTCGGGCGCCTGGGCGGCGGGCTTGAGGCTGTCCACGGGGTCAGCCTAGCGGTCGGGTGCTGCGGCAGGGACACGACGAACGTCGGCACCGTAAAGTGGCCTCGCGGCGTCGCCCGGGCGCCGACGAGGTGAGGACGTACTGGCATGAGCTCGACCGGATCGTCGCGCGGCAATCCCGCGATCGGCGACATCATCCGATCGGTCGTCGTGATCGGGGCCGTCATCGTCGGCCTCTACGGCATCGGCCAGCTGTTCACCTCCAAGCCCGAGTCGACCGTCAAGCCCATCGACTACGCATCGGTCGTGGCGCAGGCCCGCCCAGCCGCGACGTTCCCGCTGCTGGCCCCCGCCGACCTGCCCCAGGGCTGGAAGGCCACGTCCGCGCGGTTCCAGGAGAACGGCTGGCACCTCGGCGTGCTCACCGACTCCGACGACTATGTCGGGCTCGAGCAGCTCAGGTCGACCCCAGCCCGCGCGATCGACCGGTTCGCCGACGACAGCAAGAGCGCCGGCACCGCCGACGTCGCGGGCCAGACGTGGGACGTGCGCAAGGGCCCGGACGGGCGACTCACCTACGTGCGCGACGAGGACGGCTTCACGACGCTGCTGAACACGTCGGCCTCGCGCCAGGTGCTCGAGGACTACATCGCGTCGCTGTCGACGTCCTGACCGGCGGCCGTCGCCTTGGCGAGGCGTGCCCTCGCGCCGTCCAGCCACTGCTGGCAGATGCCCGCCAGGTGCTCGCCGCGCTCCCACAGCGTCAATGACTCGTCGAGGCTCGTGCCGCCCTGCTCGAGCCGGGCGACGACGGCGATGAGCTCGTCGCGGGCCTGCTCGTAGGGGATCTCAGGCGTCTCGGGGGTCGTCGTGGCGTCAGGCATGGCCGTCCTCGGTGGTGGGGGTCGTCGGGGTGGTGTCGGCGGTCGTGGTCGTGAGCACCCGGGTGGCGACGGTGCCGTCGGCGACACGGATCGTCAGCTCGTCGCCGACGGCTACCTGGCGCACGGAGGTGACGACGGTGCCGTCGGGCAGCTGCGCGACCCCGTAGCCGCGCTCGAGCGTCGCCAACGGCGACAAGCCGCGCACCCGGGCCAGGTGGTGGACGATCTCGTCGCCCGCCCGGTCGAGCCGGTGACCGAGCGAGCGCCGCGACCGGTCGCGCCAGTCGTGCACGAGCGACTGCTGGGCGTCGACGAGCGTCGTCGGCTGCGACAGGACGGGACGCGAGCGGATGTCGTCGAGCCCGCGAATCTCGCGCTCGAGGATCGAGCGGATCGCCATCGTCGCCCGCTCGCGCATCATCGCGACGCCGGCCAGCTCCTCACGGACGTCCGGGACGATGCGCTTGGCGGCGTCGGTGGGGGTGGACGCCCTGAGATCGGCCACGAGGTCGAGGAGCGGCGTGTCGGGCTCGTGCCCGATCGCGCTGACGACCGGCAGCACGCAGGCGTGGACGGCCCGGATCAGGGCCTCGTCCGAGAACGGCAGCAGGTCCTCGACCGAGCCGCCGCCGCGGGCGATGACGACCAGGTCGATCGAGGAGTCGGCCGACAGCTCGGCGAGCGCCGCCATGACGTCGCGTGCCGAGTCGTTGCCCTGCATCAAGGCGTGGCGCACGACGAAACGGACGTCGGGCCACCTCAGCCGTGCGTTCTCGAGGATGTCGCGCTCGGCGGCCGATGCGCGTCCGGTGATCAGACCGATGCCGCGGGGCAGGAGGGGCAGGGGCTTCTTGAGGCGTGGGTCGAACAAGCCCTCGGCGGCGAGCAGCTGACGCCGCCGCTCGAGCTGGGCCAGCAGCTCACCTTCGCCCTGTGGGCGGATCTCGCGCAGGTCGAGCGAGAGGCTGCCGCGCGGCGCGTAGAACGCGGGCTTGGCCTGCACGACGACGCGTGAGCCCTCGGTGACGGGGATCGGCGAGGCGTCCAGGATGCTCACGTGGCACTTGGCGTCGATCGAGATCTTGGCGCTGAGGTCGCGCAGGGTCAGGAAGCAGATGCCTTGCCTGCGGGTCAGCTGGGCGATCTCGGCCTCGACCCAGACGGAGCCGAGGCGGCCGATGTAGCCGTCGAGCAGCTGCGAGATCTGTCGCAGTGGTGCGGGGGAGTCCGCACTGGTGTCGAGAGCCATGCCCCCAGCCTAGGGGCCGGGGGCATGGGCTCCCGACTAGTCGGCCAGGCCGGCCGTGACGGTCTTGACCGTCGTCCCGACGGCGGGACGACGGACGACGTAGCCGTCCGACCAGATGCCGTGCTTGCCGACCGGGACGCCGGTCCTCTGGGCTTCCCACATCTTGCCGTCACCGGCGTAGATCGCCGAGTGGTAGGCGGTGCTGCCGTGCATGAAGATCAAGATGTCGCCCGGCTTCTTCTTGCTCTTCGGGACGCTCTTGCCCGAGAGCTGGGCGCCGGACGTGCGACCGATCTTCTTGCCGGCCTCCTTGTAGACGTACTGGACGTAGCCGGAGCAGTCGAAGCCGCTGGGCGTGGCGCCGCCGTAGCGGTACGGCTTGCCCTTCAGCTTCTTGGCCTGGCTGATGATCGCGTCGGAACGGTCGACCTTGGTGGTCTTGACCTTGACGGAGTCGTCAGCCAGGGCCGGAGCCGAGAGGCCGGTCAGGACGAGGGCGGAGCCTGCGAACAGGCTCGCGGAAACGCGTGCATACATGCGCATAGGGGGGTTCCTTCGTGCACGCCTGTGAAAGATGACCTGTCGGGTTCAGGCGCGAAGGATGCCTGTCGGGTGGTACCGATTAACCCCAAGACTCCGAGGGAGTCGCACTGCCGGGTCTTCCATGCCCGTCGCGGTTGAATCGATGACTGCGGACGTGACGGGCCTCGGCGCGTACGCAGTGCCGGCCTGGTGAGGCCAACGCCGCAGAACATTACACACCGACGACGAAGAATGCGCGCGCGGGTCGTGTGAGGTTGCTCGCCCTGCAGTCCCGGGACTTTCGGCACTTTCGAGGGGCTGAGGCCTCATCGCCTACGATGGAAACCATGTCCTCCCAGGTCTCCCTCGGCATGCCCCCTGTCGGCGGCAGCGTGCTGCTCGCCGATCCTCGCGGCTACTGCGCAGGCGTCGACCGGGCGGTCATCACGGTCGAGAAGGCGCTGGACCTGTACGGCGCGCCCGTCTACGTGCGCAAGCAGATCGTCCACAACAAGCACGTCGTCAACAACCTGGCGGCCCGCGGTGCCGTCTTCGTCGAAGAGCTCGACGAGGTGCCCGAGGGCGCCACGGTCGTCTTCTCCGCCCACGGCGTGTCGCCCATGGTGCACGACGAGGCCGCCGAGCGTCGGCTCAAGACGATCGACGCGACCTGCCCGCTGGTCACCAAGGTCCACCACGAGGCCAGGCGATTCGCGAGCGAGGGCAAGCACATCCTGCTCATCGGGCACGAGGGACACGAGGAGGTCGAGGGCACCGCCGGCGAGGCACCCGACGACATCACGATCGTGCAGACGCCAGACGACGTCGACGACCTCGAGTTCCCCGAGGGCACGCGGTTGTCGTGGCTGTCGCAGACCACGCTCAGCGTCGACGAGACGATGGAGACGGTCAGACGCCTGCGCGAGAAGTTCCCGCAGCTCGAAGATCCCCCGAGCGACGACATCTGCTACGCCACCCAGAACCGTCAGGTCGCGGTCAAGGAGATCGCCAAGGACGCCGACCTCGTCATCGTCGTCGGCTCGGCCAACTCGTCCAACTCGGTGCGTCTGGTCGAGGTCGCCCTCGAGGCCGGCGCGAAGGCGTCCTACCGCATCGATGACATCTCCGAGATCGACGAGGCGTGGCTCGTGGGCGTCGAGAAGGTCGGTGTCACCTCAGGAGCCTCGGTGCCCGACGACCTCGTGCAGGACGTGCTGGGCTACCTGAGCGACCACGGCCACCCCGACGCCGATGCCGTGCGCACCGCCGACGAGAGCCTGATCTTCGCCCTGCCGCCCGAGCTGCGCAAGGACATGAAGGCCGCCGGCGTCCCCTACAAGTGACCCCCCTTGCTGGTTGAGGTGTGAGCGAGCTCTGCGAGCGAGCCTCGAAACCCGGTAGCGGTGGTTTCGTGGCTCGGCCGTGGACGGCCTCGCACCTCAACCAGCGTGTGGTCTGACGACCATCGCGCTGCCGCCGCCACGTCGTTCGGGCTCGGCGACGGCGGTCATCCGTCCGTCGCGCCCCACCTCGACGGTGGCCGCGGCGCCGATCTCGGCCGCTGACGTGAACGTGTCGCCCGACGGGATGAGCTGCTGGCCGTAGCGGGCGAGCGCCGCGCCGTACTTCTTGATGAACGCGGGCTCGGCCGGAGTCGCCGCGGTGTTGCGCTGGGACGCGCGCGGGGCGGCGACGGCCCGAGGCAGGCTCATGCCGAGGTCGAGCCGGTTGACCAGGATCTGCAGCACCGTCGTGATGATCGTCGCGCCACCGGGGGAGCCGACGACGAGCCTGACCTTGCCGTCCTTGGTGACGATGGTCGGTGCCATCGACGACCGCGGGCGCTTGCCGGGCGCGATGCGGTTGGGGTCCTTGGGGTCGTAGACGGCGGTGAAGTCGGTCAGCTCGTTGTTGAGCAGGAACCCGCGTCCCGGCACCGTCATGCCCGAGCCGCCGGTCTGCTCGATCGTGAGCGTGTACGCCGCGGCATTGCCCCAGCGGTCGACGACCGACAGGTGCGTCGTCGAGATGTTCTCGGTGTCGGGCTTGGCCTGGCTGGTGACGGTGGCGCAACCGCGTCCGCGGAGCTTGCCGGCCGCGACGGGTCGGGGTGCGGCCTTCTTGTCGTCGATGGTGCACCGCCGGGAGTTGGCGAAGGCCTGCGACGTCAGCCGCTTGGTGGGCACCTTGGTGGCGCGGGGGTCGCCCACGTACGCCGCGCGGTCGGCGAACGCGCGAGCGGACGCCTCGAGGTAGAGGTGGAGGCTGCGAGTGGTCCGCTTGCCGCCGCCGAGCCGGTAGGTCTCGAGGATGTTGAGCGCCTCGCCCACCGACGTCCCACCGGACGACGAGGGTGCCATGCCGTAGACGTCGAGGCCGCGGTAGCGCACGTGGGTCGGCTTCTGCTGGCGGACGCGGTAGCCGGCGAGGTCCTTGGTCGACAGCGTGCCGGCGGGCGCGGGCAGCGTCGAGGCAGGGTCCTTGCGCGGTGCCTGCACGACGCTGGAGATCTCACGGGCGAGCGGACCGCGGTAGAACGCCTTCGGTCCCTTCTTCGCGATGGACGTCAGGGTGCGGGCCAGCTCGGGGTTGCGGAAGCGGGTGCCGACCTTGGGGGCGTCGCCTCCAGGCAGGAAGAGCTTGGCGGTGTCGGGGAACGCCGCGAACCGTGCGGCGTTGTCGAGGGTCTGGTCGCGGAACGTCTTGTCGACCTTGAACCCCTTGCGCGCCAAGCTGATCGACGGCCTGAGCGTCTGCCTCAGCGACCGGGTGCCGAAGCGCTTGAGCGCCGCATCCCACGTGGCGACCGTGCCCGGCACGCCGACCGCGACGCCGGACGACATGAGCTGCGGCGTGAACGGGTGCGGCTTGCCTGTCGCGGGGTCGATGAACGCATCGGGACGGATGCCGGACGGAGCGGTCTCACGTCCGTCGATCGTGCTGACCTTCTTGGTCTTGGCGTCGTAGTAGACGAAGTAGCCGCCTCCACCGATGCCCGCGCTGTAGGGCTCGGCGACCCCCAGACCGGACGCCATCGCGACCGCGGCATCGGCCGCGTTGCCGCCCTTGGCGAGCACGTCGCGTCCGATGCGGCTGGCGTTGACGTCGACCGACGACACGGCGCCACCCGTGCCGCGGGCCGTCGAGCCGGACGCCTTGG
>JBEVGQ010000172.1:0-2841 GCA_040511655.1 Aeromicrobium sp. | reverse complement strand
GCTTGTTGAGCGAGGCGCGACCGGCGCGGGCCGACGCGTAGACGACGGGGAAGTCGAGGGCGTCTTCACTCGCGCCGTCCTCGAGCAGATCGAGGAACAGCTCGTACGTCTCGTCGACGATCTCACTGATGCGCGAGTCGGGACGATCGACCTTGTTGACGACCAGGACGACCGGCATCTTGGCGGCCAGCGCCTTGCGGAGCACGAAGCGCGTCTGGGGCAGCGGGCCCTCGGACGCGTCGACGAGCAGGATGACCGCGTCGACCATCGACAGGCCGCGCTCGACCTCGCCACCGAAATCGGCGTGGCCGGGGGTGTCGATGATGTTGATCGTGACGCCGCCCTCGGGCGAACCGGGGCCGTTGTAACGGACGGCGGTGTTCTTCGCGAGGATCGTGATGCCCTTCTCGCGCTCGAGGTCGCCGGAGTCCATGGCCCGCTCCGTGAGCTGGTGGTGCTCGTCGAAGTGACCCTGCTGCTGGAGCATGGCGTCGACCAGCGTGGTCTTGCCGTGGTCGACGTGGGCGACGATTGCGACGTTGCGCAGGTCGGAGCGAATGGGCATGCGAAAGAAGTCCTCAGCGTGGGGGAATGCTCGACAGAGACGGAGCCTTCCCATTCTACGGGTGGACCTCGCGCCCGGACTAATCGCGTAACACTCGGCACGTAACCCCCTGTTCATTGCGCCGTGACAAACATTTCGTTCGCACAATAGTTGCGCATGCGCTAGTATTTTTCGTGTGAACAGCCACGACCGCCTCTTCGACGCCATCCACGGGTTCTTCGCCACGTGCATGGCGGCAGGCGACTCCGAGACCGTCGACCACCTCGTGGAGATGGAGCTGTCGCTCAGCCAGGTCAAGGCGCTGTTCGTCCTGGCCCAGGCACAGGAGCCGCTCCCGATCCACGTGCTGGCCGACCACATCCGGCTGTCGGTCGGAGCCGCCGGCCGCACCGTCGACCTGCTGGTGACGGCAGGCATGGCCGAACGACGTGAGAGCCCAGCCGACCGCCGGGTCAAGCTCGTCACGATCACCCAGGCCGGTCAGGACGCGACCGAGGCGCACCTCGAGCACAAGAAGGCCGCGATGCGCGCCCAGATCGAACGCCTCGACGTCGCGGAGGCCGACCGCCTCCACGACGCTCTCATCCCGCTGCTCCGCAGCAGCACCCTCGAACAGGAGCTCTCCGCATGACCACCGATCAACCATCCGTCGTCCCCGACGACGACAAGATCACCCCTGATCTGCTCAAGATCGCCGGCGTCGTCGTGCTGGGCGCGATCATGTCGATCCTCGACGTCACGGTCGTCAACGTGGCGCTTCCGACGTTCCAGACCGAGCTGTCCAGCAACGGCGAGCCGCTGTCCTACTCGACCGTGGCCTGGACCGCGACGGCCTACATGCTGGCGCTGGCCGCGGTCATCCCGCTGACGGGCTGGGCCGCCGACCGTTTCGGCACCAAGCGTCTCTACATGACGGCGATCGCGCTGTTCACGATCGGCTCACTGCTGTGCGCGACGGCCTGGAACATCGAGGCCCTCATCGGCTTCCGCGTCCTCCAGGGTCTCGGCGGCGGCATGCTGATGCCGCTCGGCATGACGATCATGACCAAGGCCGCCGGCCCCCACCGCATGGGTCGCCTCATGGCGATCCTCGGCGTGCCGATGCTGCTGGGCCCGATCCTCGGTCCGATCCTCGGCGGCGTCCTGATCGACGCAGCCTCGTGGCACTGGGTGTTCCTGATCAACCTGCCCATCGGCATCATCGGCCTGCTCTACGCCCAGCGCGTGCTGCCCAAGGACGCGCCCGAGCCGAGCGAGAAGCTCGACGTCGTCGGCATGATCCTGCTGTCGCCCGGCCTCGCACTGCTGCTCTACGGCGTCTCCTCCATCCCCGAGGAAGGCACCGTCCTGGCGCTCAAGGTGCTGCTGCCCGCGATCGTCGGCGTCCTGCTGATCGGCGCGTTCGTGTTCTGGTCGTTCAAGCCGCAGCACCCGCTGCTCGACCTGCGCCTGTTCCGCGACCGCAACCTCACGGTCTCGATCATCACGATGTTCCTGTTCGCCGCGGCCTTCTTCGGCGCGCTGCTGCTGGTGCCGACCTACTTCCAGCAGGTCGACGGCTACTCGGTCAAGAAGGCCGGCCTGCTGATCGCGGCCCAGGGCATCGGCGCGATGCTGACGATGCCGATCGCCGGCGCCCTGACCGACAAGATGCCGGTCGGACGCATCGTGCCGTTCGGCTTCCTCGGCATCCTGATCGGCGTGTTCGGACTCGCGCAGAGCACCGATCCCGGCACGTCCGACTGGACGATCATGGGCTGGCTGTTCATCACCGGTCTCGGCATGGGCGCCACGATGATGCCGCTGTTCACCTCGGCGCTGAAGACGCTCAAGGCCTCCGACGTCGCCCGCGGCTCGACGCTGCTCAACGTGACGCAGCAGGTCGCGAGCGCCACGGGCATCGCGACGATCTCGGTCGTGCTGACCAACGCCATGAAGAGTGGCGCGGTCATCGCCGGCTCCGAGCAGCTGCCGGGCGTCGAGGGCGGTCTGACGCCGGCTCAGCTGGCTGCCGGTTCGCACACCGAGCAGGGCAGCGGCCTCGTCGACGCGCTGGGCGTGCCGGCCAACGTCCTGGCGCAGGGCTTCCAGGACCTCGCCGACGCCTTCCAGTCGTCGTACTGGGTCGCGTTCTTCGTACTGGTGGTCACGCTGGTCCCGGTCGCCTTCCTGCCGCGCAAGCGCGAGAAGTCGCACCTGCTCGACGCCGAGGACGGCACCACGCCGCCGATCATGATGCACTGACGCACCCACGACGGCCCCACCGGATGCATCCG
>JBEVGQ010000171.1:0-10114 GCA_040511655.1 Aeromicrobium sp. | reverse complement strand
GCCGCGGCGACGTCGTCGGCGCTGGTCACCTCGAGCTGGACGATCTCGGCGCCGGTCGCCCGGAGCTCGTCGGTGACGTCGGACGTGTCACGGACGCCGGCGTAGACCTTGGCCGCGCCCTTCGCGAGGGCCTCCTGCACGAAGGCCAGGCCGATGCCGCGATTGGCCCCGGTGACGACGAGGACGGCTCCCTCGACAGGTGCTCCGCGCAGCGTGCTCATGGATGTGGTCCTTCCGGTGTGGGGCGCAAGCATGGTTGACGACTCGCTCCGTTTACTGTAGTAATCTGTATCACACTGTTAACTGAAGTGTCACGAGCAGAGAGGTCCCCGGTGCCACCACTTGAGAGCCCGAGCGTGCTGACGCTCGACGAGGTGTCGATCGAGTTCGGCGGCATCACCGCGCTCGACCGCGTCTCCTTCGACGTCAGGGCCGGCCAGATCTGCGGGCTGATCGGCCCGAACGGCGCCGGAAAGACGACGCTGTTCAACTGCATCACCCGCATCTACCAGCCCAGCAGCGGACGCATCTCGTGGCAGGGCGGCGACCTGCTCAAGCTCAGGCCGCACGCGCTCGCGTCCGCCGGCATCGCGCGCACCTTCCAGAACCTGGCGCTGTTCGGCGACATGACGGTCTTCGACAACACGATGGCCGGCGGGACGTCCGTCCGCGCCACCAAGCGCCAGCTGCGCGACCGCGCCTGGGAGCTGATCGAGCACCTCGAGCTGGTCGATGTCGCCTTGCACAAGGCTGCGGGCCTGCCGTTCGGCACGCTCAAGCGGGTCGAGCTGGCCCGCGCGCTGATGTCGCAGCCGCGGTTGCTGCTGCTCGACGAGCCCGCCGGCGGACTGACCCACAGCGAGGTCAAGGAGCTGGGCGACCTGATCGTGGCGCTGCGGGACGAGTTCGGCTTCGCGGCCCTGCTCGTCGAGCACCACATGGGCCTCGTGCTCGGCATCTCCGACCACGTCGTGGCGCTCGACTTCGGGCACAAGATCTTCGAGGGCACCCCCGCCGAGGTCAAGGACAATCCCGCCGTCGTCGCGGCCTACCTGGGACGTGCCGCATGACGCTCCTCACGATCGACGACCTGCACGCCGGGTACGGGCCGAGCGACGTCCTGCACGGGTTGTCGATGACGGTCGAGGCAGGCGAGGTCGTCGTCGTCCTGGGTGCCAACGGCGCCGGCAAGACCACCACGATGCGCGCGATCGCCGGACTCATCGGGCGCCGCGGCACGATCGAGCTCGACGGCGTGCCGCTCGGTCGCCGTCCCGAGCAGGTCGTCGGCAGCGGCATCAGCCTCGTCCCCCAGGGCCGCGGCACGCTCGGCCAGCTGTCGGTCGTCGACAACCTGCGCGTCGGCGCGGCGATGCGCCGCGACAAGGACGGCGTCGAGGCCGACATCGAGCGCTGGTGCGAGGTCTTCCCCGTGCTCGGACGTCGGCAGTCCCAGCTCGCCGGATCGCTGTCGGGCGGCGAGCAGCAGATGCTGGCCGTCGCCCGTGCGCTGATGTCGCGACCGCGCCTGCTGCTGTGCGACGAGCCGAGCCTCGGCCTGGCACCCATCGTCGTGCAGGAGCTGTTCGCGACGCTGTCGGAGATCAACACCACCGACGGCACCGCGCTGATGATCGTCGAGCAGAACGCCGAGCTCGCGATGGACCTGGCCAGCCGCGTCTACCTGCTCGACGTCGGCACGATCGCCGCGACCGGCACCCCCGCCGACTTCCGGGCCGACGACGCCGTGCGCGCCGCGTACCTGGGCTACTAGGAGCAACCGATGGAACTCTTCCTCGAACGACTCATCTCGGGTCTCACCAACGGCTCGATCTACGCGCTGCTCGCGCTGGCGCTGGTCGTGGTGTTCCGCGGCACCGGCACCCTCAACTTCGCGCAGGGCGAGCTGGCGCTGTTCACGACGTTCGTCGCGTGGTGGCTCACGACCCAGTCGATCCCCGTGTGGATCGCGATCGTCGCGGCCCTCGTGCTCGGCTTCGTCATGGGGGCGCTGATCGAGCGGACGCTCATCAGGCCGGTGCAGAGACGCAACGACATGGCCGTCCTGATCGTGGCGCTGGGCCTGTTCACGGGCCTGAACTCGCTGGCCGGGCTGCTGTGGGGCTCGGAGACCAAGATCATGCCGAGCCCGTTCCCGAACGGCCTGGACGACTACGTGTCGATCGGCGGAGCGCGGCTGTACTTCGACGCGCTCGGCGTCTGGGGCGCGCTGATCGTGCTGATGTTCCTCATGACGCTGCTGTTCAAGAAGCCCACGATCGGCCTGCACATGCGGGCCGTGGCCGACAATCCCGAGTCGGCGACCCTCGCGGGCGTGCGGACGAGCCGGATCCTGGCGATCGGCTGGGGACTCTCGGGCGCGATCGGCGCACTGGCCGGCGTGCTCGTGACGCCCCTGGCGCCGCAGCAGCTGGGGCTGACCACGATGTTCTCGATCTTCATCGCCGCGTCGGCGGCCGCCCTGTTCGGCGGGCTCGACAGCCTGGTCGGCGCGATCGTCGGCGGCCTCACGATCGGCGTGCTCGAGGCGATGCTGACCGGCTACATCTCGATCATCGGCGGATCCCTGCAGCAGACGTCCGCGCTCGTCATCATCGTCGCGATCCTCTTCGTGCGACCCAACGGCCTGTTCGGCACCCAGAAGCTGGTGAGGGTATGACGACCATCGACACCCCCAAGACGCCTGTCGTCGTCGAGGGATCGGCCGCGCACCGTGGCATCCAGGCGGCCTCCGCACTGGTCGTCGTGCTGCTGCTGCTCTGGGCGGCGTCGCAGCCCCTGTTCCGCGTCGGGCAGTTCACCAACGTGTTCATCATCGCGATCGCGATCGTGGGTCTCAACCTGGTCACCGGCTACACCGGTCTGCTGTCGATCGGGCACTCGGCGTTCTTCGGCCTCGGTGCCTACACGACCGGCATCCTGATCGTGAAGTACGAGTTCGCGCCGCTGACCACGGTCCCCATCGCGGTGGTGCTGAGCTTCGTGGTCGGCCTCGCCGTGGGGTTGCCGTCGCTGCGCATCAAAGGCCTGTACCTGGCGCTGGTGACCCTCGCCGTCGGCGTCTCCTTCCCCGAGATCGTCCGGCGCGCCGAGGACCTCACGGGCGGCGCCACGGGACTGGTGGTCCGGTCGCGCTTCCTGGCGCCGCCGGAGTGGACCGGCCTGGTGCGCGCCGAGCGCGGCATCTGGATGTTCTGGCTGTCGGCCGTGACCCTGGCCGTCGTGATGGTGCTGGCCCGGGCCCTGGTGAGGAGCCGCTTCGGCCTGGCGATGATGGCCTCGCGCGACCACGAGATCGCCGCCGCTGCCAGCGGCGTCAACGTGGCCCGCACCAAGATCCTTGCCTTCGGCATCTCCGGCGCCATCACGGGACTGGCCGGGTCGTTGTTCGCGATGTACATCGGGGCGCTCTCGCCCGACGGCTCGTTCACCCTGCTCAAGTCGATCGAGCTCGTCACGGGTCTCGTGCTCGGCGGCATCGCGACGCAGATCGGGCCCATCATCGGCGCTTTCGCCGTGGTGTTCCTGCCGTACTTCACCGCGTCGTACACGTCCGGCCCGCTGTCGGGCGTCGTCTTCGGGACGCTGCTCATCGCGATCGTCTTCGTGATGCCCGAGGGGATCGTCGGACGCCTGACGCTCCTGAGCCGCAAGGTCGTCGCCTTCGTGCCGGCCGACCACCCGCACCACAGGGGGGAGCGTCCGCCCGACCGAACCACCTGACCTCAGCCTCTCGGGACCGCAGCACCACTCATCTCATCACCCCCATCACAGAAACAGGGAACTCATGAAGCGACTCGCACAGATGGCCTCGGTCGTGGCCGTGTCAACGCTCGTCCTGACGGCTTGCGGATCCAACTCCGGCGGATCCGACGGCGGTGACGGTGACGACAGCGCCGCCAGCGTCGTCTCCGCCGACGACTGCGCCGATCCCGCCGCGGCGACCGAGGAGATCAAGGGCACGCTCAAGGTCGGCTGGAGCGCCGCGACGTCAGGGCCGCTGGCCGATGCGGTCGGCAACGTCATCGAGGGCATGAAGGCCCGCTTCGCGGTCGAGAACGAGGCCGGCGGCGTCGACGGCGTCAAGCTGGAGGTCGTCGTCAAGGACGACGCCTTCAACCCCGAGCGCGCCAAGGCCAACGTCGGCGAGCTGATCCAGAAGGACAAGGTGCACGTCATCGACACCTTCGGCTCGGGTCAGCTCGACGCCATCGCCGACGACCAGAACGACGCCTGCGTCCCGCTGCTGTTCGCCCAGGCGAGCGTGCCGGCGTACCGCGACATCGAGAACTTCCCGTGGACGACCGAGTACCTGCCGTCGGCCGACGTCGAGATGGGCGTCGTCGTCGAGAGCCTCAAGCAGAAGTACCCGGACGGCGCGACCGTCGCGATGGCGGTCAACCAGACCGAGTCGGGCCAGGGCGTCGCCGACGGCTTCAAGAAGGCCGTCAAGGGCACCAAGCTCAAGATCGTCGCCGAGGAGCCGCTGACCGATCCCAAGACGGCCGCCTCGACGCTCAAGGCCAGCAACGCCGACGTCCTCGTCGACGCCGGCGTGACGACCGACTGCCTCGCCCTGAGCCAGGCGATCGGACGCGTCGGCTGGAAGCCCGACACCGTGATCCAGCCGTCGAACTGCGCCGACGGCGCGACGCTGTACGCCCCGGCCGGTGACGCCGCCGACGGCCAGCAGATCCTGCGCTGGTTGAAGGACCCGGCCAACGTCGAGTTCAAGGACGATGCCGCGGTCAAGGAGTACGTCGAGCAGGCCGGCGCCAATGGAGCCGACTCGCCGCTCAACAGCTACACGGTCAACGGCTGGGCGATCGCCGACCTCATGGTCGACAACTTCAAGCGCGCCGCCGAGAGCAAGGACGGTCTCTCGCGCCTGTCGATCATGCAGGCCGCCCGCACCCAGGACTACCAGCCGCCGATGTTCATCGACGGCGTCAAGTTCACGATGACCCCGAAGCAGGCGTTCGGCATCCTCGCGTTCAAGCCCTACACCTGGAACGCCGCCGGCAAGACGTTCGAGGGCGCCGGAGACGTCATCGACATCTCCGACGACTACGACAAGTAGGACGACGAGACGATGCGCGGACTTCACGCCCAGCACAAGGTCGACGACTACACCGCCAAGGGGTGGTGGTCGGACGAGACCGTCGACCAGCTGTTCCGGCAGCAGGTCGACAGCAGGGGGGACGACCTCGCGGTCGTCGACCCGGCCAACCGGCCGGCCCTGCTGGGCTCCGCGCCTCGTCGTCTGACGTGGGCCGAGCTCGACGGCGAGACGACGCACCTGGCGTCCCGCCTCCTCGAGCTCGGCCTGCGCCGCGGCGACGTCCTGGGCGTCCAGATGCCCAACACGGTCGAGCTGGTCGAGGTCTACCTCGCCGCCTGGACGATCGGCGTCGTCGTCTCGCCCCTGCCCATGCAGTACCGGGAGGGCGAGATCGTCGGCATGGCCAACCAGGCCGAGTTCGCCGCCTACCTCACCGTCCCGCACTTCGGCGGCCGGGCACCGGTCGCCGAGGTCGCGGCCGTGCGGGCCGAGATGCCGAGCATCCGGGCCGTGGTCGCCTATGCGCCGGGTCCCGAGGTGTCGGGTGATCTGCCGGCGGACGTCGTGCACGTGGCGCCCCGTGCGGCCACCGACGAGGAGGCCGAGGCCGTCGCCGTCCACGTCGCGCTCGACCCGAACGATCCCAACGACTGCCTGACGATCTGCTGGACGTCCGGCACCGAGAGCGAGCCCAAGGGCGTGCCGCGGTGCCACTACGACTGGCTCGCGATCAGCTGGGCCACGGTCGACGCGCCGTCCGTCGTGCCCGAGGACGTGCTGCTCAACCCGTTCCCGATGGTCAACATGGCCGGCATCAACGGCATGTTCCTGCCGTGGCTGCGGGTCGGCTGCGTGCTGGTGCAGCACCACCCGTTCGACCTGCCCACCTTCCTCGCCCAGATCGCCGCCGAGCGCGTCACGTACACGGTCGCGCCGCCCGCGCTGCTGTGGATGCTGCTGCACGACGAGGCGCTGCTGGCGTCGGTCGACCTCAGCAGCCTGACCCGTATCGGCTCCGGGTCGGTGCCGCTACAGCCCGTCATGGTGCGCGGCTGGCAGGAGCGGTTCGGCATCGGCGTCATCAACTTCTTCGGCTCGAACGAGGGCATCGGCCTGCTGTCGAGCCCCGACGACTTCCCTGACCCGGACGACCGCGCGCAGTACTTCCCGCGCTACGGCGTCGAGGGCGTCACGTGGTCGTCGCGTGTCGCCGAGTGGGTCGGCGTGAAGCTCGTCGACGTCGCCACCGGCGAGGAGATCACCGAGCCGGGCGTCAGCGGCGAGCTGCGCATCAGTGGGCCGACGGTGTTCGCGGGCTACCTCAACGGCGACCGGCGTCCGTCCCCGTTCGACGAGGAGGGTTACCTCAAGACCGGCGACCTGTTCGAGATCGCCGGCGACCGGGGCCAGTTCCTGCACTACCTCGACCGGGCCAAGGACCTCGTCATCCGCGGTGGCATGAACATCGCGCCGGCCGAGCTCGAGGGGCTGATCGCCGACCATCCCGCCGTCGTCGACGTCGCCGTGATCGGCGATCCGGACGAGGTGCTCGGCGAGCGGGTCGCCGCCGTGGTGACGCTGGCGCCGGGCACCGAGCTGACGCTCGACGAGCTGGTGACGTTCCTCAAGGGCAAGCGCATCGCGTCGTACAAGCTGCCCGAGCGGCTCGACGTCCGCACCGAGCTGCCGCGCAACCCTGTCGGCAAGATCCTCAAGCGCGAGCTGCGCGCCACCACCCCCGAAGGAGCCACCGCATGACCGATGACGAGAAGCTGGCCCTCGCCCGCGAGATGTTCTCCGCCTGGGACGCCCTCGACTGGGACCGGGTCGTCGACCTGTTCGCCGCCGACGGCGTGCTGCACAGCGTGATGCAGGAGCCCGTGGTGGGCCGCGAGGCGATCGCCGGTCGCATGGCGATCCTCGGCAGCAAGTGCGAGCGGCTGACGCTGCACGTCAAGGCCCTCGGCGTCATCGACGGACGGGTGTTCGTCGAGCGCATCGACGACTTCGACTTCGACGGCCACCACGGCGAGGTGCCGGTCGTCGGCGTCCTGCGCATGGACGGCGGCCGCGTGACCGAGTGGCTGGAGTACTACGACCGTCCCACGTTGCTGGCCGGGATGGGCATCACCGATGACTTCGGGCACTGACACCTGGGCGTCCACGGTCGTGGCCGCGATGGCGCGGGCCGGTGACGCCACGGCCTTTCGCGGGCATGGCGTCGTGCGGACGCACCGCGAGTCGCGTGACCGCTCGGTGCGGCTGGCTCATGCGCTGATCGCCGGCGGCGTGGGTCCCGGCGACCGGGTCGCTCTCGTGGTCGAGGATCGCGCCGACTCGGTCGAGGCCTACCTCGCGGTGGGCCTGACCGGGGCGACGGCGGTGCAGGTCAACGACCGCCTGCAGACGACCGAGATCTCCGAGATCCTCGACCTGGCGTCGCCGCGTCTCGTGATCCACTCCGCCGGGCACGGCGAACGGCTGGCCGACCTGCTCGCCGGCGCTGGCGTGGAGGTCATCGGCATCGGCGGGCGCTGGTTCGAGAACGCCGTCGCGTCCGGCGTCACCGTCGACCCGGGTGTGGAGGTCGGGCCGGACGTGGCCGGCATCGTCGGCTTCACGAGCGGCACGACCGGCACCCCCAAGGGGGTCGTGCACACGCACCGCAACCTCGAGCGGATCGTGCGTCACATGCCGGCCCACGACGGCCTGCGCTGGGGCAGCAGGTGCGCGTTCACCGGCACGCTGGCGTTCGCGGCCGGCATCTGGGGCGTCGTGCTGCCTCACCTGTACGTCGGCGGCGAGCTGTCGTGGATGGCCGGTGTCGCGCCCGACGAGTGGGTCGACCGGATGGTCGACGAGCGGACCAATTTCACGTACGCGCCGACGCCGCTCATGACGGCCTTCGCCGCCGCGGTGCGCGCACGGCCAGAGGTGCTGGATCATCTCGACGGCGTCCTGCACTCCGGCTCGTCCGCGCCGCGCGAGGCGGTGGCCGACCTCGTCGACACGATCGGCCACCGCTACGTCGAGACGTACGGGATGACCGAGACCGGCGCCCCCGTCACGGCCACGGTGCCGGACGACTGGCGTGCGGGGTCGACCGCGTCCGACGCCTTCAGCTCGGCCGGCCGGCCCACGGCGATCTCGTCGGTCGCGATCCTCGGGCCGGACGGCTCCGAGCTGCCCGTGGGAGAGGTCGGTGAGATCGTCGTCGAGACCGAGACGATGTTCGCGGGCTATCTCGACGCGCCTGAGCTGACCGCCGAGGCGTTGCCCGACGGACGCCTGCGCACCGGTGACCTCGGCTCGGTCGACCGCGGCGGGCACCTCTACGTCCGAGGTCGCGCGAAGGACATGATCGTCACCGGCGGCATGAACGTGTATCCCGCCGAGGTCGAGCGGGTGCTGGCGCTGGCCGATGGGGTCGGCGAGGTCGCGGTGTTCGGCGTCGCCGACGCGCGGTGGGGCGAGACCGTCACCGCTGCGGTCGTCGCGCGTCCCGGTCAGTCCGTCGACGTCGCGGCGGTCACCGCGTTCGCACGCGAACGGCTGGCGGGCTACAAGAAGCCGACGGCGATCCACGTCGTCGACGAGCTGCCGCGCAACGCGAGCCTCAAGGTCACGAAGGACGTCCTGCGACACCGGTTCGAGCACGTCGATGGCTGACGTGCACGAGCTGCTGTCCGGGCTGCGACTGCCGGTCGTCGCGGCACCGATGTTCCTCGTCTCGGGGCCCGACCTCGTGGTCGCGGCGTCGAGGGCCGGCATCGTCGGCTCGTTCCCGGCGCCCAACTGCCGGACGATGGACGAGCTCGACACCTGGATGGGCACGATCGTCGACGGCGTGGACGGGGCCCCGTGGGCCGTCAACCTGGTGACGCATCGGACCAACGAACGTCTCGCCGACGACCTGCGGCTCGTGGCCCAGCACCGTCCGCCGGTCGTCATCACGGCGCTCGGCTCGCCGAAGCCGGTCATGGACGTCGTGCACGGCTACGGCGGGCTCGTCATCGCCGACGTCATCGACCTGGCGCTCGCGCGCAAGGCGATCGCGGCCGGGGTCGACGGGCTCGCCTGTGTGTCGGCGGGCGCGGGCGGGCACACGGGACACCTGTCGCCGTTCGCCTTCGTGTCGGCGGTGCGTGAGGAGTTCGACGGCCTCGTGACGATCGGCGGCGGCATCAGCGACGGCCATGGGGTCGCCGGGGCGATCGCTGCCGGTGCCGACCTCGTCTACATGGGCACGCGGTTCTTGGCGACGTCCGAGAGCATGGCGCCCGCTGCGTACAAGCAGATGGTCGTCGACCACGCCTCGGGCGACCTGGTGGTCAGCGCCGGCATCACCGGCACGCCGGCGTCGTGGCTGCGACCCAGCCTCGTCGCCAACGGGCTCGACCCCGACGCGCTGGTGCACGAGGGCGGTCGCGCCTACAACTCGCTCGACGGTCCGCAGAAGAAGTGGAAGGACCTGTGGGCGGCGGGTCAGGGACTGCAGACCATCCGCGCCGTGAGCTCGGTGGCCGACGTCGTCGACGAGCTGGAGAAGGGCATGGTCCAGGCCGCGGCCCGCCTCGCCCCCTACCGTTGACGAACGGTCAGTTCACCTGGCGGTCGTGGCCCTTCCAGAACTCCTCGCGCAGCTTGAACTTCTGCAGCTTGCCGGTGGCCGTGCGGGCCAGCTCGTCGCGGAAGTCGATGCGCTTGGGGCACTTGTAGCCGGCGAGGTGCGTGCGGCAGTGGGCGATGAGGCCGGCCTGGTCGACGGCGTCCTCGTCGGGGTCGAGCACGACCAGGGCCGTGATGAGCTCGCCCCACTTCTCGTCGGGGATGCCGATGACGGCGACCTCCTTGACCGACGGGTGCGACATCAGGGCGTCCTCGACCTCGATCGACGAGACGTTCTCGCCGCCGGTGATGATGACGTCCTTCTTGCGGTCGGCGATCGTGACGTAGCCGTCCTCGATCGTGCCGCCGTCGCCGGTGTGGAACCAGTTGCCGGCCTGCGCGTCGGCCGTGGCCTCGGGGTTG
>JBEVGQ010000170.1:0-4226 GCA_040511655.1 Aeromicrobium sp. | reverse complement strand
GTGACGGTCTTGGCGTCGGCGTCGTAGACGGGCGGGTTGCGGTCGGCGTCGTCGAACGACGCGGCGAGCGGGCCGGTGGCCAGGCGCTCGATCTCGGCGAGGATGTCTCGCGCCGTGTCGGCGTCGATCTCCTCGAAGACCCCGGTGCCGTAGACGCTGCCGCGGTCGAACAGCTCGAAGAGGTTGAACTCGACGTCGCGGAGGTTGCTCTTGTAATGGCTCATGCCAGCATTCCTTCAGGGTCTGCGCTGCAGGAGGCAGCTTGCTACTGGGTAGTAACTTAAGTATCCGCCTCGTGACCCTCGAAGACAAGCCAGGAGTGCCTGTCCCCCTGTCGCCGTCGTCACATGGCGCTGAGCAGCACCGGGAAGTCCTCGAGGGTCGTCAGCACGGTGGCCGCACCGGCCGCTCGCAGCTCGCCGGAGTCGCACGGCCCCGTGGTCACCCCGACCCCGTGAGCCTCCGCCGAGCGAGCGGCCTCCATGTCGTGGACGTGGTCGCCGACGTACAGACCCGCGCCCTCGGCGCGCAGCACCTCGCCCTTGCCCTCTCGCCAGGCCCGGCCGAACACCTCGTCGACCACGAGGCCGAGACGCTCGAGGTGCAGGACGGCGTTGGGTCCGTGCTTGGCCGTGACGACGATCGTGCGCCCGCGCGAGCGGGCCGCCTCGACGGCGCCCAGCGCGCCCGGGAGCGTCTCGACCAGCTCGAGCGCGATGGACGGATACAGCTCGCGGTATCGGTCGGCCCAGTGATCCACGTCGGCCTCGGGCATCCACTGAGCCAGCTCCCACTCGACCGGTGGTCCGAGCCGCGACACCACGACGTCGGTGTCGATCGGCGCGCCGCTCTCGACCACGATCTGCTCGTAGACGGCCTTGATGCCGGGACGGGAGTCGATCAGTGTCATGTCGAGGTCGAAGCCGGTGATGATCACGGCATCGACGCTACCTCGCCCGGGGACGGGCAGGCCGAGGTCGTGCACGCGGCGAAGGGCGAGCACGACTCGTGGTCCTACCCCTCGTGGAGGCCTGCAACGTGTCAGCCGGCCAGGGCGTGCTTTCGCCGCATCGGAGAGCGAGAGATCAGCTTGCTTGTCCCTCGAACTCGAAGGCGGTCCTCTTGAGGTGGTCCTTCAGGTCCTGGATGACAGGTCGAAGAACCGTGGCGGGGTCGTCCTGGCCGTCCCGCGACACCGTCAGCCCGGCATCGACGACGAAGCCGTCCCAGGTGGCGTACGCCTGCGGGCCGCCCGCGAGATCACCGGTCGAGCACACGAATCCGTCGACGCCGGAGATCTCGAGGGGCTCGGCGTCCGGGCACGCGCGCCGGGTCGTGTCGATGTCGGTCCTCGCCTTGTCGGCACTCGGCGCCCGGCTGGCGGTGAACACCAGCGCGGGTCCTTCCTCGTCCGGCGCGTATCGGCACGACAGCACGTTGGATGCCGCACCGCCGAGGTCCTTCGACTCGTCGGACGACGTAGCGGGATCGACTCCGATCGCCTCGGCGGCCTTCGCATCGCTGACGAGGGCGCACGCGTCGGCGCCGCCGGTCTGGTCGTCGTCGCCGCAGGCGGACAGGGTCGAGCCCAGGACGACGGCCGCCAGCCCGCCGGCCACGAGGTGTGTGCGAGTCCGCATCAGTCGAAGTTCGGCAGGTTGGAGGAGTACGAGTTGATCGACGCCTGGCCCGGACCGCTGTACGCCGTCTGGGCGAGCCACGAGTTGAACTCTCGCTGCGCGACCGGGTCGACGTCCTTGGAGTCGCCGTTGTACAGGTGCGGATCGATGTACTTGCGGCCGTTCTCGTCTTCCTTCACGGCGCTCTCGGGAAGGCCGGAGGGGTCATCGGGGCCGAGATAGCCGTGGTTGAGCAGCTGGTTGTACGTCTGGTAGTTGAGGGAGTCCTTGATGGCCTGATCGGAGTCCCCGGCCCACTTGTCGGTCACGCTGTCGGGCTGCTTGCCGAGCTCGTCACCGAGGAGAGAGAGACCTTCCGACGTCAGCATGCCCGCGATCTTGCCCTGCGGGGTCGGGACCAGGTCGGTGGCGGCCCCGAAGGCCTTTGCGATCGCGTCTCGCTCCTCCTGCGACGCGGCCTCGTCGGCCTTTCCGCCCTGGAAGCCGTTCTGCATGATGAAGGAGAGATTCTTGCCGCCGCGGGATGCTTCGTCGTTCATCAGCGAGTCGAGGTTCGACTCACGCAGATCGGCGATCGTCTGAGGTTTCGATCCATCGGGCATCCGTGCCCGATCCATGAGGTCGCCGTTGAGCTCGTTGTGGTAGTCCAGCGCTGCCGACGTGACGTACTGCATGCCGGTCTTGTCGTCGCCACGGCCGATGGACTGCAGGACCGACTCCATGTCCTTGTTCGACGCGAGCAGGCCGACGGGCTCCCCGGGCCTGCGCTCCTCGCCCTTGTCATTGCCCCAGACCCAGTCGTCGCCGGTGATGTCCTCACCGCTGCCCTGCGAGATGCGGTAGAGGTCGGGCGTGTAGCCCGCTACGACCTTGCCGACGCTGTCCGTCATCTTCTCGGGGATCTGCCAGCCGTCGTCGCCCGGCCAGGCGCTGGAGCCCTCGCCGGCCTCGTGGCCGATGACGAACATCATCTGGCTGGCGAGGCGTGCCGACTTCTCCCCGGGCGTGAGCGTGCTCGAGTCGCCATCTCCACCGTCGCGCGAGTTGAGGGTGGCACCCTCGAGGGCGATGCCCAGCCCGTCACCGTCGTCGGTCGGCCATCGCCGCTCGGCGAGGAGGTAGTGAAGCTTGTCGTTGATCTTCTGGTCGTGGTAATCGGTCGTGTCGCCGTCGTCGAAGAACTTCTCGGCCGCCTCGGGAGTCTTCTCCATGCCGCCGAGCAGGTTCGAGAGTCCGTCGTACGCGGTCTGGTAGGTGGCGACGTCGTCGTACGGATCGTCGGGGTCGCCGCGATCGATCGTCGGGTCCTTGATCCCGTAGTCACCCATCTGCTCGTCCAGGGGACGCCAGACCGGGTCGCCGTCGTGCTCTCGCTCCCAGTCGTAGACCTTGTCGGTCACCTCGGACAGGAAGTCGGGGTCGAACGAGGTGTCCTGCCCGCCGTGCTTGATCAGGAGGGTCAGGGCAGCCGCGTTCTCGGGGTGCTCCTTGTCGACGATCGCTTTGAACCAGGTCTCGGAGAGGCGGTCGGCCGGCTCGTAGCCGGGGGCCCCCTTCGTGTACGTGGCGAGCGTGCCGCCGGCCGCGACCAGGAAGTCCTTGTACAGCTGTGCGCGGTCGGCCTGGTCCATCGGCGGGTTCGAGGTGCCCGGGAACGCCTTGTTCGACAGCTCTCTGATGGCATTCGACACGTCGTTGGGATCGACGTCGCTGTAGAGCGCGTGGGCGAAGGGCGGCTGACCTTTCAACAGGGCGAGCACCCGAACGGTCTGCTCGTCGACGTCGGCCCCCTTGATGTCCTTCGCGACGTCGTTGGCGAGGGTCTTCTGCGCCGCCGGAGTGATGACCGCGGCAATGTCGGGGTCGATGTCCTTGGTGTTCTTGACGTACTCGACCTGCTCGTCGTCGGTCATGTTCTTGACCGTGTTGAGCTGCGCCTGCTTGGTCTCGGCCGCGTCGAGCTTGAGATCGGGCCAGATGCCCTGGTACTGGAGCGGGATGTAGCCGGCCAGCACGAGCTGCTTGACGTCGGCCAGGTCGGGAGCGCCCTCGAAGAGGCCGGCGATGCGGTCGGCCTCGTTCTCGAGCGTGGTGTGGGCCTGGTCGTAGCGTGGCTTGAGCTTGGCCTTCTCTTCGGCCTTGATCTCGGCGTAGCTCAGCTCGGGGGGGCCGTCGTCGTCAGCGCCGCTGCCGGCCTCGCTGTTGTCGCTCGTGGTGTTGTGCTGAGCCTGGTAGCGAGCGTTGGTGTTGGTGTTGAGCTCTTCGTTGAGGGTCTTGACCTCGTTGTCGAAGGTCTCGACCGTGTCGGCGAGGCTGTTGAGCAGACCCACGGCGTAGAGACCGCTCTGGGTCAACCGGCGGGCAGCCTCGTTGGCCGGCTGCAGGTTCATGGTCGTGGCGTCTTGGAAGTCGCCCTCGATCGTGGAGCGGATCTGCTGGGAGTCGTCGGCCAGATCGGTGACGAGCGTCTGCAGCGTCGATGCGTGCTTGCTCGGTGAGTCGGCCGCCTCGCGGATCGCGGTCGCGGTGGCTCCGCCGTTGAGGTCTGCGTAGCTCTCGAAGTCGTCGACCATCGTCGTATCTCTT
>JBEVGQ010000169.1:0-7222 GCA_040511655.1 Aeromicrobium sp. | reverse complement strand
GCGCAGGCGTCCTTGAGGCCGTGCGTGGCCTGCTCGAACTGCCACATGACGTCGGGGTTCTCGGGCGAGCCGAAGTTGAGGCAGTCGGTGACCGCCAGCGGCAGCGCGCCGGTGACGGCGACGTTGCGGTACGACTCGGCCAGGGCGAGCTGAGCACCGACGTAGGGGTCGAGCTTGGCGAAGCGGCCGTTGCAGTCCGTCGAGACCGCGACGCCGAGGTTGGTCTCGTCGTCGATGCGGATGACGCCGGCGTCCTCGGGCTGGGCCAGGACCGTGTTGCCCTGCACGTAGCGGTCGTACTGGTCGGTGACCCACGACTTGTCGGCCATGTTGGGCGAGCTGACGACGGCGAGCAGCTGCTCCGCCAGCTCGTCACCGGTGGCCGGGCGGGCGAGCGCCTCGGCGGGGTCGGCCTGCAGGGCGTCCTGCCACGACGGACGCGCGTACGGGCGGTCGTAGGTCGGGCCGTCGTGCGCGACGGAGCGCGGCGGGACGTCGACGACGGTCTCGCCGTGCCAGTCGATGACGAGGTGGTCGCCGTCGGTGACCTCGCCGACCACGACGGCCTCGACGTCCCACTTGTCGCAGATCGCCATGAAGGCGTCGAGGTGGTGCGGCTCGACGACGGCCATCATGCGCTCCTGCGACTCGCTCATGAGGATCTCCTCGGGCGAGAGCGTCGAGTCGCGCAGCGGGACGGTGTCGAGCTCGACGTGCATGCCGCCGCTGCCGGCCGAGGCCAGCTCGCTCGTGGCGCACGAGAGACCGGCGCCGCCGAGGTCCTGGATGCCGTTGACGACCTGCGCCTTGAACAGCTCGAGGGTGCACTCGATCAGCAGCTTCTCCATGAACGGGTCGCCGACCTGGACGGCGGGTCGCTTGGAGGGGCCCGTGGACTCGAAGGTCTCGGACGCCAGCACCGACACACCGCCGATGCCGTCGCCGCCGGTGCGGGCGCCGTAGAGCACGACCTTGTTGCCGACGCCGGACGCGAACGCCAGGTGCAGGTCTTCATGGCGGAGCACGCCGACGCACAAGGCGTTGACCAGCGGGTTGCCGACGTAGGTCTCGTCGAAGACGACCTCGCCGCCGATGTTGGGCAGGCCGAGGCAGTTGCCGTACCCGCCGACGCCCGCCACGATGCCGGGCAGGACGCGTGCCGTGTCGGCGGCGTCGAGGGGGCCGAAGCGCAGCGGGTCCATGACGGCGACCGGCCGGGCACCCATCGCGAGGATGTCGCGGACGATGCCGCCCACGCCCGTGGCAGCGCCCTGGTAGGGCTCGACGTACGACGGGTGGTTGTGCGACTCGACCTTGAACGTGACCGCGTAGCCCTGACCGATGTCGATGACGCCGGCGTTCTCGCCGATGCCGGCGAGGGTCTTGCCGAGGGGTGTCTCCTGCGGCAGCTCGCCGAACTTCTTGAGGTGCACCTTGGACGACTTGTACGAGCAGTGCTCGCTCCACATCACGGAGTACATCGCCAGCTCGGCGCCCGTGGGACGACGTCCGAGGATCTGCCGGATCGTGTCGTACTCGTCGGGCTTGAGCCCGAGCTCGGCCCATGGCTGGGCCTGGTCGGGGGTGCTGGTGGCGCGAGCCACCGTGTCGAGGCTCGGCCGGACGGGGCTGGGGGCGTCAGTCACGCCCCTGATCCTATCGGTCCGCGCACGACCCCAGGCGCCAGCGACCGTCCCGTACAGTCAGGGGATGCGAGGGCCTCTCACATCGCGGCGTCGACTGGTGCCCGCCGCATTGCTGGCAGTCGTGTTCGTCGCGGTGGCGGTGCGGTCGATCACGGGTGGCCCGCCCGTCGATCACGAGCTGGCCGCCGAGATCCGCACGTTGGACGTCACCCCGTACATGCTCGACCTCGAGGGCGCCGAGCTCGTCGATGTGGACGTCGATGACGACGGCGTGGTCCTGGACTACACAGGTCCCTACTTCGGTGGCCCCGGCTCCAACCTCGAGTTCTTCGTCCACCTGTCCAAGGCACCTCGGCGCGACATCTGCGGGAACAGCCGCAACGGGCCGACACCTGGCGGGGGCTCGTGGACGTGCAAGGACAATCGGGCCGTGAGCTCCTTCGAGGAGATGAGCAGCTACATCACGGTCAAGGGCGACACCCGGCTCTCGCTCGACCCCCAAGGAGGCGGTGTCGGAGCCAAGGCGTTCGCGGCACTCGACGGAGCGAGACGCGTCTCGGCCGACGAGCTGGCCCGTCACTCCGACGGTCACCACGACGACTGACTGCCGTCTCCGACAGGTCCCGTGGGCGCGAGCGTGACAGCGCGCCTCCTTCCGCCGCGAGCGTCCCTCGCACTATCGTGGGTGCACGCCAAGGGGCAATCAGAGGAGAGCTGGGTCGTGCTGGAGGACACCGACACCGATCAACCGGGCCATCCCTCGTGGCCTCCCCTCTTCTCGTCCGCCTTCGTGGAGGCGACCCGGGCGCGGCTCCATCGCCGCCGGGTGCTGGTCGTCTCAGGCCCGCCAGGAGGCGCACGCGAACGGCTCGCCGCCGACGTCGCCGGGATGATCGACCGTCCCTCGCCCCACCGCCACGTCAGCCGCGCGGGCGACGAGACCCGGCCCTACTTCGCCGTGGCTCAGCTGTGGAGCGGCGAGCACCCGTCCGTCGAGCACGACCTCGACGACGTCGAGGCCACCGTGCGGCAGCGTCTCGATCGGCACGACCAGCCGGCATCGGTCGTCCTGATCGGAGCCGACCACTGCGACCCCCAGAGCGTCGAGGTGCTGCTGCGCCTGGCGGAGTCCGACGACCTCCGCCTCGTGACCACCGTGACACCCGAGGCACACGCCGTGCTCGAGCGGCTCCGGCAGGTCGGTGACGTCGTGGCGGTCGCTCCTCTCGACGCCGACGCGATCGCCGAGCGGCTGCGCGAGAGATTCGGAGCCTGCCCCGATCGCACCGTGACCGAGTTGGTGCACGGCCGCACCGGTGGCTCGTACGAGCTCGTCCAACGATTCGCCGACGCCTCGGTCGCGTCCGGGCTCATCATCGTCCGCGACGACGCCCTGACGCTCGACCCTGCTGCGCCCCTGCCCGGCACCGACCTCCAGCCTGACGAGCCGTGCGGTGCCGTCCTCGACGTCACGGCGCTGCTCGGCTGGGTCGACGCCGCCGAGGCACGCACATGCTTCGGACACGCCGCCGTCGACGACGCCATCGCCCGCGGCCTCCTGTCGGAGTCGGACGGCACCCTCCGCTACGTCTTCGACGTCGAGGGCGCGACGATCATGCACGCCATGACCCGCGATCGACAGAGCGAGCTGTTCGACCGGTACTCCGCCTTCCTCGAGCGGACGGTGGCGCTCCCGGGCGTCGCTCCGCGCGCCGCCGACTGGTGGCTGACCTCCGGGCACCTGCTGCCCGTCGGTCTCGCGGCCCGTGCCGCCCGCGAGGCCAATCTCGAGGCCCGCTTCCGCAGGGCACTCATCTACTCCGATTCGTCGAGCAACCAGCAGCTCAGGGCGATCGCTCCGGTCGAGCGCGGCTACGCGCTCCTCGAGCTCGGTGACGTCAGCGACTTCCACGAGATGTTCGTCGGCGTCGACCCCGACGAGCTGACCGAGGACGAGCTCTACGCCTACCTGCGCGCCGCCCAGGTGCTCGACGCGGACGAGCGCGAGCCGCTCGTGCAGCGCGCGACCGTCCACGACGATCCCGTGGTGCGGAGACGGCGTGAGGCGATCCGCACGCTGGCCGAGCTGGTGCACCAGACGTTCACCCGCAGCGGCGACCGGGTCGCCAACCGCCTGCGGGCCTTGGCGTTCTCCGGCCAGCTGTCGCCCGGCAACCGTTCCGTGACCTTCACGGCCCTCGCGGCCGCGCTGTTCAGCTCGGCGCAGCCCCTGCAGGCCGTCGAGTCGTCCGAGTTCGCCCTCAACAGCCTGCTCGACAGCAGCGACCCCGTCAGCGCCTTCCACCTCGACGGCAGCCAGGAGATGCTGATCGCCGCACACGTCGCAGCCCTCGACCTCCACAGCGCGGAGCGCGCGCTCGAGTCCTACGCGTCCGGACCGTTCGGCACCGGAGGTGGACGCGTCGCCCTGGCGATGAGGGCCCGCGTCCGGATGCAGCACGGTCACGTCGACGACGCCCTCGACAGCGCCACGCAGTTCTTGAACGACCTCGGCCCGAACGATCGGCGTCAGCTGCGCGGCTGGGTCGAGGCGATGGCCGCCGAGTGCCTCGTCCATCTCGACCGCGCGCCCGAGGCGCGCGCCGCGCTCGAGGCCGCCGCTCGTCACCCGTCCCGCATGCCCGAGACCGATCTCGCTCGCCGCATCACGATGGCCGGCGCCCACGACGCGCTCGCCGAGCCCGAGGTGGCGCTCGAGATCCTCAGCGACGTCTTCGACGAGGCGATCTCACGGGGACTGCTGCAGACCAGCATCGAGGCTGCCGGGGCCGGGGTGCTGATCGGCGGCCCCCCGCAGCTGGCACGGCTGCTCGATGTCGTCGACGACCTCGTCGACCCGGCAGGGCGCCCCCTGGTCTGGCAGCGGTTCGCCCGCGGCGTGCAGGCCTACGACATCGGCACGCTCGTGCAGATCGCCGTCGAGTTGGAGGCCAAGGAGGCGCACCTCATGGCGGCGGGCGTGGCCCAGTTCGTGCTCGACATGGCTCGCCGCGCCACCGACCTCGACGACGCGACCCGGGCGCACCTCACCGACGTCGCCGATCTCTCGGGGCGTCTCGGCCACTGACGAGCGGCGAGGATCAGAGCGCGCCGGCAACCGTCCCGATCAGCGAGAACAGCGCGACGACGATCGAGACCGGCACGAGCCACAGGGCGGCGACAGCGATCGTGATCGTGGTGCCGATCTTCGGCGGTCCGAAGTAGCGGGCGCGCGGCAGGTCGCCGATCTCGTCGATCCAGCGACCACTCATCTGCGTCCCCTGCCAGAGACCGCGGAGCCGGCCCATGACACGCCATCCTCCCGAGGTGCCGGCCACCTGGGTCAGCACCCCGCGGGCCTCGTCGACCTTGCCGGTCATCGTCAGCATCACGGCCAGCTCGGTCGTCAGACGGTCGGGATCGTCGACGGCGCGCAGGATGCGGTGACGCCGGCCCCAGAAGGCTCCGTCGACCACCGCCAGGACGACCCCGGCGACCAGCACGACGACGCCGACGGCTCCATCGGCGAGCAGGCCCAGCACCAGCGTCGCGGCGATGAAGGGCACCGACAGGGCGCCGATGACAGCGGTGGGGATGCGCAGCACGCGCACCGCCACGACGATCACCTGGGCTGCGCGCGCGGCCACCTCGGTCGCATGTCCGTCGACCCGCGACGCGAAGTCGTTGACGGCGGCGTTGGCCTGGGAGCCGAGGCGGCCTGATCTACGGAGTCTCACGGGTCCAGCCTAGCGACGACGGTCGAGCCCGAGGCCCCGTACGCTCGGCGGGTGGCCATCGTCCTGTCGCTCGTCTCGGCTCTCGCGTACGGCATCTCGGACTTCCTCGGCGGCGTCTTCTCCAAGCGGGTCTCGCCCTGGCAGGTGGCCGTCGTCGGGCAGACGTCCTCGGGTGTCCTGAGCCTGCTGGCTGCCCTGGTCGTCGGCGGGTCGCCCACGGCTCACGACCTGGGATTCGGCGCCTTGGCCGGCGTGGGCGGCGGCTTCGGCGCCGCCTTCCTCTACCGAGGCCTGTCGACCGCCCGCATGGGCGTCGTGGCGCCGATCTCGGCCATCGGCACGGCCCTGATCCCCGTCGCGGTGGGCGTTGCGACCGGCGACCGCCCCTCGACCACGGTCATCGTCGGGATCGTGCTGGCGTTCCCGGCCATCGCGCTGATCTCACGCGTCGTCGACGTCGACCCCTCGCACCGCGGCGGGGTGCTGGACGGGGTGCTGGCGGGCGGCGGCTTCGGCCTGCTGTTCGTGTTCCTCGGCCAGATCGGCGACGACGCCGGCCTGATGCCGCTCGCGTTCTCGCAGATCACGTCGATCGCGAGCATCGTGGTGACGGCGACGGTGCTGCGGCAGGCCTGGCTCCCTCGCAGCCGCGCCGCCTGGACGGCGGTCGTGATGGGACCGCTGGGCGCGACCGCCCAGGGGGCCTTCATCTACGCGTCGCAGCACGGCCTGCTGTCGGTCGTGTCGGTGATCTCGTCGCTCTACCCCGCCAGCACGGTGCTGCTGGCCGCGGTCGTCCTGCGCGAGAAGATCCTCCGCTGGCAAGCCGCAGGTCTCGTCACCGCGGCCTTAGCAGTAGCCCTGGTCGCCGCCGGCTGACCCCGCAACCACGGGCCGAGCGAGCGCAGCTGGGGGCGCGAAGCGGCGCGGCTTACTTCAAGAACTTGCTGGTGGTCCTGTCCTTGAGGGGCTTTCCCCCGGTCTGGCAGGTCGGGCAGTACTGCAGAGCCGACTGCGCGTAGGTCACCTCGAGCACCGTGTCGCCGCACACCGGGCACGCCTCCCCCGCCCGTCCGTGCACGCGCATGCGGGTGCGCTTGTCGTCCTTGAGCTCGTCGGCCGGCTTGCCGCGGGCCTCGGCGACCGCCTCGCGCAGGACGTCCTGCACCGCCGCCTCGAGCCGGACGATCTCGCCGTCGTCGAGGTTCTCGGCGATCGCGAACGGCGAGAGCCTGGCGGCGTGCAGGATCTCGTCGCTGTAGGCGTTGCCGACCCCGGCGATGATCTTCTGGTCGCGCAGCAGCCGCTTGACCTGCATCCGCCGGGCCAGCAGCGGGCGCAGCTCGAAGCCGTCGCCGAGGGGGTCGGGCCCGAGGGCCGCGATGCCGTCGACCTCGTCGGGCGACCGGACGACGTACATCGCGAGGCCCTTGCGGGTGCCGGCCTCGGTCACGTCGAAGCCGGCCGTCGGGCCGTCGCCGAGGTCGAGGCGCACGCGGGCCGCGATGTTGCTGGCCCCCAGCTTGAGCCGGGTGTCGGGCAGCTTGTCGGACCACCGCAGCCAGCCGGCCTTCGCGAGGTGGATCACGACGTGGATGCCGCTGACGTCGATGTCGATGAACTTGCCGTGCCGGCTGACACCTGTGACCTCCATGCCCTGCAGCGCGGAGGCCGGCGGGTCGAACGTCTTCAGGACCGCGAACGACGCGAGCTCGACCGCGGCGACGACGGACCCGGTCATCTTCACGTCCAGGAACTCGACCACCGCATTGACCTCAGGCAGCTCGGGCATGTCTTCATTGTCCCGCGTCGTCGGCAGAAGACGAATGATCGTGCCTG
>JBEVGQ010000168.1:0-3011 GCA_040511655.1 Aeromicrobium sp. | reverse complement strand
CGCGAGGCCTTCGACGCGGTCGAGTTCGCCGTCATCACCCTCGACCGCGACGGCCGCACCGTCGAGGCGAACCGCGCCACCCACTCTCTGCTGGACCAGCTGGGGCTTCCGCCGAGAACCCCGTGGGACAGGTTCCCGCTCTACCGCGCCGACAAGGTCACGCCCGTTCCGGCCGACGAGTTCCCCCACGTGCGCGCCTTGGCGGGCGAGACCGTCGACAGCGCGACGTACTGGATCGGCCACCGCACCGGCACCCGCTTCACGATCAACGTGTCGACCCGTCTCCTGCATGACCAGCAGGGCGAGGTCGACCGCGTCGTCGTGGTGCTGCGCGACGTCTCGGCCGAGGTGCGTGCCATCACGGCACGCGACGACCTGGTCACGTCGATGTCGCACGAGCTGCGCACCCCGCTCAGCTCGGTGCTCGGCTACGTCGACCTGGCCCTGGAGTCCGACGGACTGCCCGAGGCGACGCGCGACATGCTGCGCATCGCCCTGAGCAACACCGAGCGGCTCAACACGCTCGTGACCGATTTGCTGGCCGCCCGGTCGTCGAGTCCCTCCCACGCCATGACCCTGTCCCCGGCGCCGTGCGACGTCTCGCGGCTCATGACCGAGTCGGTCGACGCCGTCCGTCCGATGGCCACCGAGCGGCTCATTGCGATCCACCTCGACGTCGTCGACGCGGTCCATGCCGTCGTGGACGCCTTCAGGCTGCGACAGGTCATGGACAACCTGCTGTCCAACGCAATCAAGTACAACCACAGCGGTGGACGGATCACCGTTGCCGTCTCCGTGGTCCCGAGCGCGGACGAGGGCGCCGAGGCGACGGTCGAGATCAGGATCGCCGACACCGGCCGGGGCATGACGCTGGACGAGCAGAAGGGTCTGTTCCAGCGGTTCTACCGCGCCGAGTCGGTGCGCGGCTCCACCGTGCACGGGACGGGCCTGGGGCTTAGCATCTCCCGAGAGATCGTCGTGTTGCATGGGGGGACGATCGAGGTCGACAGCGAGGCTGGGCGCGGCACCGAGGTGGTCGTCACGATCCCGATCCGCACCGAATCCGCCCGCGCCCCCCTTCCCGCCGCGCCGATCCTCTCGGCGCACGACCGCCCCGAGACGAGGTGACGCCCATGGACCTGGACGTCGAGACCCTGCTGGTCGTGCGCATCCTCCCCATCGCGATCGTGACGGCGATCTTCGCCACGACCGCCGCGATGCGCCACAACGACGAGGCCAACCGCACCTGGACCGCGGCGTTCGCCGCGGCACTGTGCGTGTCGGGGCTCGACGCGATCTATGCCGGCGGCGGCACGACCCCGGCGGTCGTGGTGGCCGCCGGCGATGCCTCGACGGTGTTCGCGGTGGGGGCGATGTGGTCGGGAGCGCGCCTGCTGCACAGCCGCAGGAGCTCGTATCTCTGGACGGCCGTCGTCGCAGGCGTCGCGGTCGCCGTCCTGACGATCGTGCAGTCACCCGAGGCCGACTCAGGTCTCAGCACGACCCTGCGGACCGGCGTCGCCGGTGCCTTCGCGTGGCTGACGGCCACGGAGCTGCTGCGCGGTCCCATGAGGCTCAACCTCAACGCGCGCATCCTGCAGCTCGCCTACTTCCTGTTCGGCGGCTGGTACGTCGTGCTCTCGGCGGTCAGCGCCAGCGGGATCACCCGCCCCGCCGTCTACGCGACGGCCCTGCCGCTCACCGCGCTGTTCCTCGTCTCCGGGATCTGCCTGACGGCCCTGCGCGTCGAGCGGGCCGGCAACTGGTGGTCGGCGAGCGCCGACGCCCGCCGGCGGAGCACGCTGCGCGTCCTCACCGCCACCGCGTTCCGGGAGGACGCGACCGACCGCATCCAGCGCGCGCGCCTGGTCGGCAGCCACGTCGCCCTCGTCCTGGCCGCGATCGACGACCTCGACGAGCTCAACGCCGCCTTCGGCCGCGAGGCCGGCGACAGCGCGCTCGTCCACTTCTCGGGGGTCCTGCGGTCACGGGTCCCCGCCGACGCCCTGCTCGGGCACCTCGGCGCGGGACGCTTCGTCGTCCTGGTGCTGGCCGCAAGCGCCGACACACCCCGCACGGTGGTCGATGCGATCCGCACCGGGCTGACCGAGTCACCCCTGCGCGAGGGCATGGAGCTGCGCACCGACGCGAGCTTCGGCACCAGCCACACGATCCATTCGCCCGCGTCGTTCGACTCCCTGCTGGGCCGTGCGCACGCCGAGCTGGCACGCGCAAGAACTGAGCCGATCTTGAGGCATCGCTGAGCCGATCCTGATCTTGTCGCGGCAGGCTGGTGCCACGACGCGGCACGGGCCTCGTCGAACCACGAGGAGCTCCAGCATGAACGACGAGCGAACCGGCTTCCCGCTCGAGACGGCGCCCCGCGTCGACGCGGTGATGGACGACTACGCCGAGCACTTCATGGCCGGCGTCGAGGCCCTCCCCACGTACCGGTCCACCGTCGGCTGCGTCATCCCCGCCTACAACGAGGAGGACGCCATCGCGAGCGTCCTCGACTCGCTGCTCGCCCAGACCCGGCTGCCCGATGCGATCCACGTCATCGTCAACAACACGACCGACGCCACCGTCGAGGTCGCGAGCCACTTCGCCGGGTTGCACGTGCGCGGCCGGGGGGCGGACGAGCAGATGACGGAGGTCTTCGTCCACGACATCGGCGAGAACCCCGACAAGAAGGTCGGCGCGCTCAACTACGGCTACACCCTCGTCGAGGGCATGGACTACCTCCTGGGCGTCGACGGCGACACGACGGCCGACCCCCACGCCATCGAGTACCTCGTCAGGGAGATCCAGGACGACGAGCGCATCGGCGGCATCTCGGCGATCTACAGCATCGACGACAGCAGCCTCGACACCATCATGGGCAAGTTCCTGATCGCCGGCCAGCGTGCCCAGTTCGCGGCGTTCAACATGCAGAACCTGCTGCGCGGACGCAACATGGCGGTGCTCGGCGGGCAGTACTCGATCTTCTCCACCGCGGCGCTGCGAGCGGT
>JBEVGQ010000167.1:0-11232 GCA_040511655.1 Aeromicrobium sp. | reverse complement strand
ATGCGCCTGTTCCACTACAGCAACGCCTACCTGGCCCTGCTGTTCGTGGCCGCTGCGGTCGACCCCTTCCTGCGCTGACCCGGGCCCGGCCCCGCCCGGCGCGGGCTAGGACGCCTCGAGACGCTCGACCAGCTCGTCGAGCGCCCGACCGTTGCCGGCGAGGTGCCAGCGGTGGCCGCGGTGCTCGACGACCGCGGTGCGCCCGCCGGCCGCCTCGACGAGGGCCTGGCCGGGGAGCCAGTCCCACGATGGGGTCGAGTGCTGGGCCCAGACGCCGAGGCGTCCCGTGGCGACGCTCGACAGGTCGATCGAGCCCGAGCCGAGCACGCGCGGCGTCGCCACCCCGGCGACGAGCGCGAGCCACGACTGCAGGACGTCGGGTTCGTCCAGCGTGCTGGGATGGATGTAGGTCGCGAGGCTGCACTCGGCCAACGGACGGTCGGCCAGTCGCTGCACGGGTGCGCCGTTCAGCGTCGTCGGGAGGCCACGCCCGCCCACCCAGGTCTCGCCGCTGCTGGGCTGGTGCACGGCGCCCAGAGCGGCGCCGTCGGCGTCCCGGAGGGCCAGTGCGCTGCACCAGTACGTGAGCCCTGACACGAAGTTGTAGGTGCCGTCGACGGGATCGATGACCCAGGTGCGCCCGCTGGTGCCGTCGTGGGCAGCTCCCTCCTCGCCGAGGATGCCGTCGTCAGGTCGCGCGCGGCGCAGGGCCCGCATGACGTGCTCCTCGGCGGCGCGGTCGGCGGCGGTCACGACGTCCGAGATCGACGTCTTGTGATCGGTCGTGAGCCCCTCGGAGCGCATGCGGGCGGCGAGTGCCCCCGCGGTCGTCACGAGATGGACGGCCAGCTCGGCGTCGGACAGGGTCGGATCGATGTCCCAGGCGTCAGGCATGCGCGCCAGTCTATGAGCCGGACGCCCCCGGTCCGCAGGCCACTACGGTGTAGACGAACCACCCCTCACGTCTGGAGACACACATGCCTGTCGATCCCACCGGCGCCGACCTGAAGCGCTACCTCGCCGAAGACGCCGGAGGACCGGTCGTGATGCTCAACCTCCTGCGGTTCACCGACGAGGGTCGGCCCTCGTACGAGCAGTACGCCCGCGAGATCGAGCCGTTCCTCGACCGGGTCGGTGCGCACGTCGTCTACCTGGGGGACACGTCGACGGCGCTCGTGGCGCCCGACGGCTTCGACTGGGACGCCGTGCTGCTGGTCGAGTATCCCGACCGGCGCGCGTTCAGCGCGATGGTCGCCGACCCGGAGTACCAGGCCATCACGTCCCTGCGTACCCAGGCGCTCTCCGAGGCGGTGCTGCAGGCGACCACCCCGTGGACCCGGACGGACGTCAAGCCGTGATGCGCCAGCCCGCGACGTCGATCAAGAAGTGCGACAGCACGAGCGCGCCCAGGTAGAAGGTCGAGGCGGCCAGCGCCGCGCCGACGCGAGTCGGCACGCTCGACGCGCGGGTGGCCCTGAACGCCACGGCCGTCGCCCACCCCAGAGCGGCCTCGGCAGGGACGACGTAGATCGCGACGCCTCCCCACCGGGTCGTGTCGCCGGTGGGCTCCCACAGCCCCAGGGCCGGAGCGGCGATCTCGGCACCGAGGAAGACGACGGCCGACAGCACCGCGGCCAGAGCGGGACGACCGCCGGCGAGCGCCACCGCGACGAACAGGGGAGCGACCCACATGCCGGCCATCGCGACAGGGATGAGGTCGTCGAACCGTAGCCCGCCGGTGTCGGGGAAGCGCAGCGTGCCGACGAGCCCCGAGAGCACCCAGTCGGGCAGCACCTGGAACACCGAGACCGGCACGAGGAAGGCGGCGAGAGCCGCGAGATCGGCGTGACCCGACCGGCGTGCCGCGAGCTGCAGGGCTGCCACATAGGCCACCACCGTCGCCAGCACGCCCCAGCCCTGCGCGGGACGGTCGAGCGACAGGGCGAGGCCACCGGCGACCAGCAGCCCGGCATGCACCAGCACGAGAGGAACCAGGTCGGTGCTACCTGCGGACGTGCGGGACTCGGTGACCGAGGTGGACGACATCCGGTCACCGTAGGGTGACGTGGGTCTCACGTCAACGGATGCCTGACAGCTGCGCCCCGCTCGGCTCCTGGCCCACCGCGGCACGCGTCGCCACGGTCTCGACGAGCAGGCGCGTCGCCGCCGCCACCAGCACAGCGGCACCCACGAGGTGCACGGCGACGAGCGCGATCGGCAGGTCGGTGAAGTACTGGACGAAGCCGATGGTGCCCTGCGCGAGCTCGGCCACGAGCAGGCCCGCAGCGAGTCGCGCGACCGGGGTGCCGCGCAGCAGCAGGCAGCAGCCCACCGTGAGCGCGACGAGCACGTAGACGGCGACGGCGTGGACGTGGCTCATGACCTGCGGGTCGAGCATGTTGCGGGGTGCCTCGTCGTCTCCAGCGTGCGGACCGCTGCCGGTGACGACGGTGCCGAGGTAGACGACGACCCACAGCATCCCGTAGGTCACGAGCACCAGTCGCCGCGCCCGGGTGGCGAAGGCGAAGGGCGTTGCGCCGCGCACCCTCACGACCAGCAGGACGGACGCCGACACGAGCAGCAGCGACAGGAGCAGGTGGAGCGAGACGATCCACGGGTTGAGGTCGGTCAGCACCGTGATGCCGCCGATGACGCCTTGCAACGGGACGCCCAGCGCGATCAACGCAGCGAGCCGGCGCAGGGGTCGCGAGGTGCCCGACCAGCGCCAGACGGCCACGAACGCCGCGACGACGACGGCGATCAGCACGTACGTCAGCATCCGGTTGCCGAACTCGATGACGCCGTGCAGGCCGAGCTCGCGGTGCGGCACGAACGAGCTGTCGGTGCACTTGGGCCAGGTGGGGCAGCCCAAGCCGGAGCCGGTGAGGCGCACGAGGCCACCGGTCAGGATGATGACGGTGTTGGCGACGACCGCTGCCCAGGCCCACCGCTCGACCGACGTCGCGGTGGGTTCGCGCAGCCCCATCCACGAGCGCTTGGCGCTGCTGGTCACTCCCATTTGAACGTCCTTGACACGAGAAGGCTGGCGCACACCGTCCAGACGAGCAGGACGACGGTGGCGAAGGCGCTGGGTCCGTCGCCGGCGAACGTGTCTCGCAAGCCCTGGCCGAGGGCTCCGGACGGCAGCAGGTCGAGCACGTGGCGGGCGGCAGCGGGGTAGCGGCTGAGCGGGACGAGCAGCCCGCCGCCGACGAGCAGCAGCACGTAGACGAGGTTGGCGACCGCGAGCGTCGCCTCGGCCCGCAGTGTGCCCGCGATGAGCAGCCCCAACGAGCCGAAGGCCGCGGTGCCCAGCACGATCAGCCCGACCATCTGGCCCACGGCGATGAGTCCGCCGTGGGGCTGCCAGCCCAGAGCGAGTCCGACGCCCGACAGCACCGCGAGCTGGGCGACCTCGACGATGACGACAGCGCCGATCTTGCCGAAGAGCAGGCCCCAGCGGGGCAGCGGCGAGGCGCCGAGGCGCTTGATGATGCCGTAGCGCCGCTCGAAGCCGGTCGCGATGGCCAGCGACGTGAACGACGTCGACAGCACGGCGAGAGCGAGGATGCCCGGCGTGATGATGTCGATCGTCCGGCCGGGCCCCAGGTCGACGATCTGGTCGGCCTGCGAGCCGAGCACCAGCAGCACCAGCGGGATGACCATCGTGAGCAGCACCTGCTCGGCGTTGCGCAGCTGCAGCCGCAGCTCCATCACGGTCTGCGCACGCAGCATCACCGCGCGTGGAGCCGATCCGGGGCGGGGCGACAGGTCGAGCCTCGTGGGCGTGGGGGTCATCGCAGTGCCTTGCCGGTGAGCTCGAGGAAGCGGTCCTCGAGGGTCTGACGCTCGACGAGCAGCGACTCGGTGAAGACGCCCTGGGCGGCGCACCACGTCGCGAGCGTCGCGAGCAGCTGGGGGTCGACGGCGCCGGCGACGACGTACGCGCCGGGCGTCACCTCGTCGACCTTGGTGTCGTGGGGGAGTGCGCCCATCAGGTCGACGACGTCGAGCCCTGGGCTGGACGTGAACCGGACGGTGTTCTCGGAGCCGGACGACGCCAGCGCCTGGGGCGTCCCGGACGCGATGACGCGTCCGCCGTCGACGATGTGGACGTGGTCGGAGAGCGCCTCGGCCTCGTCCATGAAGTGCGTCGTCAGCACGACGGTGACGCCGCTGCTGCGCAGCTCGGCGATGAGCTCCCACGTGGAGCGCCGGGCCGCGGGGTCGAGGCCGGCGGTGGGCTCGTCGAGGAACAGCAGCTCGGGACGTCCGACGATCGCCATCGCGAGGCTGAGTCGCTGCTGCTGCCCGCCGGACAGGCGGCGGTAGGGCGTCGAGCCGTACGAGCCCATGTCGAGGCGCTCGATCAGCAGGTCGACGTCGAGCGGGTGGGCATGAAGAGACGCGATGTGGTGGAGCATCTCGTGCGACCGGGCGCCCGACCACGCACCGCCCGACTGCAGCATGACGCCGACGCGGGGACGCAGCAGGTGACCCTCGGCCACGGGGTCGAGCCCCAGCACCCTGACAGTGCCGCTCTGCGGCGCGCGGAAGCCCTCGCACGTCTCGATCGTGGTGGTCTTGCCGGCGCCGTTGGGTCCGAGGATCGCAGTCACGGTGCCGCGGGCGACGCCGAGGCTCAGCCCGTCGACCGCCGTGACGTCGCCATAGCGCATCGCGAGGTCGGCCACCTCGACTGCGGGCGCGTCCCCGGGGGTGGGCACTGCAGCCGGCTCAGACACCCCCACAGTGTAGGTGTCGCCCAGCAACCTCTCGTCTTAGGCTGTGCTGCATGGATCTGCCCGTCATGCCACCGGTCAAGCCGATGCTCGCCAAGCCCGTCAAGGGCGTCCCGGCGGCCGACTCGGTCGACGGAGGCCTGTCGTACGAGCCCAAGTGGGACGGGTTCCGCTGCATCGTGTTCCGCGACGGCGACGAGGTCGCGCTGGCGAGCCGGTCGACCAAGGAGCTGACCCGCTACTTCCCCGACGTCGTCGAGGCCGTGCTCGCCAACACTCCTTCGCGGTGCGTCCTCGATGGTGAGATCTTCCTGGCGATCGACGGCCGGCTCGAGTTCGACGCGCTCTCGCAGCGCATCCACCCCGCGGCATCTCGGGTGGCGTCGCTCGCCGAGCAGACGCCCGCCTCGTTCGTCGCCTTCGACCTGCTCGCGCTCGGCGACGAGTCGCTGATGGGCCAGTCCTTCTCCGTGCGACGGTCGCGCCTCGAGGACGCGCTGGCCTCAGCGTCCGCGCCCGTCCACCTCACCCGAACCACCACCGACGCGGCGGTCGCGCAGGAGTGGTTCGAGACCTTCGAGGGAGCCGGTCTCGACGGCGTCGTCGCCAAGTCGCTGAGCAAGCCGTACCAGCCCAACGTCCGGCAGATGCTGAAGATCAAGCACGCTCGCACGGCCGACGTCGTGGTGGCGGGATACCGGCTCCACAAGACGTCGACCGACGACCGGCCGTTGCTGGGGTCGCTGCTGCTGGGCCTCTACGCCGACGACGGCACGCTGCAGCACGTCGGCGTCGCGGCCTCGTTCACCGAGTCGCGGCGGGCCGAGCTGGTCGAGCTGCTGCAGCCGCTGGTGGTCGACACCAGCGCGCACCCATGGGGCAGGTGGCAGGACGCAGACGCCCAGGCGTCGTCGCGCCTCCCGGGCGGCCAGAGTCGCTGGACGGGCACCAAGGACCTGTCTTTCGTCACGCTCGAGCCCTCGCTCGTCGCCGAGGTGGGCTACGAGCACATGGAGGGCACGCGCTTTCGCCACACCGCGCAGTTCAAGCGGTGGCGACCCGATCGTGAGCCCGAGTCGTGCACGTACGAGCAGCTCGAGGAGGTCGTGAAGTACGACCTCGACGACGTCCTGACCTGAATACCGCTCCACCAGCCCGGGCGGTGCGTACGCCACATTCTGTGGTCAAGCGGTGCTCGCGCCACCTTCTGAGCTCGATTCGGCGTCGAGACGGTGGAGGATCCACCGCTCGAAGGGGGACGGTGAGCCGTCAGGTGCCCATGCGCTTGAGGCGCTCGACGAAGGCGTCGTCGGGCAGGGCGACCGTGCCGCGCACCAGCTCGTCCTTGAGGCCGGACGACAGCGCGCCAGCCGACTTGACCTCGGTGTGCAGGCGCTCCATCGTCGCGTCGAGCTCGGTCGCGGTGTCGGCGGCGTCCTTGAGGCCGTCGAGCAGCGCCTGGGGGACGTCCTCGCGGTACTTGTAGTGGATCTTGTGCTCGAGGCTGGCCCAGAAGTCCATCGCGATCGTGCGCAGCTGCACCTCGACGAGCACCGGCACCTCGCCGTCGCTCAGGTAGACCGGCACCTCGACGAGGGCGTGCAGGCTGCGGTAGCCGTTGGGCTTGGGGGTCGTGATGTAGTCGCGGACCTCGACGATCACGACGTCCGACTGGCTCGTGAGCATGTCGAACACGTGATAGACGTCGGACACGAAGCTGCACGTGACGCGGACGCCGGCGATGTCGGTGATCTTCTCGGCGATCGACTCGAACGTCGACTCGCACTCCTTGCGGCCCATCTTCTCGAGGATGCTGTCGGGGTTCTTCAGGCGCGACGAGACGTTCTCGATGGGGTTGGTCTCGTGCAGGTGCTCGAACTCATCGCGCAGGATCGACAGCTTGGTGACGATCTCCTCCATGCCGAACTTGTAGCGCATCATGAAGCGGGTGAAGTCCTGCCGCAGGTGCTGCACCTCGTCGTGCGAGAAGTCGTCGTCGGGGCGATCGATGAGTCGGCCGAGATCGATCCGCGCGGGCTTGGGGTCCACCCGGCCACTCTAGACATGGGCCCTGACGGATGCCCGCACGCAAGCGTCCGGCGGCGCGTGACGACGTGCCGTCGGGCGCTGCTCGTCGTACCGTCGGTGCATGCACACCACCGTCACGACCGACGACGCCGAGCTCGCCGACACGCTGCAGGCGATCGACGAGTCCCTCCGCAAGAGCTTCGCCGCGATGCCCGTCGACGACGTGGCCACGCAGGTGCGACGCTCCATGGCCGAGGCGGCGGTCGAGCTGCCCGAGGCGACGGTGCGCGACTATGCGCAGCACATCAGCGACCGGGCCGACTACGAGCTGGTGGTGACGTCATGAACGACAAGCGGGTGTGGACTATCGGTGGCGTCCTGTTCGTCGTCGCCGCCATCGCCAGCTTGGTCGGCGGCAACACCACCGTCGCCATCGGGTTCGTCGCCGTGGGGCTCGGCTTCCTGGCGATGCCGGCCTACCTCGACCGAGGCGGCAGGAAGTAGCCGGTCCAGCGGCCGTCGCGGACGTCATCACCGACGAGCCGCGGCCAACACACTCGTGATGACATCACTCGCGGGCCGGCTGGACGTCATCACAGATGTACGTGGGTTGCCGCACCCGTGATGACGTCCCGGGGCGCCGTTGTCGACTAGGGGTTCTTGGCGTTGCTGGGTCGAACCCGCTGGGGCTCGCCCGGCACCTTCGGGTAGACGGAGACCACATAACGGTCAAGCCGGAATCGACACGACTTCCTCAGCGAGGATGCTGTCAGCGCCCACGTAGGTCAGAACGATCGAGGGTTCGCCGGTGTCGCGGATCGCGCTCGAGAACGAGGACATCCCGTCCGCACCGGAGATGTGCCTGTCGATGACCCGGGCCACCTCTCCGCTCGGCCATCGTGCCGATACATGATCCTGGATGCGCCAGTCGGAGGAGTGAGTCAGGGTGTAGCGCAGGTCCTCCCCTCTGCCGACGAACGTCAGCCACACGAAGCCCTCGGCTCGTCCAACCGGGAGGCGCGTCAGCCGGACGCCCTCGAACTCGACCAGATACTGATCCGTCATGGCGACAGTCTGGCACGCACGTCGAACGGGAGGACTACGACTTCTTGGCCTTGCTGGGCTGAACCCGCTTGGGTTCGCCCGGCATTTTTGGGTACTCCGGCGGGTACGGCATCTCGGTCGGGTCGTCCTCCCACAGCGCCAGCAGGGGAGCGAGGTCGTGCGCCACGTCGTCGATCTCGGCCCACGCGTCACCGTCCGACGCGAGCTTCTCGGGGACGGTGTGCAGCGTGAAGCCGCGCGGGTCGGTCAGCTCGGCGAGCTCGTCCCAGGTGACGGGCATCGACACGGTTGCGCCGGGGGAGGGGCGCAGGCTGTAGGCGGACGCGATCGTGCGGTCGCGGCAGTTCTGGTTGAAGTCGACGAAGACGTTGTCGGCGCGCTCCTCCTTCCACCACTTGGTCGTGACCCCGTCGGCCCGACGCTCGAGCTCACGGGCGAAACCGATCGCGGCGTGCCGCACGTCGGTGAACGTCCACCGTGGCTCGATGCGTACGTAGACGTGGACGCCGCGCTTGCCGCTGGTCTTCGCGAAGGCTCGGATGCCCAGCTCGGCGAAGACGTCGCGGGCCACGGCAGCGATGCGCACGGCGTCGGAGAACGTGGCTGAGCCGAACGGGTCGAGGTCTATGCGCAGCTCGTCCGGGCGGTCGTTGTCGGCGCGACGGGTGGGCCACGGGTGGAAGGTGACGGCGCCCATGTGCGCGGCCCACGCGGCGACGGCGATCTCGGTCATGCACATCTCGTCGGCGGCACGTCCGGACGGGAACAGCACGCGCGTGCTCTCGACGTACGACGGCGCGCCCCGCATCATGCGCTTCTGGTAGAACGCATCGCCGTGCGAGTCGGCGCGCGTCGACATCTCCATGCCCTCGCGGACGCCCTTGGGCCACCGCTCGAGCGCGACCGGACGCTCGCGCAGCGCGCGCATCAGCCCGTCCTCGACGGCCACGTAGTACTCGGCGACCATCAGCTTGGTGACCTCGGCCGAGAAGTCGGTGGCCTCGTAGATGACCCGGGTCGGGCTGGACACGCGCACCGTCCGGCCGCCCGCCTCGATCTCGACCGCATCGCTCGCCATGACGACACTCTAGGGCTGTGGACGGCGCACGGCCGGGTGTCGGCACGTCTTGCAAGGATGGCGGCATGGGACAGGACAGCCGTGCGCGGCGCGAAGCGAGGCGTCGGGCCAGTCGGCGGACGACCCGGGTGAGTCCCCGCGGCGGTCACGGTGCCACCAGCCACCCCGACATCATCGCGCTGATCGACCTGGCCGCGCGCTACGCCGTCGATGCGCCGCGCTCCATCGGTCCCCAGGTGCAGCTGCTCAACGAGATCGGGGCCGCGGCCTCCTCGCCGCAGGTCGACCCCGCTTCCCTGGTCGTCGACGAGGTGCTGTCACGCGTCCAGGCCGCGTACGAGCACGGCTGGCAGCCGCTCGGCCTGGTGCACGCGACCCGTCGTCAGACGTCGTCGTCCGCCGCCGCGTGGCTCGCCCGTGCCGTGCTGGTCGAGGCCGCCCACACCCGCGCCGTCGATCGCGCGCCCCAGGCATGGGTCGACCAGCTGCACGCCCTGTCACCCGGACGAGCACGGGTCGGCGAGGGTTCCGTCGACCTCCTGCCCCCACGCGGCGCCGCGACGAGCACGCAATGGGTGCCCGCGCTGGTCGTCCTCGACCTGCTGCACCGCCTGCCCGGCTCCGAGGTGCTCGTGCCGCCTCCGTCCTCGTGGGGCCAGCAGCGGCGCGAGCCCTCCGAGGCGAGCGCACCCCGCAGCGACGTCCAGGCCAAGATGCTCACCAAGGTCAGGGCGCTGCTGGCCAAGGCGGAGTCCACTGAGTTCGCCGCCGAGGCCGAGGCGCTCACCGCCAAGGCGCAGACCCTCATGACGAGGCACTCGATCGACGAGGCGCTGCTGGTGGCCGACGACGGCGGCTCGTTCGACGTGCGGGGCGTCCGCGTGCTCATCGACCAGCCGTACGCCCTCGAGAAGGCGACGTTGCTGCACGTCGTGGCCGAGGCCAACCGGGTCCGCGCCATCTGGAACGACTTCGCCTCGTGCGTGACCCTGGTGGGTCAGCCCACCGACGTCGCGCAGGTCGACCTGCTGTTCACGTCCGTCTTGGTGCAGGCCACGCGAGCCATGACTCAGCAGAGCGGGTCGAGCCCGGCCTTCCGCCGGGCCTTCCTGCACGCGTTCGCGGTGCGCATCGGCGAACGGCTGACGGCGTCGGCTGCCGAGACGGTCGACAGCTACGGGGCCGCGCTCGTCCCGGTGCTCGAGAAACAGGACGAGGCGATTGCCGAGGAGTTCGAGCGGTTGTTCCCCCACGTCACCAGCGGATCGCGGCGACGCCAGCTCGACGCCCGCGGCTGGGACGCCGGCACCCGCGCCGCCGATGCCGCCGTCCTGCCGCGGGGCGTCGTGGAGTCCTGAGAAGGTCTGCCGCGGGTAAGGCAGTCCTTCCTTGAACGGCCGGAATCATTAACGGCACACTGGTGTTGTGAAATACGTGCAGCCAGTGGAGAAGGTGTCGGTCGACGACGCTCCCACGCGCACACGCGTCTCGCAGACCATCCTCGAGAACGGGCCGGCCACGGCCGCAGAGCTGGCCGAGCAGCTCGGTCTCACCCCGGCCGCCGTGCGTCGCCACCTCGACCAGCTCATCGTCGAGGGCGTCGTCGAGGCACGCGACCAGCGCATCACCGGTCAGCGCGGGCGCGGGCGTCCGGCCAAGGTCTTCGTCATCACCGATGCCGGCCGCGATGGCTTCGAGCACGCCTACGACAAGCTGGCCGTCGGTGCCCTGCGTTACCTGGCCGACACCGGTGGAGACGCCGCGGTCATGGACTTCGCCCGCCACCGCCTCGTCGACCTCGAGAGCCGCTACCGCCCGCTGCTCGAGCTGGCCGATCCCGCCCAGCGTCCGGCCGTCCTCGCCGAGGCACTGACCGCCGACGGCTTCGCGGCCTCGGTCAGCACCACGCCGGCCGGAGCCCAGATCTGCCAGCACCACTGCCCGGTCGCCCACGTGGCCGAGGAGTTCCCCCAGATGTGCGAGGCCGAGGCGGAGATGTTCGCCCGCCTCCTCGGCTCGCACGTGCAGCGACTCGCCACGATCGCCCACGGCGACGGAGTCTGCACGACCCACATGCCCACCACGCCCCCCACCCCTGCAGAGAGGTTGCGCTCATGACGACCACGTCAGAGACCACACCCAACGCCATCGAAGAGGCCAACCCAGGCCTCAAGGACGTCGGACGCTACGAGTTCGGCTGGTCCGACGGCAACGACGCCGGCGCCAACGTCCAGCGCGGCCTCAGCGAGGCGGTCGTCCGCAACATCTCGGCGCTCAAGAGCGAGCCCGAGTGGATGCTCGACCTGCGCCTCAAGGGCC
>JBEVGQ010000166.1:0-3643 GCA_040511655.1 Aeromicrobium sp. | reverse complement strand
CCGTGGTGCGACGCCCCCATCCGCCACGCCGACCACCCCGTGCGGGCCTCCGACGGCGGCGAGACCTCCGCCGAGAACGGCCAGGGCCTCTGCGAGGCCTGCAACTACGCCAAGGAAGCCGCCGGCTGGCGCTCCCTCCCCCTGCCCAGCGACCGGCACGAGGTGCTGATCACCACGCCCACCGGGCACACCTACGTCTCCAGCGCCCCGGATCCACCTCAGCCTCATCCACCCCAGCCTCATCCGCTTCCGGACGGAGATGCGGGCGATCTGGTGCACTTCTACTCCGTCTGGCGCGGGCCTGACGAGGAGCTGCGGGCGCTGCTGGCGTGAGGGTGGACCGTGGAGACGTCTAGATTCGAGTCCCGCGTCATTGTGCGAACGAGTGCGACAAGGGCTTCGCTCCCCCGAGTGCGACACATCGGTGCAAACCCCGCTCCGCAACCCGCACGCCAAGAGTGAACCAACAGGCCGAGCGACCATCAAGGCGGCGTGCTAGGCCATCGGACGTCTCAAAATCCTTTCGCAGCGCCCACACGTCGCCTCCCTACTCGTACATTTGCCGAGTTCCCAGCACGTTCGCCATCACGCCGATATGGAGGCATGACGATGCCGCAAATGCCGCCAGCCGGCTGGCACGCCGATCCGTTTCGGCGCGCCGAGCACCGGTACTGGGATGGTGGCCGCTGGACCGAACACGTGGCCTCCCAGGGACGGCAGTGGACAGATCAACCTGTCGGAGGCACCGCACCGGTCGCCGTCAGACCAGTGTCGGCAACTACCCCGACCCCAATGGCTGGGCAGCCTCGGCCCACGCTCAAAGCGCCTGTGCCGAGCAAGGCGTCCATGAAGATTCAGAAGCAAGTGCAAAGGGCTGGCATAGCCAACATGGCAGGCGCGCCAGACCTGGCGATTCATAGCGAGCCGATCTTGGTGGTCAACCAGAAAGGCAAACTCCTTGAACTGCGCGCCGAGTACGCCATCTTTGACAGGAACGGGCTTCAGTTGGCTGCCGTGCAGGGCAAGCGCATGTCGAGCCGCATCCAAGTCGTCGACATGGCGGGCCGCTCTCTGCTCGACCTGAGACGAGAGGCCACGCTCATCAGCTCCAAAACCATAGTGACAGGGGAGGACGGCGCGAAGATCGGACGCATCGTGCCCTCCAGGAATCTGAACCAGGTCGATCGGCACTTCAAGCTCGAAGACGACGACAACAAGATGATTGGCTCTGTCTACGCCGAGGACCGACGGCGGCACCGCGACTTCAACGTTCAGGACAGAAGCGGGTCGGTGGTCGCTCGCATCACCAAGACGCGCGCGGGACTGGCAACCGAGCTGCTCACCAAAGGTGACAACTACGTGATGGAGTTTCCGGGCCACCTGACCGGTCCCCTCCGCATGCTCAGCATTGCGACAGCGCTGGTCGTCGACCGGTCCTTTCATCAACGATAGGCCGACCAGAAGCGGTGACCATGACGTCACACATCGCTTGCTCACGAGCTCGCCGATGAGTTTCGGCACCCTCCCGGGTCTTCAGACACATCCACCGGCCACTTGACCTGGGAGGAACCCTGAAGCTCCTGCTGACGTCCGGCGGCGTCACGAACCCGAGCATCGACGCGGCGCTCGTCGACCTGCTCGGCAAGCCGATCGCCGAGTGCCACGCCCTCTGCATCCCGACCGCGCAATGGGGTCATCCGATGTGCGGCCCGGCGTCGGTGCGAGGCTTCGTGGCCGCCGAGGCCCGTTGGCAGCACCTGTCCGGTCTGGGCTGGGCGTCACTCGGTGTCCTGGAGCTCACCGCACTGCCCACGATCGGCGCGGACCGATGGGTCCCGTGGGTCCGGGAGGCCGACGTGCTCCTGGTCGACGGTGGCGACGCGACGTACCTGTGTCACTGGATGCGGGAGTCCGGGCTGGCCGACCTGTTGCCCTCGCTGACCGACACGGTCTGGGTCGGCGTCAGTGCCGGCAGCATGGTGATGACGCCGCGGATCGGCTCGTCCTTCGTCGAGTGGCCGTCCGCGCCGGACGACCGGACCCTGGGAGTCGTCGACTTCTCGATCTTCCCGCACCTGGAGGCCTTCCCCGGGAATCGTCTGGCTGACGCAGAGCGGTGGGCCGCCGACCTCGGCGAGCCGGCGTACGCGATCGACGAGCAGACGGCGATCACGGTCGTCGACGGTTCCGTCGAGGTGGTCTCCGAAGGACGATGGACGGTGTTCAGGCCCGAGCGCGCGAAGCGATGACTTCAGCGCGGCTCTACGGTCGATACGGGCAACACGTTCTCGGACCGAAGGAGCACACCATGGGGCAGGTCACCGCCGCCGCGTCACGCACAGGCCACCGGACCTGCGCGTCATGAACCCGCTGGCGCGCACGATGTTCGACCTGGTCGAGCCGATCGGGATGATCCCCTACTCGGCCGACGAGCCCAACGAGGCGATGTTCGCCCTCGGGTTCACCCACTACTGGGACACCTACTTCGCCGGTCGCGCCGCCCCGCTCGGCAGCTCGGTGCCGGCCGAGGTCGTGCACGCGCTCTTCTACAGCTTCGCCCCGGGTGAGGTGGCTCGACACATCCCGAAGGTCTGGCGCACGACCACACCGGAGGCGGCGATCGCCGCGCGTCAGCAGGGCTGCGTCAACGCGCTACGGCGGATCCTCGGCGACCTCGTCGACAGCGCGGACTTCGCGCGAGCAGTCGAGCTGCTGACCAGGGCAGCGACCAGCGCCCCGCTCGACGGCCGTCCGATGTACGCCGCCCTGCGGACGCTCCCCCTGCCCGAGGAGCCGGTGGCCCGCCTCTTCCACGCGGCGTCGTTGCTGCGCGAGCACCGCGGCGACGGGCACGTCGCTGCCCTGATGACCGAGGGCATCGGTGGCCTCGAGGCCCACGTCCTGCTCGCCCTCGACCTGGGGATCGCGGCTCCGACGTTCGGCCGGATCCATCACCTCCCCGCCGCGCTGCTGAGCGACCTGATCGAGCGGATGAAGGAGCGTGGTCTCGTCGAGGACGAGTCGACGTTCACCCCGACCGGGAGGCAGGTCAAGGACCGCGTCGAGGCGTTGACCGACGACCTCGCCGTCGCGCCGTACGAGATCCTCGACGCGGGCGAGATCGACGAGCTGACCGCCGCTCTCGAACCGCTCGCGCAGCGGCTCGTCGCCGCTCAGGCCTTCTGACCCAGGTGCTTCTCGATCGCCTCGATGATCTCCGGACGCAGCCTGGCGGCGGGGATCACCGCGTCCACCGAGCCGACGTCGACGGCGCGGTGGATGTTGTGGATCCCGTCGAACTCCGCAGCGACCTCGCTGATCTTCTCGGCCCTGGTCGCGGCACGGAGCTCGGACCGCTCGATGACCAGGTTGATCCGCTCCGAGCCCGACGCGCTGGAGATCCGGTCGTCCAGGGCCTTCATCGCGGGGGTCGACGCGGTGCGCTTGTCCACCTCACCGGTGAACACCACGGCGGCCGCCGGTGCGCCGCCGATGACCGAGGCGAACGAGCCCTCGAGGGCCAGCACCGTCATCTGCGGGTTGAGTGCCTTGGAGAACACGACGAACGCACCACCGTGGTAGCGCGAGATCACGCAGAAGACGATCGGGCCGCGGAAGTTGACGATCGCGCGGCCGATCTCGG
>JBEVGQ010000165.1:0-16977 GCA_040511655.1 Aeromicrobium sp. | reverse complement strand
GCGGGGGGCACCCCCCGGCGGCGCTCGGCGGCCGCCGCGCCGACGCCGGGGCGGCGGCCGGCAGCGAGCCGCTGTGGACCGGGGTGTTCCTGGTGCTCGTGCTCGCGCAGGTGTGCATCGGCATGATCTTCGGCAGCGTCCAGACCGGCACGACGGTGCTGGCCACCGCCGAGGGCCAGGCGGGGCTCGCCGGCCTGATCCACGCGGTGCTCGGCGTCGGCAGCGTCATCGCGGGGCTGGCCGTCACGGCACTGCCCGAGCGCGTGCTCTACGCGACGCGCATGGCAATCGCCGCCCTCGGCCTGCTGGTGCTCGCCGCGCCCCTGCTGCTGGTCGACTCGCTGCCGTCGCTGATCGGCGTCATCGCCCTGCTCGGCTTCGCGGTCGCTCCCTACATGATCAGCAACTTCGCGCTCGCGGGCATCCTCGTGCCGGTGCACCGGGTCAGTGCGGCCATGACGATGCTGGCCGGTGCGACCGGCATCGGCTACGCGGTCGGTGCCGCGCTGGCAGGCCGGCTGGCCGATGCCAACGGCCACACCGCGGCCTTCGGCGTCACGGTCGCGGCGGCCGGCCTGGCGGTCGTCATCGCGCTGACGTCCAACCGGGCCCTGCGTCAGGCCGTCCCCGTCGACCAGGGCTACTGACCCCACCCACCGGGGACGTCATCACGGATGCGCCGACCTAGGTACTGACGTGATGACGTCCCCGTGGCTCACTCGCAGAGGTGCTCAGAGGGCGCTGAGCGGCGTGACCTCGAGGCCGAGGGCCTCGCCGACGGGACCGTTGACGAGCTTGCCGTCGTGGGTGCTGAGTCCCCCGGCCAGCGCGGCGTCATCGGTCACGGCCTGCTTCCAGCCATTGTTGGCCAGAGCGACCGCGTACGGCAGCGTGACGTTGGTCAGCGCGTAGGTCGACGTGCGCGGCACGGCGCCGGGCATGTTCGCGACGCAGTAGAAGATCGAGTCGTGCACGCGGAAGGTCGGATCGTCGTGCGTCGTGGCGCGCGAGCTCTCGAAGCAGCCGCCCTGGTCGATCGCGATGTCGACCAGCACGGATCCCGGACGCATCTGCGCGACGAGGTCGTCGCTGACGATCGTGGGTGCCTTGGCGCCGGGTACCAGGACGGCCCCGATGACCAGATCGGCCTCGCGGACGGCCTTCTCGACCGCGAACGAGCTGGAGGCGACGGTCGTGATCATGCCCTGGAACCGGGCGTCGACGGCCCGCAGCTTGGCGACGTCGAGGTCGAGGATCTCGACCCGGGCACCCATGCCGCGGGCGACCTCGGCGGCGTTGACGCCCGAGACACCGGCACCGATGACGACGACGTCGGCGGGGTAGACGCCGGGCACGCCGCCCGGCAGCACTCCGCGTCCGCCGTTGCTGGCCATCAGGTGCTGGAAGCCGACCTGGGGCGCCAGGCGTCCGGCGACCTCCGACATCGGCGCCAGCAGGGGCAGCGAGCGGTCGGCCAGCTGCACCGTCTCGTAGGCGATCGACGTCGTGCCGGAGTCGAGCAGCGCGTCGGTGCACGGACGGCTCGCCGCCAGGTGGAGGTAGGTGAACAAGGTCTGGCCGCGGCGCATGCGGCCGTACTCCTCGGCGATCGGCTCCTTGACCTTGAGCACGAGCTCGGCCGCCGACCACACCTCGTCGGCGGTGTCGAGCATCTTCGCGCCGGCGGCGACGTACTCGTCGTCGGGGATCGACGAGCCGAGGCCGGCGCCGGTCTCGATGACGACGTCGTGGCCGTGCCGCACCAGCTCGTGCACGCCGGCCGGCGTGATGGCGACGCGGTACTCGTGGTTCTTGATCTCGCGGGGGATCCCGACCAGCATGGCTGCTCCTTCGACGGATGGGGTGGGTCAATAGTGAAGGAACTGCGAATCAGGGCGCAACAGTAAGAACAATATTCTGTAGAGTGCTCGCTGGTGGTGTGATGTGCCGCCCGACACCCACCAGGAGGCCCCGTGGCGAAGGATGTTCGCGAGCTCGACGACGTCGACCAGCGCATCGTGACGGTGCTGCGTCGTCAGGGCCGGCTGCCCAACAACGCCCTGGCCGAGGCCGTGGGCATCGCGGCGTCGACGTGCCTGACCCGCGTCCGGTCGCTGGTGCAGCGCGAGGTGATCTCCGGCTTCCATGCCGAGGTCGACCCGGCCTGGTTCGGCCGGCCCATCCAGGCGATGATCGCGGTGCGGCTGCGCAGCGAGGCTCGCGGGGCGATCAGCGAGTTCTCCGACCGCATGGCCGCGATGCCCGAGGTGCTCAACGTCTACTTCCTGGCCGGCGCCGACGACTTCCACGTGCATGTCGCGGCGAAGGATCCCGACGACCTGCGCACGTTCGTCGTCGACCACCTGAGCTCGGCCCCCGAGGTCGCGCTCACCGAGACCAACCTGATCTTCGAGCACAAGCGCGGCCGTCTGGCCTGAGGTCGCTCAGGCGTCGAACGTGATGTCCTTGAACCACGAGTCGGTCGCGTAGTCGGTGACCCAGCCCAGGCCGAGGTACAGCTGGTCGGCGCTGGTGGGGGAGTCGGCATCGACCTCGAGGCCCACGCGGTCGCGTCCGCGCTGGGCGGCATCGGCGATCACGGTCGCGAGCAGCGACTTGGCGACTCCGCGCCCACGGGCCGCGCGGTTGACGCCGATGTACTCGACGTACGAGCCCTCGACCCCACCCTCGGGGGCGGAGAGCACGGAGCAGACGACGGTGCCGGCCGCGACGGGCTCGCCGCCGTCCTCTGGCTCGACGTACGCGAGCCACCAGTGGTCCCAGCGGTGGCCGGGCTCCTCACGCAGCCGCTGGACGAACTCGGAGAAGCTCTCTCGGTAGGAGTTGAAGTGGTCCTCGAACGACTCCTCGAGCATCTGGTGGACGGTCTGCAGGTCGGAGGCGATCGGGAAGCCGTTCTCGTGCTTCTCGACCGGACGCACGAGGACGCCCGCGCGCGGCGCGAGGTCGGCGTCGTCCGGGGTGACCGGACGGTTCATGTGCAGCCACGTGCGGCGCTTGGCGTAGCCGGCCAGCGCGAGCCATCCGGCCTGACGGGTGTCGGTCGCGAAGGGGCTCTCGTCGAGCCGGGTCCGGGTGATGCCGCGCAGGCGGGCCATGCCGATCGCGGTCTCCTCGGCCCAGGCGTAGAAGATCTTGGCGATCGAGTCGATCTCGTGCACGTCGCGGTCGAAGTAGCCCCACACGAGGGCGCGTCCGGCGGCCCGGTCGTGCACCGTGATCCAGGCACGCGGGACGTCGTCCTCACCGACGGCGACCAGCTGACGGCGGGTCCACGAGGCCTGGCCGGCGACCTCCGACTCGATGCCGGCCGGGTCGATGTGCGCCTCGCCCGTGCCCTGCAGCTCGTCGAGGTGGCGCAGCGCGACGAGGGCGTCGATGTCGCCGTAGCCGGGCACCCGCGCCGTCCATGGACCGGGCAGGGAGGGCAGGTCGAGGTTGTCGCTGAGGGATTCGGTCATCCCGGCCACCCTACCGATCGCGCTCAGCGCGCGAGCTTCTCCTCGAGAGCGGCCCGTGCGGCGGGCCACTCGTCGTCGAGCATCGAGAAGGTGACGGTGTCGCGCCACGAGCCGTCCGGGCGTAGCTTGTGCTTGCGCATGACGCCCTCGCGCTGAGCACCCAGTCGGGCGATCGCCGCCTGCGACCGCTCGTTGCGGATGTCGGTGTGCCACACGACCCGTACGCACCCGAGGTCGTCGAAGGCCCGGCGCAGCAGGAGCAGCTTGGCCTCGGTGTTGACGCCGGTGCGCCAGACCCGGCTCGCGAGCCACGTCCACCCGATCGCCACGGTGCGCTGGGCGGCGTCGACCTCGTAGTACGACGTCAGGCCCACGACCTCGCCGGTCGCCACCTCGACCTGCACCCACGGCACCAGAGGGCCGGAGAGGTACCGCTCGACGAGTGCCTCGGCGTCCGCGAGCGTCCGCGGACGCAGGAAGGTCAGGTGCGCGAACACCGCATCGTCGTCGGCGGCGGCCAGCAGGGCGGCGGTGTGCTCGGGCGTCAGCGGCTCGAGCCGGACGAGCGAGCCCGCCAGCACGGGAGCGGCGTGGAAGTCCGTGAGGGGCTCGACCATGCGTCAACCCTCTCAGGGCACCGTCAGCGCGGGTACCGCACCCGGAACCGCTCGAGCACCACGGGCATCGTCGGGGCGAAGCCGAGGTCGTGGGTCGCGTGATCGGTGAAGAAGCGCTCGTGCACGGCTCGCCAGTGCGCGAGCGAGCGATCGCCCTCGCCCTCGAGCCGGGCGTGCTCGGCGTCGACGTCCTCGAACGGCACGACGTCGACGTGCGTCACCTCGATGAGGGCGCGCGGGTGCTCGGAGCCGTCGAGCAGGATCGCGAGGTCGCCGACGCGGGGCAGGGTCTCGCCTTCGTGCTCGTAGTCCCACTGGGCACCGGCCGTCGCGGTCTTGGTGCCGGCGAGCACGAGTCCGATGAGATCGTCGGCCTGCTCGGTCGTCGCGCCGAAGGCCCATGCAGGCGGCGCGAGCGCCTCGCCGGCGTACGTGCCCAGGTAGCCCGGCACAGGGTTGGTGCGCGTCTGGTGGCGTGCGACGCTCCAGAACGCGTCGATCTCGTCGGCGGTCATCGGACCGCGCTCATCGCGAGAGCCGGTCGAGGAAGGCGACGAGCAGGGCCTCGCGCAGGGCGGGGGGTGCCACGTCGAGCAGGGCGTTCACGGGAGCCATCCTGTCGGGCACCGTCACCTCGCCGCCACCCGACCCGAGCCCGGCCAGCGCGAGCAGCCCGTCGAAGGCGGCGTCGTCGAGCGTGGCGGGATCGAGCGCCGCGGCCGCTTCGCGCAGCGACGGCTCGATCACGACCGGGCCCGCGGCCACCGCGGCGTCGACCGACGCCGACAGCGCCTCGAGGAACTCCGCCACGGCGGGCGCCGCGGCGGCGCTGACGGTCAGGTGCAGCGACGCCGGCATGTCGCCGAAGCTCATCTGCGGCTGCACGAACCAGCCGCGGTCGAGCATCTCGTCGCTGAGCGTGAAGACGTCGCAGCTGCCGTCCGTCTCGATCGTGACGAGGGTCGAGTCGGGCCGGGCGACGAGACGCACGTGGGGCTGGCGCTCGATGCCGTCGACCAGACGGGCGGTGCCCGCCAGCGTCGTGCGCACGAGATCGAGGTAGCCGTCGTCGCCGATCAGGTGCACGACGGCCCATGCCGCGGCCAGCGGCCCGCCCGACTTGGTCGACTGCGTCGTGGCGTTCAGCATCGTGTAGCCGGGCCAGTCGGCGCTCGCGAAGAACTGGGGGCGGCGCAGGTCGGGCGTCGCGTGCAGCAGCAGCGAGACGCCCTTGGGTGTGTAGGCGTACTTGTGCAGATCGGCGGAGATGCTCGTGACGCCGTCGACGGCGAAGTCCCACGGCTCGACGGGATGTCCCAGGCGGGCGGCCCACGGCAGCACCCAGCCGCCGATGCAGGCATCGACGTGCAGACGGAGCCCGCGCTGCCGGGTGTGCTCGGCGATCGCCCCGATCGGGTCGACCACGCCGTGGGCGTACGACGGCGCGGACGCCGCCACGAGCACGACGCGGTCGCCGTGCTCGTCCATCGCGCTGGCCATCGCCTCGGGGTCGGCGCGATACGTCGCCGGGTCGACGGGCACGGCGACGCGCTCGACGCCGAAGTAGTGCGACGCCTTGTGGAACGCCGCGTGGATCGTGGTGGGCACGATCATGACGGGCGCGGCCACGTCGGGTCGGGCGTCGCGCGCGGTCTGCACCGCCAGCAGGATCGACTCGGTGCCGCCCGACGTCACGGAGCCGGCGACACGGTCGTCGCCGTGCACGAGCGGACGCGCGAAGGCGATCAGGTCGCGCTCCATCGTCAGCAGGCTCGGGAACGCGGTCGGGTCGAGCCCGTTGGTCGAGGAGTACATCGCCACCGCGGCGCGTCCCACCTCGTCGGCGTCGGCCAGGCCCGAGTCGTAGACGTAGGCGAGGGTGCGGCCGCCGTGCGTGGGCAGGTCGTCGCCGCGCAGCTGGTCGAGCCGGCGCAGGATCTCATCGGGCGACATGGTCCTCCTGGGGATCGGTGAGCTCGCCGAGGTCGTACCGGCGCAGGAACAGCATGCTGGCGGCGATCAGCGCGGCCGGGACGATCGAGAACCCCACCGCGATGGCGTCCAGGGCACTGTCGGGCTGGACCGCCGAGCTGCCGGTCGACGACACGTAGCCGCCCGCGGCCAGCACGAGGGCGAACAGCCCCGGTCCGATCGCGAGGCCAAGCGTCTCGCCGGCCGTCCAGACGCCGGTGAACACGCCGATGCGGTTCTGGCCCGACGTCGCGGCGTCGGCCGCGGCGACGTCGGGGATCATCGCCATCGGGAACACCTGGGCCCCGGCGTAGCCGACGCCGGCGAGGGCCGCCGCCACGTAGACGACGATGACGTGGTCGCCGCGCGCCACGACCAGCAGCGCGGCTCCGACGCCGAGGAACACCGACGAGGACAGGTAGCCCGACCTCTTGCCGTGCCGCGCCGAGTACCGCTCCCACGCCGGCGTCACGAGCAGGGCCGGACCGACGAAGGCGACGAACAGGATCGTGGACGCCGCGGCGTCGTCGAGCAGGTGGTCGGCGGCGTACGCGACGCCGGCCAGCATCGCCCCGACCGCCACCGCCTGCAGGACGAACGTCGCCAGCAGCACCCTGAAGGCGCGCGAGGCCGAGACGAGACGCAGCTGGTCGCGCAGCGATCCGGTCGCCGTCTCGACCCGGTGATCGGGGGCGTCACGCGTGCCGCGCCAGACGCCCACCACGCCGATCACCAGGATCAGCGCGATGTAGAGGCCCATGACCCGGTACCCGGCGGGTGTCGTCTCGTCGCCGACGGCGTCGACGATCATCGGCGCGGTGGCCCCCGACAGCAGGATCGCGAACGCGAGGACGGCCACTCGCCACGTCATGAGCCGCGTCCGCTCGCCCGGGTCGAGCGTCATCTCGGCGGGCATCGAGACGTACGGCACCTGGAAGAAGGCGTAGGCCGACGCGCACGCCAGGAACCAGAACACGACCCACGTGCCGGCCAGCCACGACGGATCGGAGGGGCCGGCGAACAGCAGCGCGAAGCACGCCGCCAGGGCCAGGCCCGCGCGCAGCAGGAACGGCCGGCGACGTCCGGAGGGGGAGTCGTGACGGTCGCTGATGCGTCCGGCGATCGGGTTGAGCACGACGTCCCACGCCTTGGGCACGAAGACGATGAAGCCGGCGACGACGGCCGCGATGCCGAGGGAGTCGGTCAGGTAGGGCAGCAGCAGCAGCCCGGGCACCGTGCCGAAGGCGCCGGTGGCGACGCTGCCGAGGGCGTACCCACGACGGACGGCCGGCGTCAGGGTGTCTGTCATGCACCATGTCTAGCGCACGGCGGGCCCTGTGGGACGATCTCGAGGTGAGTGCCACCCTGGTCGCCAAGGCGCTGTCCGGCGGTCACGCGCACCGCACGCTGTTCGAGGGGCTCGACCTGACGGTCGCCCCGGGCGACGTCGTGGGCGTCGTCGGGGCGAACGGCGCCGGCAAGTCGACGTTGCTCCAGATCCTCGCGGGCCGCACCGCTCCGCTGGCCGGGACGGTGTCGACGGCCCCCGCAGACGCCTTCGTCGGCTGGCTGCCGCAGGAGCACGAGCGGGTCGCCGGCGAGACCGTCGCGGCGTACCTGGCCCGTCGCACCGGAGCGACCGATGCCACCGAGGCGATGGAGCGGACGGCCGGCGCGCTGGGCTCCGGTGCTGCGGGCGCCGACGACGAGTACGCCGCGGCCCTCGACCGCTGGCTCGCGTCAGGCGCACCCGACCTCGACGAGCGCATCCCGGCCGTGCTGGGCGAGCTGCGCCTCGGGCTCGACGGCGACGCGCTCATGACGTCGCTGTCGGGCGGCCAGGCGGCCCGGGTCGGGCTGGCGGCCCTGCTGCTGAGCCGGTTCGACGTCGCACTGCTCGACGAGCCCACCAACGACCTCGACCTCGACGGGCTCGACCGGCTCGAGCGGCTGGTCGGTGGGATGCGCGCCGGCATCGTGCTGGTCTCGCACGACCGCGAGTTCCTGTCGCGGTGCGTCACCCGGGTCGTCGAGCTCGACCTGGCCCAGCACCTGGTGCGCGTCCACGACGGCGACTACGACTCGTTCCTGCAGGAGCGCGAGATCGCCCGGCGCCACGCCCGCGAGGCCTACGAGCAGTTCGCCGGCACGAAGGCCGACCTCGTCGCACGGGCCCGCACGACGAGGGAGTGGAGCTCGCAGGGCGTCCGCAACGCGATGAAGAAGAGCCCCGACAACGACAAGATCCGGCGCCGCGCGCAGAGCGAGTCGTCGGAGAAGCAGGCGCAGAAGGTGCGCCAGATGGAGTCGCGCATCGCCCGTCTCGACGAGGTCGAGGAGCCCCGCAAGGAGTGGGACCTGCGCTTCGAGATCGCCGCGGCGCCCCGCTCGAGCGGTGTGGTCGCCACGCTCGACGGGGCTGTCGTGCGACGGGGCGACTTCACGCTCGGGCCCGTCTCGGTGCAGGTCGCCGCCGGCGACCGCATCGGCATCACGGGGCCCAACGGTGCCGGCAAGACGACGCTGCTGCGGCTGCTGCTCGGCGACATCGAGCCCGACGAGGGTCGGGCATCGCAGGGGGCGTCCCTCGCGGTCGGCGTGATCGACCAGGCGCGGGCCGTGCTGCCCGACGACCGGACGTTGGCCGACGCGTTCGAGTCCGCCGTGCCCGACCTGTCACCGGCCGACGTCCGCACCGTGCTGGCCAAGTTCGGCCTCAAGGCCGACCAGGTCACGAGCGTCGTGGGCCGGCTCTCGCCGGGTGAGCGGACGCGGGCGGCGATGGCGCTGCTGCAGGCCCGGTCGGTCAACGTCCTGGTGCTGGACGAGCCCACCAACCACCTCGACCTGCCGGCGATCGAGCAGCTCGAGCACGCGCTCGCCGCGTACGACGGTGCGCTGCTGCTGGTCTCGCACGACCGCCGCCTGCTCGACAACGTCGACCTTCACCAGCGGTGGCACGTCGAGGACGGCCAGGTCACGACCACCTGACCCCAGCCCAGATCTGCGGACCAGCGCACCGTTCCGGACGGAGAAAAGCGTGCGGTTCTCCGCAGATCTGGGTCGGGTGGGTCGTCACCTGGGAGGGACCGCGTGATGCCCGTAGAAGATCCGCACCACGACACGCAGCCCCAGGATCACTCCGAAGAAGCCCACGACCAGGCCGATCAACGCCGACACCGACAGGCGCGGCGTCACGAGAGGGCCGCCGTGGTGCAGCACCAGCACCGCGGCAAGGATGCCCGCGACCATCCCGAACCCAGCCGTCAGCACCTCTGCCACCTGAGCGCTCAACCAGCGCCGGTCGTCAGGATCCGCGAACGGACGGGCGCCCGAGGCGAGCTCGCCGTCGCTCACCGCACGGGTGGCTCGGTCGACCCGCTCGGGCAGGCGCCGTGCGACCGTCGCCAGCACAGCAGCCTCTGTGACGGCCCGGACGGCCAGCTGTGCTGGGTCGACCTTCCGTCGCACCAGACGGGGCAGCTCGCCGCGCGCCGTGGCCAGCAGGCTGGTTCCCGGATCGAGCAGCCGGGCGGCCGCCTCGACGCTCACGAGGGTGCGCACGGCCGCCGCGACATCTCCCGGCACGCTCACGCCATGGGTCCTCAGCACGGTGAACACGCGTGCGAAGGTGTCCGAACCGATGTCGTCCTGCAGCTGGAGCTCGGTGATCTCACGGCCGAGATCGCGGCGCAACCGCTCCACGTCCACGTCGCGAGGAGTGTCGAAGGCGAGCACGAGGGACGACGTCGCGAGCGCGGCGTCGTCGGTGAACATCGCGAGCAGCAACACCCCGACCAGGCTGCGGAGCTCGTCGCCGAGGATGCCGACGGACCCGAAGTCCAGTATCCCGAGACGTTCGTCGTCCAGCACCAGGACGTTGCCAGGGTGCATATCGGCGTGGAAGACCCCTGTGACGAGGATCGTCTCGAGCGTCGCGACGATCAGCGTGCGCGCGAGCTCTGCACGCCGCTCCTCGCTGAGCTCTCCGATCCTCGCGGCGCCGTCCGACAGCGGGACCCCGCGCAAGCGCTCCAGCACCAGGATGCGTCGTGTCGTGAAGGGCGTGAGCGTCGCCGGCACGACGATGTCGGGGTAGTGCGCCAGTGCCGCTGCGCCCGCGACCGTGTGGGAGGCCTCCCGGGTGTAGTCCAGCTCTTCGCGCAGGGATCCGGCCAGTCCGGTGGCAAGCTCTCCGAGCGCCATGTCCCTCGCCCACCCCCACCGTGACTCGACCGTGCCGGCCAGCCGGACGAGGATGTCGGTGTCGACGGTCACCTGCTCGCGCGCGCCGTCCCGCTGCACCTTCACGACCACCTCTCGGCCGTCCGGCATCGTGGCCGCGTGCACCTGGGCCACCGAGGCCGCGGCAAGCGGCCGGCTGTCGAAGGTCGCGAAGAGGTCGTGAGGGTCGATACCCGTCTCGCGGCGGATCGTCGCCGCGACCACATCGCCCGGGGCAGGCTCGGCACGGGACTGGAGCGCCGACAGGGCCGTGGTGGTCTCGCGCGGGAGGAGGTCATCGCGATTGGCCAGGATCTGACCGAGCTTGATGAAGGTGACGCCCGACCTGTTCAGGAACCTCGCAAGGGTCTCGCCGAACGCGCTGCTGGTCGGTCCGCCTCGCAGGCCCCCGTTCGCGCCGGTCCTGACGCCGATCCAGGCGATCTGCAGGTACCGACGCGTCCTCCTGATCCATGCAGCTGAGCGCGACCAGGCCTCGTGGGGACCCGGCACGCTGCCGGTGGGCGCCAAGGCCTCGAGGATCAGCAGGACGATCAGGCAGGCCACGAACATCCAGAGCGTGACGACGGCGAAGAAGGCGAGCGCGACACCCTCGGACGTCAGCAGGGTCCCGTCCGACCTGGCCACCTCCAGCGTGACGGCCAGGGAGCCGCTCGCAGGGATCCCGGCCACCGCCCCGATCACGATCACGATCAGGGTGCGGGCCCACCCGACGCGAACGCCGAGGATGCGTCGAACGATCGCGATCAGCACCACCACGAGCAGTGCTTGGACGATCACTGCGACGAGGCCCACGACCACCCCGCCGAGCATGCTGGACATCGCCGTGACAGTCATGGGCCCACGGTATCGGGGCGCATGCCGATCCGAAGAGGATGCCGGTGCTGGTGCCGCGCGGCTCAGACCGGGCGGGGGTTCTTCTCGTGCAGCTCGCGATCGGACGTGAGCTCTTCGAGGAAGTTGTTGGCCCAGAGCTCGATGTCGTTCTCCATGACCTGCTTGCGCATCGCCTTCATGCGGCGACCGTTCTCGCGCGGGCTGGCGTTGATCGCCGCGAGCATCATGCTCTTCATGCCGTTGATGTCGTGCGGGTTGACCTGATAGGCCGACTTGAGCTCGGACGCCGCACCGGCGAACTCGCTGAGCACCAGGGCTCCCTGGTCGTCGTAGCGGCAGGCCACGTACTCCTTGGCCACGAGGTTCATGCCGTCGCGCAGCGGCGTGACGACCATGACGTCGGCGGCACGGTAGAGAGCGGCCATCTCCTGGCGGGGGTACGAGGCGTGCAGATACGTGACGGGCTGCTGTCCGATGCGTCCGACGTCGCCGTTGATGCGGCCGACCAGCCGGTTGATGTCGTCGCGCAGCAGCTTGTACTGCTGCACCCGCTCGCGCGACGGCGTGGCCACCTGCACGAACACGGCGTCGTCGACGTGCACCGAGCCTTCGGAGATGAGCTCGCCGAACGCGCGCAGGCGCTGACGCAGCCCCTTGGTGTAGTCGCGGCGGTCGATGCCCAGCAGGATCGTCTTGGGGTTGCCGAGGCTCTCGCGGATCTCGGCGGCGCGCGCGATGACCTCGGGGGTGCGGGCGAGCTCTTCGAAGCCGGCGGCGTCGATCGAGATGGGGTACGCCTTGGCCAGGACCGTGCGCCCGTCGGGCAGGTAGATCATGTCGCGGTGCGTCTTGTGACCGACGCGCTGGCGCACCAGGCGGACGAAGTTCTGCGCCGCACCGGGCATCTGGAAGCCGACCAGGTCGGCGCCGAGCAGGCCCTCGAGGATCTCGCGACGCCACGGGAGCTGCTGGAACAGCTCGGTGGGAGGGAAGGGGATGTGCAGGAAGAAGCCGATGCGCAGGTCGGGGCGCAGCTCGCGCAGCATCGTCGGGACGAGCTGGAGCTGGTAGTCCTGCACCCACACCACGGCGCCCTCGTTGGCGACCGTCGCTGCCTTCTCGGCGAAGCGCCGGTTGACCCGCACGTAGGCGTCCCACCACTCGCGGTGGAACTCCGGGGGCGCGACGACGTCGTGGTACAGCGGCCAGAGCGTCGCGTTGGAGAAGCCCTCGTAGTACTCCTCGACCTCGTCGTTGCTCAGCGGCACCGGCACCAGGTGCATGCCGTTGTGGTCGAAGGGCTTGACCTTCTCGTCGGCCGCGCCGTGCCAGCCGATCCACGCACCACCGTTGCTCTTCATGACGGGCTCGAGCGCCGTCACGAGTCCGCCGGGGGAGGTGCGCCACAACGTGTCGCCGTTGGGTGCGGTGACGCGGTCGACCGGAAGTCGGTTGGCGATCACCACGAAGTCTGCGGTGCCTGTGGCCATGCCGTCACCCTAGCGTCGAATGCCCACCGTCACCGGCCTGCGCCGGATCGACTCGCGGGCACGTTGATCTGCTCGAGGATCTCGTCCATCTGTCGCTGGATCGACACGGTCTGGTCGAGGGGGAGCACCGCGGACGTGGTCGCGCCGGCGCGCAGGCAGGCGGCCACCTCCTCGATCTCGTGCGAGTAGCCGCGTCCGGTGACGGGCAGCGCGATCTCCTCGCGGTCGTCGCCGCGCACGACCGTGAACCCGTCCGCGTGGTGGAAGCGGCCGGGTACCTCGATGCGACCCCCGTCGCCCGCGATGACGGCGCGGTTGTCGCCGAGCGCGACCTGCGTCCACGCGATGCTGGCGACCGCCCCCGACGGGTACGTGAGGGTGGCACCGCCGCTGAGGTCGACGCCGGTGTCGGACACGACGCCCGCGGCCGCGATCCGGTCGGGCTCGCCGAGCACCATGTGGGCGAAGGTCAACGGGTAGATGCCGACGTCGAGCAGCGAGCTGGCTCCGAGGTCGACGTCCCACAGACGGGCGACGTCGGGACGGCCCACGAAGCCGAGCTCGGCGCGCACCTGCAGGACGTCGCCCAGGTCGCCGCTGCGGACGATCTCGACCATGCGGCGGACGTTGGGGTTGGTGCGCATCCACATCGCCTCGGCGAAGAAGAGCCCGCGCTCGGCGGCCTCGGCCACCAGGGCCGCCGAGTCGTCGGCGGTGAGGGTCAGGGCCTTCTCGCACAGCACGTGCTTGCCGGCCGCGAAGCACAGGCGGACGTCCTCGAGGTGCCGCCCGTGCGGCGTCGCCACGTAGACGACGTCGACGTCGGGGTCGGCCACGAGGTCCTCGTACGAGCCGTGGGCGCGGGTGGCTCCGTGGCGTTCAGCGAAGGCGCGCGCAGCGTCGATGCGTCGCGACCCGACGGCGACCAGCTCGTTGCCGGGCACGAGGGCCAGGTCGTCGGCGAACTTCTCGGCGATTCCGCCGGTGGCGAGGATGCCCCAGAGGACGGGTGTCGTGATCGTCATGCGTCCCACTGTGCCACCGGCGGATCGCTTGGCCGCGCCAAGTGAATGACACAGGTGTTATTCATGGCTAGGATGCAGGCATGAGTGCTGTGGAGAGGTCGGACGCGCAGGGCACGGCCGTGGCCGCGTCCCTGTCCGAGCGTGACCGCGAGATCCTGGCCCTCGAGCGGCTGTGGTGGCAGTACGCCGGCGCCAAGGAGCAGGCGATCCGCGACAAGTTCGACATGTCGGCGACGCGCTACTACCAGGTCCTCAACGCACTGATCGACCGCGAGGACGCCCTCGCGTTCGACCCCCTGCTGGTCAAGCGGCTCCGTCGCCTCCGCGCGCAGCGCCAGCGCAGCCGCTCGGCCAGGCGCCTCGGCATCGACCTCTGACCGCGCGATGGTGGCGCATCGCAAGAACGTCCCTGCCCCGCGGGCGTACGTTCCGTCGACCTGGTTCATCGTCCTGTCGGTGATGCTCGTCGTCGGTGCCGGCGGATGGCTGGGCTGGCTCGTGGTCGGCGACGGCTCGAGCCCGTCCGAGGCTGCTGCTCCGACGGCCGCGTCGAGCAAGCCGCCGGCCACCACCCCCGTGCCCTCCAAGACGTCGCGCACGCCCGCGCCCGACACCTCGTCCGAGCCCGCTCCCGAGGAGACCTCGGAGGCGACCGACGAGCCGGCCACCCAGCGCACCGCCAGGGTCTCGGTGCTCAACAACTCGGGTGTCGTCGGTGCGGCGCGCACCTTCTCGGCCAAGGTCTCCGGCGCGGGCTGGGCGCTGGCAGGCATCGGCAACTGGACCGGGTCGATCCCGGCCAACACGGTCTACTACCCGCCGAGCCTGCAGTCGCAGGCCGAGCTGCTGGCCGCCGACGTCGGCATCAGCCGCGTGCGACCCAGCGTCTCGCCGATGCGGTCGGACCGGTTGACGATCATCTTGTCCGGAGCGCAATGATCTAGGGCATGACCGCCTCATCCCGAGAAGCAGCCTCCCGTGAAGCAGCCCACCGTGCAGCGGTCACCCGTGCCGCCGTCGTGGCCGATCCCGCCGGCACGCTCCTGGCCCTCGACTTCGACGGCACGCTCTCGCACATCGTCGACGACCCCACCCGTGCCTTCGCCCACGCCGACTCGGTCGAGGCACTCGGGCGTCTGGGCGCGGTGCTCGGCCAGGTCGCGATCATCACGGGACGTCCTGTGCGGCAGGCCCTCGACCTCAGCGGGTTCGAGGGGCACGCGGGGCTCGAGCGCCTCGTGATCCTCGGGCAGTACGGCGCCGAGCGCTGGGACGCCGCGGACGGCCGCACGTCGGAGCCCGCGCGGCCCGAGGCGGTGGCCGCGCTCGCGTCGACGTTGCCGGCGTGGCTGGCCGAGCGTGGCGCGCAGGACGTCCGCATCGAGGACAAGGGCCTCGCGATCGCGCTGCACACGCGGGGCATCGACCCGGGCCTGCTCGACGAGCTGCGCGGGCCCGTCGAGCAGCTGGCCGCCGACCTCGGACTCGCGGTCGAGCCGGGACGCCAGGTGATCGAGCTGCGCGGGCGCGGCCACGACAAGGGCGACGCCCTGCTGGCCCTGGTCGCCGACTCGGGTGCCCGGCAGGTGGTCTTCGGCGGCGACGACCTCGGCGACCTGCCGGCGTTCGCGGCGGTCGAGCAGCTCCGGTCGCAGGGCGTCGGAGGCTTGCTGCTGTGCTCGGCCTCCGCCGAGCAGGACGCCCTGGTGTCCCGCGCCGACATCGTCCTCGACGGCCCCGACGCCGTGGCCTCCTGGCTCCAAGGGCTCGCCGACGAGCTCGTCCCCGCCTGACCCCGTTGCGTCATAAGAAGCGAGGGCCCCGCACCTCACCCGCTATGACGCAACGGCTGGGTCCACAGGCTCGAGCGAGGGCAGGGGACGTCCACAGGTGCGGCGGACGCGATGCCGCCGCGGTCGTCGACCCAGCATCGTCGAGGGATGTTCGCCCTCGACCACGTCCCACCGGCCATGCGCGCGTCCCTGACCGACCTCGCCACCGCGCAGGAAGGCGTCATCTCGCGCCGCCAGCTGCACCGGCTCGGCGTCACGCGGTGGATGATCGCGGCGAACCTGCGCGCCCAGCGCTGGCAGCTGCACGGACGCCAGTCGATCTGCCTGCAGACCGGTGAGCTGCCCCTCGCCGCGGCACGGTGGTACGCGGTGATCGAGTCCGGGCCGCGGTCGGCGCTCGACGGCGTCAGCGCGCTCGAGGCGGCCGGCCTGACGGGCTTCGTGCACGACACGATCCGGGTCTCGGTGCCCCGCGGCGCTCCAGCGGTCCGGCGTCCGGGCCTGATGGTGCGACAGACCAGACGGCTGCAGCGGTCGGACGTGGTGCCGGTCGGTGTGCCGCGCGTCCGCCCGCCGATCGCCGCCGTCCGTGCAGCCCTGTGGGCCACCAGCAACCGGCAGGCCGCCACGATCCTCGCGATGGTCGTCCAGCAGCGGCTGTGCCGGGCCGAGGACGTCGGCGAGGCATTGCTCGCCGTTCGGCGTCACCGACGCAAGAAGCTGCTCGAGGCGGTCGTGCTCGACCTGCTCGACGGTGCGCAGGCGATGGGCGAGCTCGACTTCGCGCGGATGTGCCGGACGTACGGGCTGCCCGCACCCGACCGCCAGTCGGTGCGGCGGACGTCGAGCGGCACGTCGTACCTCGACGTCTACTGGCCCGCCTACCGTCTCGTCGTCGAGATCGACGGCATCCACCACCTGAAGGTGCCCGCAGTGGTCTCCGACGCCCTTCGGCAGAACGACCTCTCGCTGGCGTCCGACACCGTGCTGCGCCTGCCGCTGCTCGGCCTGCGCATCGCCCCCGGTGAGTTCATGCGCCAGGTGCGCGAGGGCCTCGTCGCCGGAGGCTGGCGCGTCCGGTCCGTTGCGTCATAGCAACTGAGGTCTCAGACCCTCGCTTCTTATGACGCAGGGGAGGGCGGCCACAGTGCGGACGCGGACAGTCCACGATGTGGACCAAGTAGACACATCGTGAGACGCGTGCGTACGCTGGAGGCACTCATCCAGAGGGGTACAGGGACACGGCCCGACGACACCCCAGCAACCAGTCGCACGATGCGACCAGGTGCTCAATCCGTCCCGGACGACAGTCGATCCGGGAAAGATGACCAGGAGAATCGCGTGAGCATCACCGCCGACCGCATCGCCCCAGCATCCGCCAGCACGTCGATCCGCGACGGTGCCTTCGGCCACGCGACCGACCTCGTGTGCCGCGAGTGCGGCGCCACCCAGGACATCGGGCCCCACTACGTGTGCACCGACTGCTTCGGGCCCCTCGAGATCAAATATGACTTCCC
>JBEVGQ010000164.1:0-3979 GCA_040511655.1 Aeromicrobium sp. | reverse complement strand
TCCGGTGGCGTCGCTGGTGCTGCGGTCGTGCGGTGCTGCGGTACTACTTGGCCGCGGCCTTGAGGCGCGAGCCGACGCTGACCTTGACGCCGAAGCCGGCGGGGATGTCGATCGTCTCGCCCGTGGAGGGGTTGCGTCCGGTGCGGGCGGCGCGAGCGACGCGCTCGACCGAGAGGATGCCGGGGATCGAGACCTTCTCGCCCTTGGCGACAGAGTCGAGGAGGATCTCGCTGAAGGACGAGAGGACAGCGTCTGCCTCGGCCTTGCTGGTGCCGGCCTTCGAAGCGAGGGCAGCGACGAGGTCGTTGCGAGAGATAGCCACAAAAGCTCCTTGTGAGTGATGGTGTGTGCGCGGCCAGTCTATGAAGCGAGCCCCCGATGCGGTGGGCACCCCCAGCCTGCCACGACGCGATTCCGCCGTGATATCAGTCCCATCCCGCGGGCGGCGACGCGTCGACCAGGGGTGCGATGCGGTCGAGGTAGACCTCGCGCGACCACTCCGTCACCCCCAGCGACGCCAGGTGGGGCGTGCTCCACTGGGTGTCGATCAGGCCGCCGCCGACCCGTCGGGCGAGCTCGACGAGCGCGACCTTGGAGGCGTCGGTCGCGTGGTGGAACATCGACTCCCCCGCGAACAGCGCCCCGATGCTGAGCCCGTAGAGCCCGCCGACCAGCGTGCCGTCGGACGTCCGCGTCTCGATCGAGTGCGCCCAGCCCAGCTCGTGCAGGTGCACGTAGGCGTCTCGGATGTCGGCGTCGATCCACGAGCCCGGTCGGGACGGATCGGCGCACGCGTCGACGACGTCGGCGAACGACTCGTCCACGGTCACCATGAAGCGGCGGACGGACCTCGCGAGCGAGCGGCTGACGCGGATGTCGGCCGGCACGAGCACGCCCCGTCGCATCGGCGACCACCAGAGCAGATCACCGTCGTGCGGCATCGGGAACGCGCCGCACCGGTACGCCTCGAGAATGGTGCCGGGCTCGAGGTCGGCACCGACGGCCACGCAGTCGTCGTCCGGCCACCGATCGGGGTCGAAGGCCCACGGCGACGGCGGCAGCGGGACGCGCGTCACGGCTCGAGCACCCGGGTGAGGTGGTGGAGCACCCCGTCACCCCACTGGGTCCACTCGGCCGCCGTCGCCTCCTGCAGGCACCCCCACCACACGAGGGTGCGGTTGACGGGCTGGGTCAGCGAGGCGGCGCGTACCTGCGAGGCCAGGTCGTCGCGCGAGACGTCCCAGGCGTCGGCGTACGCCTCGAGGACGTCGGGCCACGAGACGTCCGCCTGCTGGCTGATCCACGCCTCAGGGACGCTCAGCAGCTCGGCGGCGTGAGCCCACTGGCCGTCGCCGAAGTCGAAGAGCCGGCCGGTGTCGGCGAAGACGTTCCACGGGTGCAGGTCGCCGTGCTGCCACGTCGTCGGCAGCGACGAGCCGGTCAGCTCGTCCACCGCGTCGACGAGCCGGGGCCGGGCCGCCTCGAGCTGCACCCGCAGGTCGTCGGGCACGTGGGCCGGGTGCTGGTCGGGCAGCTCGGACAGGACGTGGACGAACCGGTCGAAGCGTCCGACGACCGTCGACGGGCGGCAGTCGGGAAGGCCAGCGGCCATGAGGGTCGGGCCGTGCTCGGCGGCGACGCGTTGCAGCCCGGCCGCGCCGCCGAGCACGCGCCGCCAGTCGTCGGCGCTCGGCTCGGAGGCGTCGCCGACGGTGACGCCTCGATCGACGGTCAGCATCCAGCCACGCTGGAGGTCGACGGCGACCGGCTCGTCGACGTCCCCGGGGGCGAGCCGGGCGAGCTCGACCTGCAGCGCCGGCTCGAACGACATCGACGCGCAGTTGGCCTTGAACCAGATGCGTCCGGCGTCGGTCGGCACCGTCAGCTGGGTCGACCACGGGCGGATGCGCGGCTGCTCGAACGGGCCGGTGACCACGATGCCGCGCCGCTCGAGCTCGTCACGCGTCCAGCCCTGCGCCGTGTGGCGCCAGTCGTCGTGCGCCACACGCTCGGAGAACGGACGGCCCATGGCCTCAGCGTAGGGGCATGCGCCTGCGCCCGGGCGGTTCTCGCGCTCGATGGGCCGGGCCTGCACATCGCTCCTATGCTGGCGGGATGGGACTTCGACGCAGCGTCGCCACCTCCGCCGGCTCGAAGCTGGCGCCCCGGGTCGCCTCTGGATACGTCCGCACGGTGCTCGACCGTGCCATCGACGGCGTCGGCCCGCTGCGGTCGGCGGCTGCCTCGGCCGACGGCCGGCTCGTCGATGCCGAGGGTGATGTCGAGAAGGCCATCGCGAGCCTCATGCGCCTGCACACGAGCCTCGCCGCGGCACAGGGATTCGTCACCAACCTCGGCGGGCTGACGACGGCGGCGTTCGCCGTGCCGGCCAACGTGGTCGGCGTGACGATCGTGCAGTGCCACCTCGTCGCCGGCATCGCGCACCTGCGGGGTTACGACCTGGAGGATCCACGCGTCCGCAACGCGATCCTGGCCTGCATGCTGGGCGAGGACGCCGTCAGGACGCTGGTCAAGCGGCACCGTCTGCCGTCGTCGCCGATGGCGCTGGCGACGTCGCCCGTGCACGACCCCGTGCTCGACGAGCGCCTGTCGAAGGAGGTCACCGCCGAGCTGGTGGGCCGCACCGCCGGACGTCGAGCCGTCACGATGATCGGACGACGCGTGCCGTTCCTCGGTGGCGCCGTCGGCGGGTCGAGCGATGCCTGGGCGACCTGGCAGATCGGCTCCTTCGCCGCCGACGAGCTCAAGGACCGCCGCCGCTAGCCCCGCAAGAGCCCCGCAAGAGCCCCGCGAGTGGCGCAAGATTGTTGGATTCTGCCGCTGGAATCAACCGTCTTGCGCCACTCGCGAGGCTTCTTGGGGCTCTCAGCCTCTTGAACGTCGGGGTGGGGTCGCTCTTCTGAAGCGGTTGAGCCGCCTGCTCAATCGCGCTCGGCCTTGGTCCGAGACGGACGACCGCTCCAGCTCGTGGAGCCAGGGCTTCGCCCGTGCCATGTCGTGGGGCCACCCCAGGGCATCCTCGGCGTCGCGCACCACCAGCAGGGGTGTGTCGACCAGCTCGACGGACGTGTATCCGTACCTTTCCTGACCCATCCTCGCCAAGCCCTTGTCACGCTCGAGATCGCGCCGATGACGTTCCCGCAGTCGGTGCTCACCGCCGTCGTACTCCGGGTGCCGGGCGGTGCCGACGATCTGCAGATCGGTGCGGGCCACGAAACGCCCGAGCGGGTCGTGCACCTCGACCTGGGACCGGACGGGCACACCGCACAGCTGGTGCGTCATGCGCAGGACCGACTCCCAGAACGACTCGCTCAGCGGATCGGCCAGCGCGAGCGCGCGCCGCATCGTCCGGGCCCCGCGCCGACCCGGGACGATCGCGTCGGCAAGCCGGTCGACCGTGGTGTCACCGTCGTGGAGCGCGCCGTCGATCACCGCGACCAGGTCGATCAACCCGAGGTCCTCGGCCAGCTCGACGATCGTCCACTCGGGAGACGCGATCCTCACGCCCGAGAGGCGCGAGCGATGGTGCCGGGGGACGTCGCAGCGTCGGACGTACACGCCGCGGCGGTCGAGGTGAGCCCAGTCACCGTCGGTGACCGCGATGATCGGCACCTCGTTCACCTGCGGCAGCCGCCACCCGCGGGGGGCAGCGCTGGTCAGATGGGTGAACACGGCGTCGTCCGGCAGGACCAGCTGGATGGCCCGGCAGGTCTTTGGGAGGATGCCGACGTCGTCGACGTCCATGAAGACCGTGGGGGTCGGCGAGGCGTAGCCGCCCGTCCGGAGGTTCTGGCGCGACGGCGGTCCGGTGACGTCCCAGGGCATCCCCCGACCCGACCAGAGCAACCAAGGCAGAAGCCACAGCAGAGAGCGAACCTGTGGAGAAGTAGGCGCCCGGGGCCCGCTGTGGACGCCGCGAGTGGCGCAAGATGGTTGGTTTGAGCGGGCAGAACCAACC
>JBEVGQ010000163.1:0-4582 GCA_040511655.1 Aeromicrobium sp. | reverse complement strand
AGCATCTGCGCGGCGCTCTCGGCGACCTGGTGGCTGTAGTGGTAGGTCGACAGATGGGCCGAGGCACGCTCGGTCGAGCTGAACGCCTGCCACGTGTCGGGCGACAGCTGGTCGCGCACGCTCTGCGCGGCGTCCCTCAGCGCACCGATGGACTGGGCGACCGAGCCGGGCCGGTGCGCGTCGAGCAGCAGCGAGCGGAAGTTGTCGTCGAGCTGGTCGGCACCGTGACGCGAGCCGCTGAGGCGGTCGATCGCCGACATCAGCACCGCCAGGCTCGCCCCGCCCGCCGTGTGCGGTCGCGACCGGAAGTCCTCGGCGGCGGCATGGGCCGTCAGCACCAGGCGCAGCATGTCCTCGGCGCGCTCGGCATAGCGTCCGAACCAGAACATGTCTTCGAGGACGCGCGGCACCATCGCGGCCGGCGCACGCACGTTGGTGAGCGGCAGGACGTCGGGCAGCCCCTGGTCGGGGTCGTCGGGACTGGCCTTGAGCACCCAGACGTCCTTGCTGGACGGCATGCGGTCGCGGGTCATGACGGTCGCCAGACCACCGACGAGGGGGCGGTAGGTCGAGCCGTACCGGAGCGTGAACGTGCGAAGGGTGACGCTCTGCGGGTGCACACCGCGCGCGTCGAGCGTGGGTGACTGCGACAGGGGCAGCAGCTCCTGACCGACGTAGCGGTGCGGCTCGGCGAGGATCGCCTCACGCAGACCGTCGCGGTCGTGGTGCTCGAGGTCGACGCTCTGGTCGATCGCCCGCACGGCCAGGCCGTCGAGGTGGTCGAGCACGTACGCCTTCGAGCGCTCGTCGCCGGTCCAGTACGTCTGCACCGACGGCAGGCGCAGCGGCTCGTCGAGCAGCTGCTCGCACATCGCCGACATGAACGGCAGAAGCCCGGGATTCTCGAGAACGCCGGCGCCCAAGCCGTTGACGACGCGCACGGAGCCCCGCCGCACGGCCTCGGACAGCCCCGCGACACCGAGCTGCGAACCCTTGCGCAGCTCGAGCGAGTCGCTCCACGCCGCGTCGACCCGCCGCAGGATGACGTCGACGCGCTCGAGCCGCCCGAACACCCGCATCCACACCGCGCCCTCGCGCATCACCAGGTCACTGCCCTCGACGAGCGGGAAGCCCAGGCTGGACGCGACGAAGGCCTGGTCGTAGGCGGTCTCGGACAAGGTGCCCGGCGACAGCACCACGACGCGCGGGTTGGGCGCGTGCTCGGGGGCTGAGTCGATCAGCGTGGCACGCAGGGCCTGGAAGAAGGGAGCCATGCGGTGCAGGCCGGCCTGGCGGTAGAGCTCGGGCATGACGCGCGAGATGACGCGGCGGTTCTCCATGGCGTAGCCGATGCCCGATGGCGCCTGCGCCCGGTCGGCCAGCACCCGCCACTCCCCCGACGCGTTGCGGCCGAGATCGGCCGCGGACAGCAGCAGCGGGTGCGGGTCGCCGGCCGACGCCCGCGCCGAGACGCGCAGGAACCCCTCGTGGGCGAACACGACGGCCGGCGGGAGGACACCCGACGACAGCAGCCGCTGCGGGCCGTAGAGGTCGACGAGGATCGCGTTGAGCAGCTCGGCGCGCTGGGCGAGCCCCACCTCGAGCGGCGCCCACTCCGCGGCGTCCAGCACCAGCGGGACCGGGTCGAGCCGCCAGGGCCCAGGGTCGTGCTCGGGGACGGTGTAGGTCACGCCGTCGTTGGCCAAGAAGCGCTCGATGTCGCCGCCGACGCGCCGTAGGTCGGCCTCGGTGAGCTGGATCGCGCCCTCGGCCAGCATCCGCCAGCCCGGCCTCAGGCCGCCGTCGGGAGCGACCACCTCGTCGTACGGGGCAGGGCCGTCGCCGAGCGTCGGCTGGGTGACCGCCGCGGAGTAGTCGCGAAGTGCCGTCACCGCCCGCCCGCCCCGTTGACCGTGCCGGCCGGCACGGTGCGGCGCAGGTCGAGCGTGTGCGGGTACTCGGCGCTGGCGGCGCGGCGACCCGCCTCGACCATCGCCGCGACGTCGAGCGTGCCGGGCGTGTGACCGAACGGCTCGAACCGGCTCGATCGCCGAGCCTCGGCCTCGCGGTCGTTGACCGGCGGACGCTCGTGGGCGCGGCCCCCGGGATGGACGACGTGGTACGTGGCCCCGCCCAGCGAGGCCGCCGACGCGATGTCGACGACGTCGAACCGCAGCGGCGCGTGAACCTCGATCGAGGGGTGCAGGGCCGACGGCGGCTGCCACGCGCGATAGCGGACTCCGGCGTAGTACTCGCCGGCCACGCCCGTCGGAGTCAGAGGCACGGGAACACCTTGGCACGTCACGAGGTGCTCGTGCGGCAGAACCCCCCGGACGGTGACCTGCAGGCGCTCGACCGACGAGTCGACGTAGCGGGCCATGCCCCCCGACGTCGCCTCCTCGCCGAGCACGTTCCACGGCTCGATCGCGGCGCGGAGCTCGAGCTCGATGCCGCCGGCGGTGCGCGCCAAGCCGAGCCGCGGGAACCTGAACTCGGTGAACGGGTCGAGCCACGAGTGCTCGAACGCGATGCCGTGCTCGCGCAGGTCGGCCACGACCGAGCCGATGTCGTCGATGGCACCCTGCGGCAGCAGGAAGTCCTCGTGCAGCGCCGTGCCCCAGCGCACCAGGGGCGCGCGGTGCGGCTTCTCCCAGAACATCGACACGAGCGAGCGCACGAGCAGCGACTGCACCATCGCCATCTGCGGATGGGGCGGCATCTCGAAGCCGCGCAGCTCGAGCAGGCCGAGCCGTCCGCGCGACGAGTCGGGGCTGTACATCTTGTCGATGCAGAACTCGGCTCGGTGCGTGTTGCCGGTCAGGTCGGTCAACAGGTGGCGAAGGGCCCGGTCGACGAGCCACGGACGAGGCTCCTCGGTCTCGCTCGTGAGTCGGTCGATCTCGTGGAAGGCGATCTCGGCCTCGTACAGCGACTCGGGACGTGCCTCGTCGAAGCGGGGCGCCTGGCTGGTCGGCCCGATGAAGCGGCCGGAGAACAGGTACGACAGGGCCGGGTGACGCTGCCAGTACGTCATGAGGCTCACGAGCAGGTCGGGGCGCCGCAACAGCGGCGAGGCCGCCGGCTCGTGACCGCCCAGGGTGATGTGGTTGCCGCCTCCGGTGCCGGTGTGGACGCCGTCGAGGTCGAACTTCTCGGTGGTCAGTCGGGCGCGCCGAGCGATGTCGTACAGCGTGAGCGTGAGGTCGCGCAGCTCGGACCAGGAAGCCGTGGGGTGCACGTTGACCTCGATGACCCCGGGGTCGCTGGCCACGACCAGCTGCGTCAGCCGAGCGTCCGGCGGCGGGCCGTACCCCTCGATCACGAGCCGCTGGCCGAGCGACGCCGCGGCGACGTCGATGACGCGCAGCAGGTCGGCATAGTCGTCGAGACGCTCGGTCGGCGGCAGGAACACGTGCACGAAGCCGTTGCGGGCCTCGATCGTCAGCGCCGTGGTGGGCTGGTCGGCCGCGTCGACGACCGCCACGGACGGCACGCGCGGGTCGAGCTGCGGCCCGGCCTCGACGTACGACGGGTCGCCGGACGCGCGCGGGTCTCGCCACGAGATCGAGCTCAACGGCAGGCGCAGCCCGACGGCCGAGGTGCCGGGCAGCAGCACGATGCGTCCGCGCCGCAGCGACCAGTCAGGACTCGTCCACTCCTCCCCCGTCACGAGAGGCAGGACCCACCCGGTCGGTTCGACGACGTCGGCGTCGAGCGTCGTGGCGAGACCCGCATCGGCCCGCTGGGGGTCGAGGTCGGGTCGGTCGCCGTCCGGCTGCCGCAGCTCGCCCACGAGCGCCGTCAGGGGGTCTTCGAAGGCAGGCCGCAGCTGGCCCTCAGGCAGCCCCAGCAGCCGTGTGATCTCGCGCCCCAGAGCCTCGGCCCGGCCCGGCGCCTGCGCGTCGGCCTGCGCTTCGTCCCACGGATCGGCGAGCAAGGCCGGCGACGACCACAGCGTCTGGCCGTCGCCGCGCCACTGGAGCGAGATCTGCCAACGGGGCAGCTCTTCGCCCGGGTACCACTTGCCGTCGCCGCGGTGCACGAGACCGCCGACGGCGTACACCTCACGCAGGCGCTCGGCGAGCTCGCTGGCCTTGAGGCGCTTCTCAGGGCCGTCGGCCTGGGTGTTCCACTGCTCGGACGTGACGTCGTCGAGCCCGACGAAGGTCGGCTCGCCGCCCTGCGTGAGCCGGACGTCGTCGGCCTGCAGCCGCAGGTCGACGCCCTCGCCGAGCGCGTCGATCCGCTGCCACTGCTCGTCGGTGTAGGGCTTGGTGACGCGGGGGTCCTCGTGGACACGCCGGACCGTGTTGTGGAACGAGAAGTCGACATCGGCCCGCTCCGTCAGCATGCCGGAGATGGGTGCCGCCGACGACGGGTGCGGCGTGGCCGACAACGGGATGTGTCCCTCGCCTGCGAACAGCGCGGACGTCGGGTCGAGACCGATCCATCCGGCGCCCGGCACGAACACCTCGGCCCAGGCGTGCAGGTCGGTGAAGTCCTCGGACGGACCGCTGGGGCCGTCGATCGCCTCGGTGTCGGACGCCAGCTGCACCAGGTAGCCCGACACGAAGCGCGCCGC
>JBEVGQ010000162.1:0-8149 GCA_040511655.1 Aeromicrobium sp. | reverse complement strand
CGGGCTGGCCTGACGGGAGCCTGCACCTCGAGCGCTTCGCGCCGAAGGCCCAGGGGACGCCGCTGCGCTCGACGCCCTTCGAGATCGAGCTCGCCTCGACGGGCGACGTCATGGTCGTGCCGCCCGAGGTCACGGTGCTCGAGGCGCTGGAGGGGGCCGGCGTCCCGGTCGTCTCGTCATGCCTCGAGGGCACATGTGGAACCTGCGAGACCGTCGTGCTGCGCGGCGAGGTCGACCACCGCGACTCGCTGCTCACCGATGCCGAGCGGGCCGCGAACGACGTGATGTTCGTGTGCTGCTCACGGTCGGTCTCGGACCGGTTGGTGCTCGACGCCTGAGCCCGCGCCGGTCAGTCGACGAGTGCTGCGCGGCTCGCGTTGAGCGCCTTGCGGAAGGTGGCTACATCGGAGGCCGACAGACCGGCGACCATGCGCGCCTCGAGAGCGGCGACGGCCTCGGCCCGGTCGGCCAGCAGCTGCTCGCCGGCCGGTGTCAGCGAGAGGGTGATGCGGCGCCGGTCGACCGTGTCGCGGGCGCGCGAGATCAGCCGGCGCCGCTCGAGGGCGGTCACGATGTCCGACATCGACTGGGTGGTCACGAAGGAGTTGCGCGCGAGCTGGGCCGCGGTGACGTCGTGGCCGCGCTGCAGCACCGTGAGGGCGGTGTACTGCAGGGCCGTGATGCCGGTGGGACGGAGCAGGTCGTCGAGGTGTGAGCGCACGGCGAGCTCGACCTGCTTGACGGCGTAGAGCAGCGAGGGTGACGCGTGCCCGGTCGAGTCGTCCATGCGTCGAACACTAGCCGCTTGCCGGCGTCGGGTTCTTGCGAACCATCAGGAAACCTGTCAATCTTGTCTCGACCACGAGGAGGCAGGCATGGGGTTGTTCGAGTCCCGCGGCAACAGGGGGGTCGGTACCTGGCCGTCGCGGCGCGCCCGCATCCGTCCCGGCGCCATCGCGCTCGCCCAGGGCGACCGCTCGCTGTCGTACGCCGAGCTCGCCGAGCGCTCGGCGCGGCTCGCCTCGGTGCTGCGCGACCGCGGCGTGGGGCACGGCGACCGGGTCGCGTACCTCGGCCTGAACGACGTCCGTGCATTCGAGACCTTCTTCGCGACCGGCCTGCTGGGCGCGATCTTCGCCCCGCTGAACTTCCGCCTGGCACCGGCCGAGGTCGCGTACATGCTGGCTGACAGCGGCAGCCGTGTGCTCGTCGTCGGCCACGGCGTGGACGACCTCGTCGGCTCCACGCTGGCTCTCGACACGCCCGTCGAGCACGTCGTGTCGTTCGCGGCACGGCCCACGCCCGGGGCGGACGACTTCGAGTCCGCGATCGCCGCCGCGACGCCGTTGGCCGACGTGGTCGACGTGACGCTCGACGACCCCGCCCTGCTGCTGTTCACCTCCGGCACCACCGGCCGTCCGAAGGCTGCCGTGCTGACCCACGGCAGCCTCACCTGGAACACCTTCAACCAGCTGGGCCACATCGACTTCGTCAGCACCGACCGCATCCTGTGCTTCGCTCCGCTGTTCCACGCCGTCGGCTTCGGGCAGTCGACGCTGGCCACGCTCTTCAAGGGCGGCACGGTCGAGATGCTCGACGGCTTCGACGCCGGCACGGTGCTGCGCACGATCGGCGAGCACCGCATCACGGGCATGGCCGTCGTGCCCACGATGCTGCAGATGATGGCCGAGCACCCCGACTGGGACGCGGCCGACCTGTCGTCGCTGCGCTACGTCAACTACGGCGGCTCGCCGGCCACCGAGCGCATCTCGAAGGCATGGCAGGCCCGCGGCGTCGTGCTCCAGCAGGGCTACGGCATGACCGAGGCCGCCCCCGGGGTCTACATGGCACCGCGCGAGGGCAGCGACGAGCGTCCCGTCTCGATCGGTGTACCGCACTTCTTCACCGACGTCGCGATGCTCGACCAGCAGGGCCGGGTCGTCCCAGTCGGATCGGATCGAGGCGAGCTGCTCGTGCGCGGGCCGCACCTGTTCGACGGGTACTGGCAACGCCCCGACGACAGCGCCGCGACCGTCGTCGACGGCAGCTGGTTCCGCAGCGGCGACGTCGTGCGGGTCGACCACGACGGCTGGGCGTACGTCGTCGACCGCATCAAGGACGTCATCATCTCGGGCGGCGAGAACATCTACCCCGCCGAGATCGAGGCCGTGCTGATGACGTTCGAGAGCATCCGCTCGGTCGCGGTCGTCGCCCGGCCCGACGACCGGTGGGGCGAAGTCGGCGTGGCCTTCGTCGAGCGTGCGCCCGGCTCCGAGGTCACCGAGGCCGAGGTGCGGGCGCACCTCGAGGGCCACCTGGCCCGCTTCAAGATCCCCGCGCAGTTCGTCTTCGTCGACGGGCTGCCCCGCAACGCCTCGGGCAAGGTGCTCCGCACCGATCTGCGCGACCGCGTCCAACCAGACCGTGCCCAACCAGACCGTGCCCAACCAGGAGGGACCACCCCATGACCGAGCTCGACCTGCCGGAGTCCCTCGTCACGGAGCGGCACGGCGACGTGCTCGTCGTCCGGCTCAGCCGGGCGCACAAGCGCAACGCGCTCGACGACGCGACCGTGCGGGGCTTCGACCGGCTGTTCTCCGACCCGCCGGCCTGGGCGCGCGCCGCGGTGCTCGACGCCGACGGCGACCACTTCTGCGCCGGCCTCGACCTCTCCGAGCTGTCGGAGCGCAGCACGGTCGAGGGCCTGCACCACTCACGCATGTGGCACCGCGCCTTCGAGAGCATCGAGCGCGGTCGCATCCCGGTCGTGGCGGTGCTCCGCGGCGCCGTGATCGGCGGCGGCCTCGAGCTGGCCAGCGCCTGCCACGTGCGGGTCGCCGAGCCCACCGCCTACTTCGCCCTGCCCGAGGGGCAGCGGGGACTCTTCGTCGGCGGCGGGGCCTCGGTCCGGGTTCCCCGCCTCGTCGGGGTCCACCGCATGACCGACATGATGTTGACCGGCCGTGTCTACGACGCCGACGAGGGCCACCGGGTGGGCTTCAGCCAGTACCTGGTGGAGGACGGTGCCGGGTTCAAGAAGGCGCTCGAGCTGGCCGAGGCGATGGCCCGCGTCTCGCCGGTCACGACCTACGCCGTCATCCAGGCCCTGCCGCGCATCGGCGAGGCCGACCCCGACCAGGGCTACTTCATCGAGTCGCTGATGGCAGCGGTCGCGGGCGGCAGCGACGAGGCCAAGGACCGGATGCGCGAGTTCCTCGACGGACGAGGAGCCCGGGTCCGCGGGGGAGACGGCGCATGAGCCTGACGGTCGAGGCGGGGCAGCCCGACGTCGTCTGGCAGCCGTCGCCGCAGTGGCGCACGACGACCCGGATCGGCGCCTTCGTGCGCTGGTGCGAGGAGCATCGCGGCATCACGGTCGACGGCTGGGACGATCTCTGGCGCTGGTCCGTCGACGACCTCGAAGGGTTCTGGTCGGCGGTGTGGGAGTTCTTCGGGGTCGAGTCCGACACGGCCCCGGGCCCCGCGCTGGCCGACGACACGATGCCCGGTGCGACCTGGTTCCCAGGCGCGTCCATCAACTACGCCCGGCACGCCTTGGCGATGCGCGAGGTCGACCCGCAGGCCGTCGCGATCGTCGCCTACTCGCAGACCCGCGAGCAGGTCGAGCTCACGTGGGCGCAGCTGCGCGACCAGGTGGCGAGGGCGCGCGCCGGTCTGCAGCGCCTGGGCGTCGGCCGTGGAGACCGGGTGGCCGCCTACCTGCCGAACATCCCCGAGACCGTCGTGGCGTACCTGGCCACCGCGAGCCTCGGTGCGGTGTGGGCGTCGTGCGCTCCCGAGCTGGGTCCACGCAGCGTCGTCGACCGCTTGGGACAGATCGAGCCCGTGGTGCTGCTGACCGTCGGCGGCTACTCGTACGGCGGCAAGACGGTCGACCGCACGGCAGAGGTGGCCGCGGTGCGCGCCGAGCTGCCGGGTCTGCGTCACGTCGTCCACGTGCCGTACGGTCCGCACGGCATCGCCGACGCGATCGAGTGGGACGAGCTCGTCGCCGAGCCGGCCGAGCCGGCCTACGACCCGGTGCCCTTCGACCACCCGCTGTGCGTCCTGTTCTCGTCGGGCACGACCGGCCGGCCCAAGGCGATCGTGCACAGCCACGGCGGCCTGGTCATGGAGCACCTCAAGAACCATGCCCTGAGCTGGGACCTCGGTGCCGGCGACCGGCTGATGTGGTTCTCGACCACCACGTGGATGGTCTGGAACTCGCTCGTCTCGGCCCTGCTCGTGGAGGCGTCGATCGTGCTGATCGACGGCAACCCGATGTACCCGGACGCCGACCTGCAGTGGCGTCTGGCGGCGGAGTCGCGGGCCACGATGGTCGGGCTGAGCCCCGCGTTCATCATGGCGGCCCGGCGCGACGGCATCGAGCCGGCACGCACGCACGACCTGTCGGCGCTGCGCGAGGTGGGCGCGGCCGGCAGCCCCCTACCAGCCGAGGGCTACCGCTGGATCCGCGAGCAGCTGGGCGACGACGTGCTGCTCAACGTCGGCAGCGGCGGCACGGACGTCTGTGGTGGCATCGTGCAGGGCAGCCCGCTGCAGCCTGTCGTGGCCGGCGAGATCTCCGGTGCCTGCCTCGGGGTCGCGGCCTACGCCTTCGACGAGCAGGGCAGAGCGGTGGTGGGCGAGCTCGGCGAGCTGGTCATCACCCGTCCGATGCCGTCGATGCCGGTGGGGCTGTGGGGCGACGACGGCACGCGCTACCGCGAGACGTACTTCGACACCTATCCCGGCATCTGGCGCCACGGCGACTGGGTCCGGTTCTCCGAGTCGGGCACGTGCGTCGTCGCGGGCCGGTCGGACGCGACGCTCAACCGTGGCGGCGTCCGCCTCGGCACGTCGGAGTTCTACGACGTCCTGGGCGCCATGCCCGAGGTCGACGACTCGCTGGTGGTGCACCTGGAGGACGCCGACGGCGGCCAGGGTGAGCTGATCGTCTTCGTGGTGCTCGCCGGCGGCGCCGAGCTCGACGCCGACCTCGTGGCCTCGATCGGACGTGGCCTGCGGCAGTCGCTCTCGCCCCGCCACGTGCCCGACACGGTGATCGCGGTGCCCGCGGTGCCCACGAACCGTACGGGCAAGAAGCTCGAGGTCCCGGTCAAGCGGCTCATCCAGGGGGCGCCGCTCGACCGGGTCGTCGCGCAGGACACGGTGGCCGACCCCTCGGTCTGGGCGCCGTTCGTCGAGCTGGCGGAGCAGCGCTCATGAGCCACGTGGCGGTGGTCGGAGCGGGCGTCATCGGGCGCGCGTGGGTCGCGCACCTGGTGGCTCAGGGCGTCGAGGTCAGGGTGAGCGACCCGTCGCCGGACGCGGAGCAGCTGCTCGTGCGCGACGTCGAGCGTGCGCGCCCGGCACTGGTCGCGCTGGGGCACGACATCGACGGCTGGCAGGACCTCGTGACGATGGCGGCGTCTGCTGGAGAGGCCGTCGAGGGCTCGCGGTTCGTGCAGGAGAGCGGGCCGGAGCGCGACGAGATCCGTGCGCCGCTCTACCGCGAGATCGACGAGGCCGCCCCTGTTGCGACGCCGGTCGCGAGCAGCACGTCGGGCACCCTCCCGAGCCGGCTCGCCGAGCTGGCGCCCCATCATCCGGAGCGGGTGCTCGTGGGGCACCCGTTCAACCCCGTCCACCTGATCCCGCTGGTCGAGGTCGTCGGCTGCGACGCGACGTCGCCTGAGATCGTCCAGCAGGCGCTGGCCTTCTACCGTGACATCGGCAAGCGGCCCATCCACGTGCGCCGCGAGGTGCCCGGTCACCTCGCGAACCGCTTGCAGGCGGCGCTGTGGCGCGAGGCGTACTCGCTGGTGGACCGCGGCGTCGCGACCGTGGCCGACATCGACACCGCGATCTCGCAGGGGCCCGGTCTGCGCTGGGCGCTGCTGGGTCCGTTGGTCAACCAGCACCTGTCGGGCGGCGACGGAGGGTTGCGGCACATCCTCGAGCACCTCGGTCCCCCCACCCAGCGGTGGATGGACGACCTCGGCGCGCCGCAGCTGACGCCCGAGCTCGCCGACGCGCTCGTCGGTGGAGTCGACGACGAGCTGGCCGGCATCGACCAGCAGGCGATGAGCGCCGACCGCGATGCCCTGCTCATCGAGCTGCTCGTCGCCAAGGCCCGCGCCGAGAACCTGCCCTGACCCGAACGTGACCTGACCCGAACGTGACCTGACCCTGGAGGTCCCATGTACGAACCAGCCATCGACGTCGACTCCCTCGTGGCGATCGACGTCCACACCCATGTCGAGGCGGACGGACACGGTCACTTCTCCCTCGACGACGAGCTGATGGACGCGTCGGCGGCCTACTTCAAGGCCGATCAGCTGCGCACGCCGACGATCGACCAGATCGCCGAGCACTATCGCGAGCGCTCGATGGCTGCGGTCGTCTTCACGGTTGACGCGTCCTCCGAGACGGGGCATCCCGCGCTCTCCAGCGAGGAGATCGCCGAGGGTGCGGCGCGCAACAACGACGTGCTGATCCCGTTCGGCTCGGTCGACCCACGACGCGGCCAGGAGGCCGTCGACCGTGCACGGCGGCTGATCGAGGAGCACGGGGTGCGCGGCTTCAAGTTCCACCCCAGCCTGCAGGGGTTCCGGCCCGACGACGAGCGCTGGTACCCCCTCTACGAGGTGCTGCAGGAGGCGGGGATGGTGGCGCTGTTCCACACCGGCCAGACCGGCATCGGCGCCGGCCTCCCGGGCGGGCGCGGCATCAAGCTGCGCTACTCCGACCCGATGCTGGTCGACGACGTCGCGGCCGACTTCCCGGGGCTCGAGATCATCTTGGCCCACCCCTCGGTGCCGTGGGTCGACAGCAGCATCTCGATCGCGACCCACAAGGCCAACGTCCACATCGACCTCTCGGGCTGGCGGCCGAAGTACTTCCCGCCGCAGCTGGTGCGCCAGGTGGGGTCGCTGCTGCGCCACAAGGCCCTGTTCGGCTCGGACTTCCCGGTCATCACGCCCGATCGCTGGATGGCCGACTTCGACGAGCTCGATCTCAAGCCTGAGGTGCGACCGTTGGTGCTGAAGGACAACGCGGCCAGGCTGCTGCGCCTGGTCCCTTGACAGAACGACTAATAGACAGGATTCTTGTGCAACTGGCAGTGTGAGGGGCGTCACTCCGACCGTCTGGTCCCGCTTCCACCTCTGTGCGAAAGGAACACCATGAAACGACAGGTCATGAGGGTCGCCCTGGCGGTCTCGGTCGCGTTCGCGCTCGCGGCGTGCGGCGGGGGCAGCGACGACAAGCCGGCCAAGGACGGCGAGATGCGCAAGGTGTCGATCGGCATGCTGCCGATCACGCCCACGGGCGCGATGCAGGTGGGCATCGACCAGGGCTTCTTCACGAAGCGCGGCATCGACCTGTCGATCGAGACGGCCCAGGGAGGCGCCGCGCTCATCCCGGGTGTCATGTCGGGCAAGCCGCAGTTCGCCTCCAGCAACCCGGTCTCGCTGCTCACGGCACGCGACAAGGGCCTCGACCTGAAGGTGATCTCGCACTGGTCGTCGGAGCCGGACGAGGGTGACGGCATCAACGGCGTGGTCGCACTCAAGGACTCCGGCATCAGCTCTGCCAAGGACCTCGCCGGCAAGAGCGTCGCGGTCAACACCCTGAAGTCGATGGGCGAGGTCACGATCCGCGAGGCCGTCCGCAAGGATGGCGGCGACGCCGACAAGGTCAAGTTCGTCGAGCTCGGCTTCCCCGACATGCCGGCCGCGCTCGAGGCCGGCAACGTCGACGCCGTGTGGGTGCCCGAGCCGTTCATGAGCGGGCTGGTCAAGAAGGGCGAGCACCTCGTCGGCTACACCAGCAAGGACTCGGTGCCGGGTCTGCCGACGCAGTTCATCTTCACCTCGGCCCGGATGATGAAGAGCGATCCGAAGCTCGTGGCCGACATGACCGCGGCCCTCGAGGAGACGTTGACCTACGCCGACGAGAACCCCGACCAGGTGCGCGACGCCGCCGCGAAGCTCACGAAGATGGACCGCGGCCTGCTCGACACCATCAAGATCGACTCGTTCGGCACCGACCTGCGGATCGCCCAGGTCACCAAGCTGGGCGATCTGATGCAGCAGGACGGGCTGATCGAGAAGCCGGCCGACGTCAAGGGCCTGATGCCGTAGCG
>JBEVGQ010000161.1:0-6256 GCA_040511655.1 Aeromicrobium sp. | reverse complement strand
AGCACCCACGGGGGAGTGCGCTGGAAGACCGTCAGCTGCTCGACGTCCTTGGCGATGATCGGGATGAACTGGATCGCGCTGGCGCCCGTGCCGATGACGACGACCTTCTTGCCGGTCAGGGCGACCGAGTGGTCCCACTGGGCGGAGTGGAAGCGCGGCCCGGCGAACGTCTCGGCGCCGGTGATCTCGGGGACGTTCGGGATGTGCAGGCCGCCGACGCCGGCCACGACGAAGCGCGCCTCGTAGTCGTCGCCACTGGCGGTGCGGACCGTCCAGCGCTGGCGGCTCTCGTCCCACGACGCACCGGTGACCTCGACGCCGAAGTGGATGTACGGACGGATGCCCTGCTCGTCGGCGACGCCGCGCATGTAGTCGTAGATCTCGGGCTGTGCCGAGAAGCTCTTGCTCCAGTCGGCGTTGAGCTCGTACGAGAACGAGTACATGTGGCTGGGGATGTCGCACTCGCACCCGGGATAGGTGTTGTCGCGCCACGTGCCGCCGACGTCCTGGGCCTTCTCGAGCACCACGAAGTCGTCGCGCCCGGCAGCCCGAAGCTTCATGGCCATCCCCATGCCGGAGAATCCAGTACCGATGACGATGATGTCCTTGGTGATCACGTTTCGGATACTATCGGTATCTGAGTACGATGCAAAGGTGTGCCGGACCACTCTCGGTCCGGCGGGGAAGGGGCGACGGTGACGGTCGACGGAGCGCGGACCACCCGGGCGGAGCGTCAGGCGCAGACGCGCGAGAGCCTCATCGCGGTGGCTCGCGAGATGTTCTTGCAGGACGGCTACGCCGCGACGTCGCTCGACAAGGTGGCGGTGCGGGCCGGGTTCTCCAAGGGGGCCGTCTACTCCAACTTCTCCGGCAAGGAGCAGCTCTGCATGGCGGTGCTCGACAGCATCCACGAGGAGCAGATCGCCGGGGTCGTCGAGGCGTTCACCCGCGACACCGATCTCGACGGACGCATCGAGGCCTTCGCTGCCTGGGCGCGCGAGGGCCTCGGCCAGCCGCGCTGGACCGCCCTCGAGGTCGAGTTCGGTGCTGTGGCGCGCCAGAGCCCCTACGTCGCGACCGAGCTGGTCAAGCGGCACCGGGAGATCCGGGCCGCCATCGCGCAGCTGGTGCGGCAGGTGACCGCCGAGGCAGGGCTCGAGGACGTCATCGACGCCGACCAGGCCGCCACGACGCTGCTGAGCCTCGGCATCGGGCTCGGCACGCTCCGCTCGCTCGACCACACGATCGACGTGCGGGTGTTCGCCGACACGATGCGCGCCCTGCTGCGGGGCTCGCAGGGCTGAGACGCGTCAGCGTGCCGTGACGCGCAGGATCTTGTCGTCCGAGCCGTTGGACGTCGTCAGGTACAACGCGCCGTCGGGCCCGCGCACCGCTGCGCGCAGGCGTCCGTAGGTTCCGTCGAGGGCAGAGGGCTTCCACGTCTCGCGCAGCGATCCGCGCCGGTCGAACCGCAGCAGGCGCAGCGACGTGTCCTTGAGCGACGAGACGGCCAGAGCGCCTCGCCATCCCTTCCACGAGCGTCCGCTGACGAACGTCCCGCCACTGGTCGCGAACGTCTGCGGTCCCGACCGCCACGCGGCCGAGCGCTGACGCCCGGGCAACCGGTGGTCGGTCATGGGGGAGTCGGCACCCTCGTTGTAGGCGGGGTCGCCCGCGGTGCGCGGTACGGGGTTCCAGCCGTAGTTGCCCTTCTTGCGGAGGCGGTTGACCTCGTCGTCGCGGTAGCTGCCCTGCTCGACCGACCAGATCGTCCCGTCGCTGCGACGCGCCAGCCCCTGCACGTTGCGATGACCGTAGGTGTAGACCCGTTGCTTCATCCGGTTGCTGCTGCGGATGAAGGGATTGGTCTTGACGCCCCTGCCGGTCGTGGCGTCGACGCGCAGCACCTTGCCCCCGCCGGACGTGAGCCGCTGGGGGTTGGTGCCGACCGCCGCGTCGCCCGTGCCGATGAACAGCTGGTCGCCCGAACCGCTGACCAGGGCGCAGCCGCCGTGCCGGCCGCTGGTCGACGGGAGCCCCGCCACGAGGGTGCGCACGCGGGTCGCCTTCGTGGCGGCCCGGTTCAGCCGCCACCGCACGACCCTGACGTCCTGCACACCGCGGTTGCGGTAGCCGTGACAGGTCATGAACTCGCGGGTCGTGGAGAAGTCCTTGGCCGGCTCGACCGACATCAGGCCTGTCTCTCCGCCGGCCCACATGTGCTCGGGGGCCGTGAAGATCGTCCGGGTGCTGCCGTCGGGACGTCGCAGCGTCAGGCGCATGCGGGCACGCTCGGTGACGAGCATCGACCGGTCGGGCAGGAACGCGAGGTCCCACGGGTGCTCGAGCCCGGACTGGACGACCGAGACCTTGAGCTCGGGACGTGCGGCCGCCGCGGACGCGGGCGAGACGGCGGTCAGGAGCGAGGCGGGGAGCACGAGGGCGGCGGCGATCGCGGGCATCAGACGCTTCATGCCCTCAGTGTGCGCGCGGTCACGTCGGCTCGCATCCCGTCGTGGTCAGCGCAGCAGGATCGTCGTCCGCACGAGGTTGTGGTCGGACGCTTGGGTGCCGATGTAGCGGCGCTGGCGCGTCTTGGCGACCACCTGCCACGAGGTCGAGCCCAGCTGCTTGGGGATGAAGATGCGGTCGATGTGCCCGCCCCAGTACTTGAGGGTCTCGACCTTCGACCGCCAGCCGTTGAAGCTGCTGACGTAGGGCCGGGAGTAGGTCGCGGACGCGTCGAAGCTGTCGGTCCAGCCGCGCATCGACATGATCCGGCGGGGCGGGTCGTTGCTGGGACCGCCGCGATAGGAGTTGAAGTCGCCCATGAAGATGACCGGCAGGCCAGACACGGCCCGCCTCGTGGTGTTGATGAGCTGGCGGGTCTCGCGTCCGCGCAGCCTTCCGTCGGCCTTGGTCGGGCCGTGGGAGAGATGGGCCGACACGAATGCGTACGTCTCGCCGTCGGCCTTGAGCCGAAGTGCCGCCCAGACGCCCGTCGCGCCCGTGGGCGAGCCGATGCGGCCCTCCTGCTCGACCGTCTGCTGGCGCTCGCGGCAGACCGGCTCCTCGGTGAGCCAGCTGCTCGTCTGGTAGGCGTACCACCGCTGCGACGCCTCGTCGAAGTGCCGCGGGAACCGCCACGTCGTGGTGCTGTCGGGGCCGCGGTACGGCTCGACCTCGCACTGCTGGGCCGGGGCGCTGGCCACGGCCATCTCGGCCGCCGAGGCGCGGTAGTAGATCGCCTCGTCGACCTTGCGCTCCGGGGCGGCGTAGCGGACGTACCCATGTGGCTCGAGGCGGTCGGCCAGTCGGTCGGCCTTGGTCGTGACCTCCTGGACGGCGACGACGTCGGCGTCCGCGGCGACGATGCGCTTGACGATCGCGTTCTCGCGCTTGCGCGTCCACCGCTTGCAGTTGACCGACACGGCGCAGACGTTGAACGTCGCGACCGAGACCTTGGGTGCGGTGGGCTTGACGCTGCGCCGCAGGGTGTAGCTGCACACCGGAGCGGACCGCTTGCCGCTGCTCCCGCCGCGGACGGCCTTGACCGTGAAGCAGTAGCGGCGGTGGGAGCCGAGCCCCTTGACCTTCAACGACGTCCGGCGTCCGTGCGACCGGTGCACCCGCTTGGTCGTGTGAGTCGCCTTGGACGGGCTCGACCCGATGTAGACCGAGTACCGGCGGGCGTCGCCGACCGCCGGCCAGGTGACGGTCAGGGTGTGCGGCGACGCGGCGGTGACGTACGGCACGGAGACGCGTTCTGGGCGCGCCTGGGCAGGCGTCATCAGGCCAACGGTCAGCAGCAGCGAACCGAGGGCCGTGACGACGAGCTTGGACGGCGAGGGCACCGGGAAATGCTAGGTCCCAGTCGCTCAGTAGCCGCCGTTGTCCTTGAAGCGCGCGTAGCTGGCCTGGATCTCGGCCTCGGCCTCGACGCGTCCGGTCCACGTGGAGCCCTCGACGGACTTGCCGGGCTCGAGGTCCTTGTAGACCGTGAAGAAGTGCTCGATCTCGAGACGGTCGAACTCCGGCACGTGGTGGATGTCGCGCAGGTGCTCCTGGCGCGGGTCCTTGGCCGGGACGCACAGGACCTTGTCGTCGCCGCCGGCCTCGTCGGTCATGCGGAACATGCCGATCGTGCGGCACGAGATGACACAGCCCGGGAACGTCGGCTCCGACAGCAGCACGAGGGCATCGAGCGGGTCCTCGTCGAGGCCCAGGGTGTCGTCGATGAAACCGTAGTCCGCGGGGTACTGCGTTGCGGTGAACAGCGTGCGATCAAGACGGATGCGGTGCGACGTGTGGTCGACCTCGTACTTGTTGCGGCTGCCCTTGGGAATCTCCACGGTGACGTCGAAAATCACTGGTGCCTCCGGCGGTTGGTGAATGGGTGCGTCGCACCGGGACGTGGCGCGACGGGGGTCTCTATAGTCTGGCGCATGTGACAGCCACGCGAGGACGCAGGGTCGCCGACGGTCTCGTGGCGATCGCGGTGCCGGTCCTCACGCTGGCGCTCGTCGTGGCGCTCGCGACGACGCTCTGGAACCGCGGTGACCTCAACCGCTTCGTCTGCGGCGGCGACTGCGGACCGTCCAACGTCGTGCCTCCGGCGGGCCTGAAGGTGCGTGACGCGCCGTCCGCGGCGTCGCCCGACCGGGCGGTGTCGGGCTCGGTCGACCCCGCCAAGCTCGCGGCGGTCGTCCGGCCCGCGCTCGACGACGCGGTGCTCGGGCCGCGCGTGGGCTTCGCAGCCGTCGCACCCGACGGCACCCCGCTGCTCAGCTCGGGTGACGGCGCGCTCGCGCCGGCCTCGACCACGAAGGTGCTCACGAGCTTCGCCGCGCTCTCGACGATCGACCCGCAGACGCGGTTCGCCACCAAGGTCGTCCGCTCCGGCGACGACGTGGTGCTGGTCGGCGGGGGAGACCCCTACCTGTCGACCAAGCCGGCAGGACGCGCCGGCGACCGGGTGTTCCAGGCCGATCTCACGACCCTGGCGCGACGCACTGCCGCGAGCCTCAAGGCGTCCGGCACCACCTCGGTGAGGCTCCGTTACGACGCATCGCTGTTCACCGGACCGGATGCGAGCCCCGACTGGGAGCCCGACTACGTGACGGCCAACATCGTGACGCGCATCAGTGCGCTGTGGGTCGACCAAGGCATCAGCAACGGCGTCCGCGCTGCGGACCCGCCGGACGCCGCGGCCCGCACCTTCGCGCGGCTTCTCGCCGACCGGGGCGTCAGGGTCACCGGTGACCCGTCGCCGGCCACGGCCGACGCGGGCGCCCCGGTGGTCGGCGAGGTGCGCAGTGCGACCCTCGCCCAGATCGTCGAGACCTTGATCAGGATCAGCGACAACGAGGCGGCCGAGGTCGTCCTGCGCCACGTCGCGAAGGCTGCCGGCGGCTCCGCCGACTTCGCCGGCGGGACGGCTGCTGTCGTCGCGGCGCTCGGCGCGGCCGGCATCGACACCGGCGGGCTCGTGCTGCACGACGGCAGCGGGCTGTCGCGCGCCAACCGCATCAGCCCCGTGACGCTGGTGCAGACCTTGCAGAAGGCGGCGGGGGCGTCGCGGACGTCCGGGCTGCTCGCCGACCTGCCGGTCGCCGGCTTCACGGGCACGCTGGTCGACCGCTTCGCCGGGCTGGCCGGAGCCAGGGGAGAGGTGCGGGCCAAGACCGGCACGCTGACGGGCATCCACTCGCTCGCCGGCTACGCCGTCGACGCCGACGGCAACCCCGTGCTGTTCGCCGTCATGAGCGACCGCTCAGACCGCGACCAGCCGCTGCAGGCACAGGCGGCTCTCGACCGGGTCACCGCCGCCATCGCGACGTGCCGCTGCTCCGCCGCCCGTTGAGGGACGCAGGTTCTCGTTCGCCAGGGAGCGGAGCGACCGTGAGGGCGGAGCCCGAGGCGAACCAAGCCTGAGGGCTTGCGTCAGTCCCCCTCGCTGCGCTCACGGTCGGCCGCTGGCGGCCTCCCTGGGGGACGCAGGTTCTCGTTCGCCAGGGAGCCCACAGGTAGCGTGACGTCATGATCGACTGGAACCTCGCGTTGACGACGGCGACGAAGCTGTCTCGCCCCGGCCCCGACATGTCGGCAAGAGAGATCGCGGAGGCCGTCGCCGAGCTGCGCGAGGGCGCCGCCCGCTCCGAGGGTCCCGTGCGCGAGTTCAGCCGGTTGCACGCGACGTCCGCCTCCGCCCCGGTGCTCGTCGTCGACCGTCCTCGGTGGGTCGAGGCCAATCTCG
>JBEVGQ010000160.1:0-3687 GCA_040511655.1 Aeromicrobium sp. | reverse complement strand
TGCAAGGGCGAGGGCTGGGTCGAGTGGGGCGGCTGCGGCGTGGTCAACCCGCGCGTGCTGATCGCCTGTGGCGTCGACCCCGAGGTCTACTCGGGCTTCGCCTTCGGCATCGGCATCGACCGCACCATCACGTCGCGCTACGACATCGCCGACCTGCGCGACCTGTTCGACGGCGACGTCCGCTTCACCGAGCCGTTCGGAGTAGAGCTGTAATGCGAGTACCAGTTTCCTGGCTGCGCGAGTACGTCGACCTGCCGGAGGGCCTCTTGACCGCCGACCTCGCGGCCCGCCTCACCGCCTTCGACCTCAAGCTCGAGGAGATCGTCTCGTCGGGCATCAGCGGGCCCCTCGTGGTCGGGCGTGTGCTCGCCTTGGTCAAGGAGGAGCAGAAGAACGGCAAGACCATCAACTGGTGCCGCGTCGACGTCGGCGCGCACAACGATCCGTCCGTGCCCGACGCCCCCGGCGACGACGTCCCGTCGCGCGGCATCATCTGCGGCGCGCACAACTTCGTCGAGGGCGACCTGGTCGTCGTCTCGCTGCCCGGCACGGTGCTGCCTGCGCTCGGGTTCGAGATCTCGGCACGCAAGACCTACGGGCACGTGTCGGACGGCATGATCTGCTCGGGTGCCGAGCTGGGCGTGCCGGGCGATGCCGACGGCATCATCGTGCTCGCCCCCGGATCGGCCCAGCCCGGTGACGACGCGGTCGCGCTGCTCGGGCTCGACGAAGAGGTGCTCGACCTCGAGGTCAACCCCGACCGGGCCTACGCCCTGTCGCTGCGCGGCGTCGCCCGCGACGCGTCGATCGCGTTCGGCGTGCCGTTCCACGACCCCGCCGACCTCGACGCCGCCAGCGTCGCGTCGCCCGGGCCGGGTGCGTACCCCGTCGACGTCCAGGATCCGACCGCCTGCCCCGTGTTCGCGGCCGTGACCGTCACAGGCGTCGACCCCGGCGCGCCGACGCCGGCATGGCTCGCGCAGCGCATCGAGCTGGCCGGCATGCGGTCGATCTCGCTGGCCGTCGACGTCACCAACTACGTCATGCTCGAGCTCGGCATGCCGATCCACGGGTACGACCGCGAACGGCTCCAAGGGACGCTGGTCGTCCGTCGCGCGACCGAGGGCGAGCAGCTCACGACGCTCGACGGCGTCACCCGCACGCTGACGGCGGTCGACGCGGTCGTCGCCGACGATCGCGGTCCGGTGGGCCTGGGCGGCGTCATGGGCGGCGAAGAGGTCGAGATGACCCCCACGACCACCGACATCGTCGTCGAGGCTGCCGTGTGGAGCGCACCGATGATCGCGCGCACGGCCCGCACGCAGCGGCTCACGTCCGAGGCGGCCAAGCGCAACGAGCGCGGCATCGACCCGACGCTGGGCGCCCGCGCCGTCCGCCGGGTGGCCGACCTGCTGGTCGAGCACGGCGGAGGGACGCTCGAGGAGGGGCTGACGCTGCTGGGCGAGCCGCCCGCGCCGTCCGACATCGTCCTGAAGGCCGATCTGCCGGCACGCATCACCGGCGTCGACATCGACACCGTCGCCGCCGTCGAGGCGCTCGAGGCCAACGGCTGCGCGGTCGAGGTCGACCACGAGTGGCTCACCGTGACGCCGCCGCCGTGGCGACCCGATCTGACCGACCCCTACGACGTCGTCGAGGACGTCCTGCGCGTCGTGGGCTACGACCAGGTGCCGTCGATCATCCCCGTCGCGCCGGCCGGGCGCGGCCTCACGGTCGCGCAGAAGCTGCGACGCCGTGCAGGCACCGTGCTGGCGGGTGAGGGACTGGTCGAGGTCAAGACGTTCCCGTTCGCGGGTCCGTCCGACTTCGACCGCATGGGGCTGGAGGCTGACGACGTCCGGCGGCGCCAGGTGCTGCTCGAGAACCCGCTGTCCGCCGAGGATCCCGGCATGACGACGACGCTGCTGTCCGGGCTGCTGCGGAGCCTCGCGCTCAACATCGGCCGGGGTCACGCCGACGTGCACATCACCGAGACAGGCCGCGTCTTCCTTCCGCGGGCCGACGCCGTCGAGTCGCCCGTGTACGGCGTCGACCACCGGCCCACCGACGAGCAGCTCGCCGTGTTCGAGCGTGCGCTGCCCGAACAGCCGCACCACGTCGGCCTGGTCATGAGCGGCGAGCGGGTGCGGTCGGGCTGGGCCGGCCCCGGGCGTCGTGCCACCTGGGCCGACGCGATCGCCGTCGTCCGGCACGTCGCGACGTCGATGCACGTCGACGTCACGGTCGAGGCTGCTGCCGTCGCGCCGTGGCACCCGGGTCGGTGCGCCGCGATCGTCGTCGACGGCGAGACCATCGGGCACGCCGGGGAGCTGCACCCGCGCGTGCTGAAGACGTACGGGCTGCCGCCCCGCGTGGTGGCGGCCGAGATCGATCTCGACGCCTTGATCGCGGCGTCCCCGGCGGTGGGGCCGCGCCCCGAGTTCTCGTCGTACCCCGTCGCCAAGGAGGACCTCGCGCTCGTGGTCGACGCCTCGGTGCCAGCCGGTCCGCTCGAGCGGACGCTGGCATCGGCGAGCCCGCTCATCGAGTCGGCCCGGCTGTTCGACGTCTATGTCGGCAGCCAGGTGCCCGAGGGCAAGAAGTCGCTCGCGTTCGCGCTGCGGCTCCGGGCCCCCGACCGCACCCTCACCGACGACGACATCCGCGGCGCCCGAGAGGCTGCGGTCGGCGCAGCGGGCGACGCGGCCGGCGCCACCCTCCGCACCTGACGCCGACGAGAGACTCCCGCACCGCTGGCGAGAGACTCCGAGATCTCCGACGACGTCTGGGAGTCTCTCCTCGGTGGTGCGGGAGTCTCTCGTCAGCGGTGGGGGTCAGAAGGTGACGGAGGGGGCGGTCTCCTGGCCGTCCGGGGCGTCGTAGAACTCGCGAGCCTGCACGCCGGCCATGCCGGTGAACAGCAGCCACGGGATCGTGCGCACGATGCTGTTGAGGCGCGCGACCGCGTCGTTGTAGTACTGCCGAGCGAACGAGATCTTGTTCTCGGTGTCGGACAGCTCCTTCTGCAGCTCCAGGAAGTTCGTCGACGCCTTCAGGTCGGGGTAGGCCTCGGCCACCGCGAGCACGTCGACGATCGCCTGGTCGAGCCGGGCGGACGCGGCCGACTTCTCGGCGACCGTGCCACCGTCGGCCGCGGCCTGGACACCGGCCCGTGCCTTCGTGACCTCCTCGAAGACGCCCTTCTCGTGCTGGGCGTAGCCCTTGACGGTGTTGACGAGGTTGGGGATCAGGTCGGCACGGCGGGTCAGCTGCACGTCGATGCCGCCGAGGGCCTCCTGGGCGCCGATGTCGAGCCGGCGCAGCTTGTTGAACGCGTAGGCCGCGAACAGTCCCACGAGGACGATGACGGCGATGACGGTGAGCAGGACGGGCATGAGGTTCTCCAGGTGCGGATCGGGCGGTACGGGGGATGAGCCGGGATGAGACAGGACGGGACGCGGAGCGCGGGATCTACCAGGAGCCGCCTCCGCCGCCCCCGCCTCCGCCCCCGCCGCTGAAGCCCCCGCCACCGGACGAGCCGCTGGAGGACGACGACTGCGTGGCCGAGTAGGCGCTGATGGCTCCGGCCAGCGAGCTCTCGAAGCCCGAGAAGTCCTGGCCGCTGCCGAAGCCGCCGCCCGCGCTGCCCGAGCCCGCGCCACCGGCGAGCCACACCGGGGACGGCGC
>JBEVGQ010000159.1:0-16544 GCA_040511655.1 Aeromicrobium sp. | reverse complement strand
GCCTCCCACACCGTCAGCACCGGCATGCCCGCGATCGGACTGCTCGGGTCCTCGGTCGCGGCCGGGTTGACCGTGTCGTTGGCGCCGATCACCAGGACCACGTCGGTGTCCTTGAAGTCGTCGTTGATCTCGTCCATCTCGAGGACGATGTCGTAGGGCACCTTGGCCTCGGCGAGCAGGACGTTCATGTGCCCGGGCAGGCGACCGGCCACGGGGTGGATGCCGAACCGCACCTCGACCCCGCGCTCGCGCAGCTTGCGCACCAGGTCGGCGACCGGGTACTGCGCCTGCGCGACGGCCATGCCGTAGCCCGGCGTGATGATCACGCTGGACGCGTTCTTGAGCAGCTCGGCGGTGTCCTCGGCGTTGATCTCTCGGTGCTCGCCGTAGTCCTTGTCGTCGGCGGGGCCGGCCTCGATGCCGAAGCCACCGGCGATGACGGAGATGAACGAGCGGTTCATCGCCTGGCACATGATGTACGACAGGTACGCGCCGGACGAGCCGACCAGGGCGCCCGTGACGATCAGGGCGTCGTTGTCGAGCAGGAAGCCGGACGCCGCCGCAGCCCAGCCCGAGTAGGAGTTGAGCATCGAGACGACGACGGGCATGTCGCCGCCACCGATGGACGCGACGAGGTGCCAGCCGAGCGCCAGCGCGACGATCGTGACCAGCACCAGCAGCCACAGCGCGGGGCTGATGACGAACCAGATGGTCAGCGCCACGAACAGCACGAGCGCGCCGAGGTTGATGTAGTTCTTGCCCGGCAGCATCAGCGGGCTGCTCTTGATGCGCGCCGACAGCTTGAGGAAGGCCACGATCGAGCCGGTGAACGTGACGGCGCCGATGAAGACGCCGACGAACACCTCGGCGTTGTGGATGTCCTCGAGCGACTGCAGCCGGAAGTACCCGTGCTCGAGGTAGCCGTTCCAGCCCACCAGCACGGCGGCCAGACCCACGAACGAGTGCAGCAGCGCGATGAGCTCGGGCATGCCGGTCATCTCGACGACGCGAGCACGCCACAGGCCGATTGCGGCGCCGATGACGACGGCGATCAGCAGCAGGACGACCGAGATGGTGTCGGCGAGATCGGCGACCACGATGAACGTCGCGACCAGCGCGATCGTCATGCCGGAGATGCCGAACAGCACGCCCTGCGACGCGGTCTCGTGCTTCGAGAGACCGGCGAGCGACAAGATGAACAAGAGGGAGGCGACGATGTACGCCGCGGTCGCGATGCTCTGGGAATCCATGATCAGCCCTTACTTCGAGACTCGGTTACTTCGAGAACATGCTGAGCATGCGGCGGGTCACGGCGAATCCGCCGAAGACGTTGATGGACGCGAGCAGGATCGCGACGAACGCGAGGATCCTGATGACCGTGGCGTTGTCCGACGCGTCACCGTCGATGCCGATCTGCAGCATCGCGCCGACCACGATGATGCCGCTGATCGCGTTCGTGACGCTCATGAGCGGCGTGTGCAGCGCGTGGTGCACCTTGCCGATGACGTAGTAGCCGATCACGATCGCCAGCGTCAGCACCGTGAAGTGCTCGGGCAACGGCTCGGGCGCGTAGGCGTTGACGAGGAACAGCGCCAGGACGCCGAGCGCGACCAGGCCCAGCTTGGCCCGCTGGGTCATGACCGCCTTGGGAGCCTTGGCCGGTGCCGCCTCGACAGGCTCGACGGGCTTGGCTGCCGAGACCTGAACGGGCGGCGGGGGCCATGTGGTCTCGCCGTCCCTCACGACCGTGATGGTGCGCTGGACGACATCGTCGAAGTCGAGGACGACCTGGCCGTCCTTGCCCGGGGTCAGCAGCTTCATCAGGTTGACCAGGTTGGTGCCGTACAGCTGCGAGGCCTGCGTGGGCAGGCGACCCGCGAGGTCGGTGTAGCCGAGGATCGTCACGCCGTTGGCGGTGACGACGGCCTCGCCGGGCACCGATCCGACGACGTTGCCGCCGTTGGCCGCGGCCATGTCGACGATGACGCTGCCGGGCTTCATGGCGGCGACGTCGGCCTCGGTGATCAGCACCGGCGCGGCGCGTCCGGGGATCAGGGCCGTCGTGATGATGATGTCGACGTCGGCGGCCTGCTCGGAGTAGATCTCGGCGGCGCGCGCGTTGTAGGCGTCCGTCGTGGCCTTGGCGTAGCCGTCGGTCGACTGCTCGGTCTCGACCTCGACCGCCAGGTACTCGCCGCCCAGCGACTTGACCTGGTCGGCGACCTCGGCCCGCGGATCGGTCGCCCGGACGATCGCGCCGAGGCTGTTGGCGGTGCCGATCGCGGCCAGACCCGCCACTCCGACGCCTGCGACGAGCACCTTGGCCGGCGGGACCTTGCCTGCCGCGGTGATCTGGCCGGTGAAGAAGCGTCCGAAGACGTTGGCGGCCTCGACGACGGCGCGGTAGCCGGCGATGTTGGCCATCGAGCTGAGCACGTCCATCGACTGGGCCCGCGAGATGCGCGGGACGGCGTCCATCGCGAGCACCGTGATCGGACGCGTCGCCAGCTGCTCGACGAGCTCGGGGTTGAGCGCGGGACTGATGAGGCTGACCAGCGTCGCGCCGTCGGCGAGCAGGCCGATCTCGGCGAGCGACGGGGCGTTGACCTTGAGGACGACGTCGCTGCCCCACGTCTCGGCGGTGCCGCGGATCGAGGCGCCTGCCTCGACGTAGGCCTCGTCGGCGAACGACGCCTTCTCGCCTGCGCGCGACTCGACCACGACCTCGTACCCGAGGCCGATCAGCTTGCCCACCGTCTCCGGTGTGGCAGCAACCCGGGTCTCACCTGCGACCGACTCAGCGACAACTCCGACAACGCTCATTCGGCGAACGTTATCCGTTCGTAACCATGTCGACCACCTGGTGAGACCTGCGTCTCACCCACCGGCCGGGTCGCGGCTCAGAACGAGTCCGTCCCGATGAACTGAGGATCGCCGCTCTCGGTCGAGACCTTGCCGATGCCGGTGCATGCCCCGGACGGAAGGTCGCAGTCGAAGACATCGGCCTTCAGCGATGAGTCCGTGCGCGACGGCCGCTGCGTCGCGACGGCGACGAGCACCGAGCCGTCGGAGTCGAGTGCGTACCAGCTGCCGGGCCCGAGCTTGTCGCCACCGCGGTCCAGCCGCAGTGTCCGGTCACCGGGACGCACCGGGGCCAGGACGCTCGACCAGTAGAGGACGTTCTTGCCGTCGAACGTGAGCTGGGCGTCGATCGGGGCCTTGGCGTACGTCCATCCTGTCTCTCGCGTGATGGGCTCCGCCCCCTCCCACAGCATGGTGCTTCCGCGGACGTCCACGACGCGCGTCCTCGGCGACCCGAGGGGCACGAACGAGTCGTCGGGCCGCCACGTGAAGGTGCCTTGCGGCGTCCGGACGTACGCCACACCGCGGTCGATGGCATCGACGGTGATCTTCGAGCACGACGCGCCGCTGCACGGGACGTCCCGCGTCCTCACCGTCGTGCGGGTGGAGAGGTCGTAGACCACGGCTCGCACGAAGGTGCCGTGGTTCTCGACCCAGGCCACGAGGGGCTCGACGGAGTCGACCTTCGGCGCCGGACGAGCGCCTCGCACGGGTGCGTCCGGCCCGGCGCCCACCTCGAGGACACGACCGTCCTCACCGAGAAGCCGCGGCTTCTGGTCGCGGTCGAAGAACAGCACCCCGTCGGGCGTGGCCACCGCGTCGGTGTCGAGGTACCTCATGTCCTTCCTGGAGAACGTCTTGTCGCCCAGGTGGACCTCTCCGTCCTCAGCGGGGTCCGCGAACGCCCTCAGCCCGCTCGACACGTCGAACGACGCCAGCGTCAGGTACCGAGGCTGCGCGGCAGCGGCGCGCGGCGCGGGACGGTCGGCCGTCTCCCCGGTGAGCTGGACGGCCACGAGTCCGAAGGCCGCTACGGCGAGCGTCGCGACACCGGCGCGACGGGCCCGACGGCGACGTCGCTGCCTTCCGCCCATCTGCTTGGCGGCGGCCAGGTCGCCGGGCGGCGGGACGACCGAGTCGAGCCCGGACGTGATCGCGTGACGTAGGTCGTTCATGACTGCTCCTGTGATGACGGGCGTCCCGGTGCGAACAGCTCGCCTCGGGACCTGAGGGTGGCGAGCGCCGCGGAAGCCTGCGACTTGACCGTGCCGCGGCTGCACCCGAGGACGTCGGCGATCTGCGCCTCGGTGAGGTCCTCGTAGTACCGCAGCACGATGACCGCGCGCTGACGCACGGGCAGCGACAGCACGAGCCGCCACATCTCGTCGTGGGCGACGACCGAGCCCTCGTGCGAGTCGACCGGCGAGGACGACGGAGGCTCGTCCGTGCCGCGCTCAGACTTCCACCACGATCGACGGCGCACGCCGAGCAGCTCGTTGATCGCCATGCGGCGCACGTACGCCCGAGGGTCGTCCGCCGCGACGATCCTGTGCCACGACGAGTACGCCTTGGCGAAGGCCGACTGCAGGGCGTCCTCGGCCGCGCCGGACTCGCCCGCGACGGCGTAGACCGTGCGGAACAGCTGCGGCCAGCTGGCGCGGAAGAACGTGTCGAAGTGCGTCGTCTCGTCGCTGCGCACCCGAGCTCCGTCCACCGCGGTCAAGGCTTCCATGCACTGTAGATGCATCGACAGCCCTGCGAGGTTGGGTCGGCGCCGTCACGGCCTCGAGCTCGGCGTGCGGGACGACACTCCCTCTCCGGGCCTACGCCCACTACGACCGTGCCGTGACCCGCACCCTGACGTTCTTGGTGTGGTGGTGCCCGCGGGCGTCGACGTACATCACGGTGAAGCCGTGCCGGCCGATGGACAGCTTGGCTGTGGGGACCTTCAGCTCCAGTCGGCCTCCGGTGTGGACCCGGCCGTGGGCCACCACCTTGCCGCGAGCGTTGCGCACCACGACGGCCGAGCCCGCCTTGCCGCCCTGCAGGGTGAGCGCGGCGTGGCGACCGGCGTGGACGGTGGGGGTGACCTGCACCTTGCCGATGACGGTCGCGGGGACGTGCACCTCCGGCGATGCCTGGGGTGCGGCCGAGGTCTGGGCCGACGACGCCGGTGCGGCACCGGCTGACGTCGCCACCGGCTCCTGGTGGGGCATCGTCTGGCTGGCACCGGGGCGCTTCGGCATGGCCAGCGTCGAGGCGGCCAGCTGGGCCGCGTAGTTGGCCTCGCGATTCGCCGCGAGGAACTCCGCATCCGTCGGCGCCTCGAGGGCCTCGTTCCGGAAGGCACCCGCGAGGTCGTCGAAGGTGTCGCGGCGCCACGACGTGATGTCGCTGAAGACGGCTGGCTGCTTGGCGGCCAGCGACCTCGTGGGCGTGCCGAGGTCGAGACCACCGGCGGCCGTGATGGCCTCGATGAGCTGCAACGGCGAGGTGTGGTCGGCGACCTGGGAGTACACGTGGCCGCCGACGGTCCACGGCGAGATGATGAGGCACGGCACCCGGAAGCCCGCGCCGGCCGGCAGGCCACCGCCCGGCGTGCCGCGCGGCGACGGCACGCTGACGTACTCCTCGGGGTGCAGGTCGGGGTCCGGCACCGGCGGCGGCACGTGATCGAAGAAGCCGTCGTTCTCGTCGTAGTTGATGATGAAGACCGTCGAGCTCCACAGCTCTTCGTTGGCGGCCAGCGCCTCGAGCTTGGACGCCAGGAAGTATGCGCCCGCGGCCGGCGTGTTGGGCGGGTGCTCGTCGGAGGCGTACGGGCCGTCCGGGAAGAGCCAGGTCACGTCGGCGAGGGTGCCGTTGGCGCAGTCCTCCTCGAAGGCGAGGTACGGCGTGTGGGCCGCCGTCGGGTGCAGCGGGTCGCCGGCGCCGTTCGGGGTGCCGTTGCCGAAGAGCGAGCCGTTGGTCATCAGCCGGTTGTAGAGCTCGTCGTCGACGCGACCCTTGACCGCGAGGTTCGCCCACCAGGTGAAGTAGTTGTAGGAGCCGGAGCTGGTGTAGGTCTTCACGGTGTAGCCGGCGTCGTAGAGCACCTCGGCGGCCGACGTCCACTGCAGAGCGTTGGGTTTCACGGTCTCCAGGATCGGGCCACCCCTCTTGCCCTGAGGGTCGTTGGTGCCCGACATCCACACCGCCCGGTTCGGGTACGTGGGACCCATCACCGAGCAGTGGTAGTTGTCCAGCAACGTGAACCTCTCGGCCAGCGCCCAGTGGAACGGGATGTCCCGCTGCTTCATGTAGCCCATCGTGTACGAGCCCTTCAGCGCTCCGTCCGCGGCGACGTGGGTGTGCAGCCAGCCGTCCATCGCGCCCTTGTTCCACGAGGCGTGCTGGTCGCGCCAGTCGTGCGAGAGCGACGGGACCGCCGCTGCCGCCGTGTTGGCGGTGTCCATGTGGAACGGCTCCAGGTAGCCGAGCGGATTGGACGGATCGGGCTGCTGGAAGACCGAGTTGCCGTTCGCGAGCGTCATCGCCGTCGGGTCGTCGAATCCGCGTACCCCGGGGAAGGTCCCGAAGTAGTGGTCGAAGGACCGGTTCTCCTGCATCACGTAGACCAGGTGCTTGATCTGCGACAGGTCGAACGAAGCCGGCTCGGCCGCCTCGGCGGCGGCCATGAGGCTCTTGGGCAGCAGTCCCGACATCCCGGCCATCCCGGCGACCGCGGCTGCGCCCATGATCACCGAGCGACGCGAGACGCGTGCGTCGCTGGTCTCGGTGCTGCCCGTCTCAGGGTTGATGGTCTCTGACATGTCTTCCATCTCTCGTTCGTTGCGTGCGCTGTTCATCGGGCCTTCACGGCGTCCGTGTGCTTGGACGATCTCGCCACCGTGGCGTAGCCGGTCGTCGAGGCCGTGACCTTGACGGTCAGCTTCTTGCCCCTGTACTTCTGACCGACCGCGAGCGTCGCGTGATCCGCACCGCTGATCCGCTTGCCGTCGGCGTACCACTGGTAGTGGAGGTGGGCGCCCGTGAGCGTGACACCCCCGGCTCTCCACGTCCCCGGCTTCACGGTCAGCCGGGTGCCGACCCTGGCCCTGCCCGTGATCCTGGGTCGCGCGGAGACCAGCTTCCCCGCGGCCACGAAGTGCATCGAGGACGTCACGGTCGCGGTCTGGTAGCCGGCGTACGACCCGGTCACACGGACGGAGATCCTGCTGCCGTGGTCCTTCCGGGCCAGCGTGTAGGTGAGCCTCGTCGCCTTCGGGATCGGCACGCCGTCGCGCAGCCACTGATAGGTGTACGAGGTCACCGGCAGGGGGCCGGCCATCCACAGGCCCGGCCTCGCGGTCACCTTCAGTCCCACCCTGACCGTGCCGCTGACGGCTGGCGCGGCCGTCGTCAGCGCGCCCGGCTGCGGCACCGGGACCACCACCGCGGCCGAGGTCGCGCTGGCCGAGGCGAAGTCCTCCTTGACCGCGGTCACCGCGACCGACAGCGCATGGCCGGCGTCGTCGCTCGTCACCGCGTACGTCTTCGTGGTGGCCCCACCGATGGCGACACCGTCGCGGAGCCACTGGTACGTGAACGAGTCCGGGGTCGGGCTCCACGTGCCGGAGTCGGCCGTCAGGGTCGCACCGGGTGCGAGCGTCCCCGTGACGGTCGGTCCGTCCGTGGCGACGACCGGGCCGTTCGCACGGGCCGCACAGGCGCTCGAGGCGACTCCGGAGCCGGTCACGGCCACCTGGTCGGCGGGCTCGAGGGGGCCTGCGGCCTGGCCGCCCTGGGCCGCGTTGACCACCTCGTCGACGACGTTGTTCTTGGTGTCGGCGATGTAGAGGTTGTGCGTCACGGGGTCGATGTCCAGTGCGTGCGGCGTGTTGAGCCGGGTGGTCGCCGGGAGCGAGCCGTTGCCCGTCGGGCTCGCATTGCCGGAGCCGGCCACGGCTCCGACGTTGACGACGGTCGAGATGACGCCGCTCGGCAGCACCTGGCGGATCGCGTGGTTGAACGTGTCGGCGATGAACAGGTCACCGGCACCGTCGATCGCGACGCCCTGCGGGTCGTTGAGCAGGGCCGAGGTGGCCGGACCACCGTCGCCCGAGTACCCGCCCAGGCAGTCGTTGCCCGCCAGGCCGGCCGCGTAGTCGCCCGCCGCCGTGGTGATCTCGCCGCTCGTGCCGTCGACACGGCGGACCACGTTGTTGGACGAGTCGGCGATGTAGACGTTGTCGTCGGCGTCGACCGCGACGCCGGCGGGCTGCGAGAGCCTCGCGGCCGGCGCGGGCGAGCCGTCACCGGTGTAGCCGGCCCTGCCGGTGCCGGCGACGACCCGGATCGTGCCGGCCGAGGTGACCTCGAGGATCCGGTTGTCGGAGGTGTCGGCGATGAAGACGTTGTCCGAGCCGTCGACGACGACGTCGTTCGGGTGCCAGAGGTTGACCGACAGCGGCGTGCTGCTCGAGGTCACCGCAGCCTCCGCACCACCGGCGACGCCCGTGCCGGCGAAGCGATGGATCTTCCCGTCGGTGGTGATCACGCGGATCACGTTGTCGCCGCTGTCCGCGACGTAGAGGTTGCCGTGCGAGTCCAGGGCCGTCCCGCCCGGCTGGTACAGCTGAGCCTGCGTCGCCGGACCCTCGTTGCCGAGCTCGCCGTACCCCGCCAGGGAGCCGGCGATGATCGCGTTCGATCCGTGGGCCACCGTGGCGAGCAGGTTGTCGCCGGTGTTGGAGACGTAGACCGTGCCGTCGTGCGCCGAGATGCCGGCCGGTCGGTACAGGCCGCCGGCCGGAGGCAGCGGCAGACCGGTGGTCGGGTCGATCACGGGGTCGCTCCCAGAGCTCGCGTCGTACGCCAGCGTCCTGAGCAGGGGGCCCGTGGTGTCGGCGATGCCGACCCCGTCGCTGTAGGCATACCCGCGCGGCGCGAGCAGCGTGGCGTAGTCGCGGCCGGCGAACGACTGTCCCGAGTCGGACGACGCGATCGCGAGATCGTCGCCGCCCCCGATCGTCGTGCCCGACGGCAACCTGTAGCCCGTGCCCGCGCCGTTGCGTTGCAGGACGTACCCCGACACGTCGACCGTCGCGCTCGAGGAGTTGTGCAGGGTCGCGGCGGTCGCGGTGGCTCCGGCGATCTTCACGGCCCGGGTGAATCCGACCTGCTCGAGGTCGATGGTCGTCGGCGAGCTGAGCTTCGCCTTGAGGGTGTGGTTGACGTTGTCGCCGCCGGTGAACAGCGAGGTGTACCAGACAGCGGCGTCGGGGGTGGAGCGGTCGGCCGGCACCGCGTAGTGCTCGGCGGAGTTGTTGTTGGTGGCCGGGCAGACCGAAGCGCCGTTGAAGGTGTTGGCCGCGCACGGGGTGTCGACGTAGGCCCGGGAGACCAGCGTGCTGCCGCCCGCCATGACCGAGAGGTCATAGCTGTGGTCGCCGCCGGAGTTGCCCAGCGAGGAGAAGCCGAAGGCCAGCACCACGGGGGTCGACGCGGGGAGCCCGTAGTTCGACCGGAACTGTGCCGTCGTCTTGACGCCGAGGTACTGGTTCTCGACCCACCAGAAGATCTGGGTGCCGTGGGCGGGGATGACCGGATCGACGGTCGGCGACGCCTTGGAGGTGTCGGACGCGTCGTGCAGCGTCATCGCCGTGCCACTCTTGGTCAGGGTGAGGCCGTACGCGGCGAAGTCGATCGGGTGGTCCGTGGTGTTGGTGACCTCGCTGTACTCGTAGTAGTCCGTCGAGTTGTTGTCGTAGTTGACCTCGGACACCAGCAGGTCGTTGGGTGAGATCGTCGGTGCGCCCGAGTTCTTCGTGCCCTTGGTCGGGAAGGCCGAGACGCCGAAGTCGCCGGCGCCGTCCGTGGTCCGCGCCCATGAGGTCGGCGCGTGCGACGTCCACGACGTCTCGTCGAGGGCGGTGCCGTCGCGGTCGATGAGGTCCAGGGTGTCGGTGGCGTCCAGGTCGAGGCCGGCCGCGTGCAGGTCGCCTCCGTCGACGACGACGAAGGCGCCCGCGGCGATGTCCTGCGACGGCAGCGCGTACGCATCGCCGTCGTCGTCGACGAGGCTCACCGCCGCGCCGGTGACAGCGGCCCCGGTGTTGTCGAGCTCGACCCAGTCGTCGGCCGGGCGGCCGGTGGTCCTGACCTCGTTGATCCTGAGGCCGGCGAGCGGGTCGGAGCCGCCCGGCGCCGTCGTCTTGGGCCGCACGATCAGCGTGAAGTCGGCCGAGACGGACTGAGCCGCATCGCCCGTGCCGCTGTCGCCGACGGTCACGTGGACGCGGTAGTGCGCGACGGCGTCCGTCGGGGTGCCGCTGATCAGGCCGGTGCCCGGGTCGATCGCGACGCCGGCCGGCAGGCCCGTCGCAGCGTAGGTGTAGCCGGGCGTCCCGCCGTGAGCGCTCACCTGGATCGGCGTGAGGGCCTCGCCCTTGCGGACGGAGGCGTCGGCCAGCGAGTCGACCCGCAGCGCCTTGCTCAGCGTGAGGGTGAAGGACGTCTTCGCGGTGTCCGGCTGGCTCGGTGTCTGGTCGGAGGCGGTGACCGTCACCGGATAGGCCATGAGGTCGTTCGTCCCCGCGGGCGTTCCGCTGATGACACCGGTGCTCGGGTCGATGACGACACCGTCCGGGAGGCCGGTCGCGGCGTAGCTGATCGTGCCCACCCCCTTGCTGCCCTGAGCCTGGATGGGTGTCATCGGCTGGTTCGGGCTGGCGATGACGTCGCTGATCTTCGCCACGGTGACGCGGCTGCTCACCTGCGAGGTGAGCGTGAATCCGGTGACGGCGGTGAAGTCGTGATCGTTCTCGTCGGTGTCGACCGGGAGGCCGCTGGTGAACGTGCGCGACGAGACGTACGCGTTGGACGTCCCGGCCGAGGCGCCGGTCACCGGGGCGGCCCCGCCGGTCTCGGCACTGCCCGGCTGGGTGTAGGCCGACGAGGCGTACTTGGTCCACCCCACGGCGTCCACCACGCCGGCGCTCCTGGCGGCTGCCGACGAGAGGTCACCGGTTCCCGTGTAGGTGCCACCGCTCGATGCCTTGAGCAGGAGGACCTGGCCGCCGGACGAGTAGCCGCCGAAGCCGTTGTTCGACTGACCGGACGGGTCGGTCGACGTGCCGGCGGTGTTGCCGGCGTCGAGCGCGAAGTTCAGGTCGGGGGTGATGTCCGCCGGCGGAAGGCCCCTGCTGCTGCCGGCCGCGGCGTCGGCGTTGTGCCCGTTCCAGATCAGGAAGGTGTGATGCGCCAGCACGGTGCCGTACAGCTTCATCGACGAGCAGCTCGTGCTCGTGACCGAGCGGTAGCACTGGTAGTAGTTCGGCGTGACGGTCGAGCCGCTGATCGTGCCGAGGGAGATGTCGGCATCGGTCGGGTTGTACAGCTGGACCCAGTCGCTGTTGTAGGCGCCACCGTCGCTGCCGTACACGGCGGAGATCACGAGGTGGTCGGGCGCCGACGACGCGGCGACGGCGCTCGGCGTGACGGCGCCGAGCACGGCCAGCCCCATCGCGAACGCAAGCAGGACGGCCCCGGGCCGGCGCAACCACCTGCGCTGGTCCGTGGCCCTCAAGGACGGCGCGTCGTTCATCGGCTCTCCAGTTCGGTGCGGTCGTGCAGAGGGGTGCCAGCAAACCCGAGAGGCCGCTACGAGGCATGGGTAGTTGAGCGGCCCGAGATGAACGTCCAACCAACGACCGGAATGGTTGCGATGAACAACTATCGAGGCCTGGGCGCCTCTGGTCGACGACCGAATCCAGGACTGGGAGAGTGATCGACGTGGACACCTTCGTCATGCCGCTCCCGCTGCCCCTCGACATCGCCTCCCTCACCATGAGCCTGGTGAACATCGGGTCCGCCTGCGGTGAGGAAGGACCGATCGCGGACTCGATCGAGCAGGCTCTGCGGACCCAGCCGCACCTGACCGTCGAGCGCTTCGGCAGCACCGTCGTCGCCCGCACCGCTCTGGGCCACCCCGAGCGCGTCCTGCTCATGGGTCACCTCGACACGGTCCCCGGCGCCGGCGTCCCGGTCGCGTACGTCGAGATGGGCCGGCTCTTCGGCCTGGGCGCGTGCGACATGAAGGGCGGACTCGCCGTGATGCTCAAGGCGGCCACGCTCGGCACCTACGGCCGCGACGCCACCTTCGTCTTCCACGACGGCGGGGAGGCGGCGGCCGGGCTCAGCGGCCTCGAGCGGCTCGCCCAGCAGCACCCCGACCTGCTCCAGGCCGGGCTGGCGATCGTCATGGAACCGACCGACGCTCGCGTCGAGGTCAGCGACGGCGATCTCGACGCGCCGGTCGTCGCGGAGCTTCTCACGCTGGTCGACACGGAGCCGGTTCGAGCCACCGGACGGCCCGGCGCTGCTCGCTTCGACCAGCTCGGCGTCACCGCTCTCACGTTCGGGCCAGGCGATCCTGGGGTCGCGCGCACCCCGCACGAACACGTGACCACGGCACAGCTCGCCGCGTGCGAGCACGTGGTGCGAGAGCTGCTCCGGGCATGACCGCAGCCGCGGGCGTGTCCGCCCGGTAGCACCAGCGCCTCAGCAGTACCAGGTGCTCAGTAGTACCAAGGGAAGGGCGAGAAGTCGGGCTCGCGCTTCTCGAGGAAGGCGTCGCGACCCTCGGCGGCCTCGTCGGTCATGTAGGCCAGGCGCGTGGTCTCGCCCAGCAGGACCTGCTGGCCGACGAGCCCGTCGTCGATCATGTTGAACGAGTACTTCAGCATGCGCTGCGCGGTCGGCGACTTCGCGTTGATCTTGCGGCCCCACTCCAGCGCTTCGGCCTCGAGCTCGGCGTGCGGGACGACCTTGTTCACCATGCCCATGCGGTGGGCGTCGTCGGCCGAGTACTCGTCGCCCAGCATGAAGATCTCGCGCGCGAACTTCTGGCCCACCTGACGGGCGAGGTACGCCGAGCCGAATCCGCCGTCGAACGAGCCCACGTCGGCATCGGTCTGCTTGAACCGCGCGTGCTCGGCCGAGGCGAGCGTCAGGTCGGCGACGACGTGCAGGCTGTGGCCGCCGCCGGCCGCCCACCCGGGCACCACGGCGATGACGATCTTGGGCATGAAGCGGATCAGGCGCTGGCACTCCAGGATGTGCAGGCGTCCCAGCTTGCCGGGATCGACCGTCGCGGCGGTCTCTCCCTCGGCGTACTGGTAGCCGACCTTGCCCCGGATGCGCTGGTCGCCGCCGGAGCAGAAGGCCCAACCGCCGTCCTTGGGCGACGGGCCGTTTCCGGTCAGCAGCACGCACCCGACGTCCGACGACGTCCGCGCGTGCTCGAGCACGGCGAGGAGCTCGTCGACGGTTCCCGGACGGAAGGCGTTGCGCACCTCGGGGCGGTCGAAGGCGATGCGGACGGTCCCGTGCTCGACGGCACGGTGGTACGTAAGATCTTGCAGTCCCTCGAATCCCGGGACTTCCTGCCAGGCGGACGGGTCAAAGGTCTCGGAGACGGTCATAGCGGTGACGTTACCCAACGCCAGGCACATGCATATCGCTATGGTCAGCCCATGACGGACGAACACCTGGTCACCGTGTACGGCACCGCGGTGATGGTCTGCGCACCGGACGGGATGCCCCTCGACACCGACGGCGCGGCGACCGAGCTGGTGGGCGAGGCGATCGGCCGACGGGCGCAGATCGTGGTGGTGCCCAGCGAACGACTGACCGACGACTTCTTCGACCTCGGCACCGGTATCGCCGAGAGCATCGCCCAGAAGTTCGGCACCTACGGCGTCCGGCTCGCCGTGGTGGGCGACATCGCCGAGCGGCTCGCCGCCGACGCCACCCTCGCCAGCTGGGTCGAACAGGCCGATCGTGGCACGCACGTGTGGTTCACGCCGACGTTCGACGCCTTCCAGAGCCGGCTCGACCGGCGGAGTCCCTCGTCCATGCGGTGACGGCTCCGAGGCCTGGCGCATCTCAGATACCGACGGTATGTTGGCCGGCATGGCTCAGACATTCACCGGCAAGGTCGCACTCGTCACGGGGGCCGCGCGCGGCATCGGAGCGGGAGTCGCCCGCGGCATCGTCGAGGCAGGCGGGCGGGTCGCGCTCGTCGGGCTCGAGCCCGAGCTGCTGTCGGCGCTGGCCGACGAGCTCGGTGAGGCCGCCGCCTGGTGGGAGGCCGACGTGCGCGACGGCGCCGCCGTGCGGGCAGCGACCGACGCCGCGGCCGCCCATTTCGGACGCATCGACCTCGTGCTCGCCAATGCCGGCATCGCGTCGTACGGAACGGTGCGGCAGATCGACGACGAGGCCTTCGAGCGCGTCGTCGACATCAACGTCAACGGCGTCTTCCGCACGCTGAAGTACGCGACGCCGCACCTGGCCAAGACCAAGGGCTACGCACTCGTGGTGGCCTCGCAGGCCTCCTTCACCCCGCTGGCAGGGCTCGCGTCGTACAACGCGAGCAAGGCCGGCGCCGAGACGCTGGCCCTGGCCTACAAGCAAGAGGTCGCCCACCTCGGCATCGCCGTCGGCGTGTGCCACCCCTCCTGGATCGACACCGACATCGTCCGCAACGCCGAGAAGGACCTGCCGACGTTCCGCGCCGTCCGCCAGAAGCTGCCGTGGCCCGCCAACGGCACCACCAGCGTCGAGACGTGCGTCGAGCTGATCCTGGCGGGCCTGGCCAAGCGCAAGGGACGCGTCTACGTGCCGAAGAACGTCATCGTCTCCAACTGGACGAAGTCGCTGGTCAACTCGCCCGTCGCCTGGCCCGTGCTCAAGCGGATGGCGTCGAAGGCCGTGCCTGGCATGGAGCGTGAGGTCGACGCGCTGGGCCGCTTCCACCACGCCCACGTGCCTGCGACCGACTGACGCGAGGAGCTGTCAGGCGCGCCAGCGCAGCGTGAGCGTCTCACGCTGAAGGCGTCCCGCTGCGAGGCGAGGTGAGCCATCAGGCTCGCTCACCGCTCACCGCTCACCTCACCGATCAGACGGTCTGGACCGACGCCGCGAGCGACGCCATGTGCCCCAACCTCGCGACCTCGGAGTTGAGGAACTCGGGCCCACCGTGCCGCCCGACCACCACGACGAGTCCGTTGCCCCTGCGGTCGCGGGCGGGCGCCGCTGCCAGCACCGTCGAGTCCCACTGCGGCACCTCGCGCAGCACCTTGGCCTTGCGCAGCCCCAACCAGTCGTCCGCCTCGGGCACGAGCTGGGGAGCCGTCGACGACTGAGCCATGACGTGTGTCGCGCCGTCGACGCGGTCGAGTGCCAGGGCCCAGTCGGTGCGGAAGGTCTCGGGGATGACCTCGACCAGGCGCGCGATGGCCTGCGCCGGGTCGTCGGTGAAGCGCTCGACGGCTTCGAGGTCCATGCTCAGGTTCGCGCCCGCGTTGTAGCGCGAGATCCACTCGACCGTCACGCCCTCGAGCTGGTGGCACGCCGTGATCAGGGCGTCGGGCATGACCTGCGGCGGCAGCTCGAGCAGGACGTCGTCGATGACGAGGCCACCGGCCCGGCGCTCCACGATCTCGATCGCCTCGATGTCGGCGCCGGCACCACCGAGCGCCGTCGCCAGCGCGCCGAGTGAGCCGGGCACGTCAGGAAGCTCGACGCGCAGCAGGAAGGCCATATGACCATTGTCACCGGTCAGCATTTCGTTGCGGTTACACGGGTAGCGTGGTGGCGTGAATCCCACTGTCGTCCGCACCGTCTTCCGTACCGTCGCCATCGCCGAGGCCGTCTCGTGGGGACTGCTGCTCGTCGCGATGTTCTTCAAGTGGGTGCTCGACGCCGAGCCCCTGGGGCTTGCCGAGGGCGGCGTGCCTGTCGCCGGCCCCATCCACGGCGGCGTCTTCGTGCTCTACGTCGTCTCGACGCTCGTCTCGGCGTACGTGTTCAAGTGGAACGCCAAGACGCTCGTGCTGGGACTCGCCGCCAGCATCCCCCCGTTCTTCACGGTGTGGTTCGAGACCTGGGCCGACCGCCAGGGACTGCTCACCGCGACGCGGCGTGAGGCACCCACCTCGCTCTAGACCGTCCTGCGCGAGAGTCATGCCGGTCGCGCATACATCCGATCACCACTCAGTATTGGACGGCATGGGTTCGCGGTCGGACAATGGCCTCATGCCTGCCTCCCTGCCCCAGATCCGCCAGCTCGTCACCGAGATCCCCGGCCCTCGATCAGTTGAGCTCATGGCTCGCAAGACCTCGGCCGTCGCTCGCGGCGTCGGCACGACCCTGCCGGTGTTCGCCGTCGAGGCCGGCGGCGGTGTCGTCAAGGACGTCGACGGCAACAGCCTCATCGACCTCGGCTCCGGCATCGCCGTGACGACGGTCGGCAACAGCGCACCCCGCGTCGTCGAGGCCGTGCGCGAGCAGGTCGAGGCGTTCACGCACACCTGCTTCATGGTCACGCCGTACGAAGGCTACGTCGCCGTCGCCGAGGCGCTCAACCGGCTGACTCCCGGCGACCACGAGAAGCGCAGCGCGCTGTTCAACTCGGGCGCAGAGGCCGTCGAGAACGCGATCAAGATCGCCCGTGCGCACACCGGGCGCCAGGCCGTCGTGGTGTTCGACCACGCCTATCACGGGCGCACCAACCTGACGATGGCCATGACGGCCAAGTCGATGCCCTACAAGAGCGGCTTCGGCCCGTTCGCGCCCGAGGTCTACCGCGCACCGCTCTCGTACCCGTACCGCGACGCCAAGGACGTGGACGGCAC
>JBEVGQ010000158.1:0-5047 GCA_040511655.1 Aeromicrobium sp. | reverse complement strand
AGCTGACGCCGACGATCGGCAGGCGCAGGGCGGCCGGGGCGTCGTCGGGGACGACCGGGCTCTTCGGCGGGATCGGCTCCATGCGGCGGTACGGCTCGTCCATCGAGGGCCGCAGGTCGGCCTCACCCTTGTTGGGCCAGTACGACATCGCCCGCTCGGTCTGGGCCGTGATGGTCAACGATGGGTTGACGCCGAGATTGGCGGTGATGGTGGAGCCGTCGGCGACGTGCAGACCCGGGTGGCCGTACAGCCGCTGGTACGGGTCGACGACACCGGTCTCGGGCGAGTCGCCGATCGCGCAGCCTCCCATGAAGTGCGCCGTGAGCGGGACGTTGAAGGGCTCGCCGATCGTGCCGCCCGGGGTGCCGCCCATCTCCTCGGCCATCATCTGCACGGCGCGGTGACCGGGCTCGATGAACGCCGGGTTGGGGGCGCCGTGACCCTGGCGCGAGGTCAGCCTGCGCCGACCCGTGAGACCGCGCTTGGTGTAGGTCGTGATCGAGTTGTCGTGCGTCTGCATGACCAGCGCGATGATCGTGCGCTCCGACCAGTGCCGCAGGTCGTAGAGCTTGAAGAGGTTGCGCTTCTGCTTCCACATCTCCTTGAGCCACACCCGCCAGCGAGGCGTGTCGGTGCTGCCGTCGGTCAGGACGGTCTGCATCAGCGACATCGCGTTGGAGCGCTTGCCGTAGCGGGTCGGCTCGATGTGCGTGTACTCGTCAGGATGGAACGACGACGTGATCGCGACGCCCTCGCTGTAGTCGACGTCCTTGCCGTCGGCGATCGAGCCGAGCAGTGCCTCGGAGTTGGTGCGGGTCAGCAGGCCCAGGCGCGACGAGACGTTCGGCAGGCTGCCGCGGTCGCGCATGCGGTGCAGCAGCTTCTGGGTGCCCATCGTGCTGGCCGAGAAGATGACCTGCTCAGCCGTGATCGTGCGGTGGGGGCGGAAGCGCTTGTTCGTGCGACGGGTCTCGATCTCGTAGCCGCCGCCCTCGCGAGGACGCACGGCGGTGACGGTCGTGAGGGCATGGACCTCGGCGCCTGCGGACTCGGCCAGGTGCAGGTAGTTCTTGACGAGGGTGTTCTTGGCGTTGTGCCGGCAGCCGGTCATGCACTCGCCGCAGTTGAGGCACGCGTTGCGCTCAGGACCGGCGCCCCCGAAGAACGGGTCGGCAACCTTCTCTCCGGGCTGGCCGAAGTAGACCCCGACCGGCGTCTGGTGGAACGTGCCGCCCACGCCCATCCGCTCGGCGACCTTCTTGACGACCTCGTCGGCCGGCGACACGTACGGGTACACCGTCACGCCCAGCATCCGCTTGGCCTGGTCGTAGTAGGGCGCCAGCTCGGAGCGCCAGTCGGTGATGTGGCCCCAGGCGGGATCCCGGTAGAACGGGTCGAGCGGTTCGTACAGCGTGTTGGCGTACACCAGCGAACCGCCGCCGACACCGGCCCCCGACAGGATGAGGACGTCCTTGAGCTTGTCGATGCGCTGGATGCCGTAGCACCCGAGCTGAGGCATCCACAAGAACTTGCGCAGCCGCCACGAGCTCTTCGCGAAATCAGCGTCCTCGAACCGCTTGCCGGCCTCGAGCACCGCGACCTTGTAGCCCTTCTCGGTGAGCCTGAGGGCCGACACGCTTCCGCCGAAACCGGATCCGATGATCAGGACGTCGTAGTCGAAGGTCGTGTCGGAGGCACTCATACTCCGAGTATGACACTGCCGATGTCACATCGCTACTGGTGAGTAACGAGCACCACAGCAGGACGGGTCAGGCGAACAGCCCCTCGCCCCAGAACCCCTTCGAGCCGACTCCCGGCGGGCACGCGAACAGCCCCGAGCTGACGTGAACGATGTACTCGTTGAGCAGATCGTTCTGGAGCCCCGCCAGCGAGCCTTGGATCTGGACGAACTGCTTCTCGGGATCACGCTGGTATGCGATGAAGAACAGGCCAGCCGACAGCTGACCCAGTCCGTCGGAGCCGTCGACGAAGTTGTACCCCCGTCGCAGCAGCTTGGCTCCCTTGTTGAAGTCAGGATGCGCCAGCCGCAGATGCGACTTGGGGTCGATCTTGGGCTGCCCCGCATCGTCCTTGGCCTCGAAGTCGATCTTCGCGAACTCGTCGCCCCCGGACAGCGGACCGCCCGATCCCTTCGCGCGTCCGACGATCGTCTCCTGGCCGTTGAGCGGCTCGCGGTCCCACGTCTCGATGCGCATGTTGATCTTGCGCGAGACCAGGTACGAGCCTCCCGTCATCCAGGCCGGACCGTCGTCGTCCTGCACCCAGACGAAGTCCTGGACGTCCTTGGCGGACTCGCTCTTGATGTTGGCCGTGCCGTCCTTGAAGCCGAAGAGGTTGCGCGCCGTGACCTGGGCCGTCGACGTCGACGACGTGCGGCCGAATCCCATCTGGGAGTAGCGCACCGACGCCCGCCCGAAGGCGCTACGGGCCAGGGTGCGGATCGCGTGCACCGCGACCTGCGGGTCGTTGGCGCAGGCCTGGATCGCGATGTCGCCGTTGCTGATCGCCGGCTCGAGGCGGTCGCCGGAGAATCCGGGCAGCTCGATGAGCCGGTCGGGCAGCTGGCCGTCGAGGCCGAATCTCGGGGCGCCCTTGGCGTCGACGAACAGGCTGCGGCCGAAGCCGATTGTGATCGTCAGCCCGGACGGCGGCAGCCCCTGCGCCTCGCCGGTGTCTTCGGGCGGCGAGTACGGCGCCCCGGCGACGGCGCCGAAGTCGCCGATGTCGTTGCCCTGCGTCATCTGCCGGGCAGCCTTGGTCCAGTCCTTGAGCAGCGAGACCAGATCGTCGCGCTCGTCGGTGGTCATGTCGAAGGCGGCGAAGTGCAGACGGTCCTGCGCGGGCGTCACGATGCCCGCCTGGTGTCGCCCGTCGAACGCCACCGGCAGCGCGTCCTTGTCGGGCACGACCGGCGCGGGCTTGTCGCCGGCGGCGTAGCCGGCACCCGCTCCGATCGCACCGGCAGCGATCGCACCGACACCGGCGGCTCCCAGCAGACGCCTGCGGGAGACCCCGGTCGGCTGCGGTTCGTGGTCGCTCATGTCGTCCAGCGTCACATCAGGCCGACTTCGCGACGACGGCCGCGACCTTGCTGATGGGCTCACTGAGCGCTGCGACGGCGTTGGACAGCTGCTTGACCTGCTGGTCGGTCAGCTTGTCGTAGAACGTCCAGTCGCCCGTGCTCTTGTCCTGGTACTGGTTGAGCTCGGTGTCGACGGCAGCGAACTTGGCGTCGAGGTCCTTGACGAGCGCGGGGTCCTGCTTGACCAGGACGGGCCGCAGGGCCGAGATGGCCGCCTGCGAGCCCTCGATGTTGGCCTTGAAGTCCCACAGGTCGGTGTGGCTGAACTCGTCCTCCTCGCCCGTGATCTTGCCCGTCGCGACCTCGTCGAGCAGCCCCTTGGAGCCCTGGGCGAGCTCGAGCGCGGTCAGCGGGGCGTCCTGGCCGAGGGCCACGATCTTCTTGACGTTCGACAGCAGCTGATCGGCGTACGTGTCCATGCCCTCGGTGTTGTTCTCGACCCACAGCTGCTTCTCGATGCGGTGCCAGCCGGTGAAGTCGACGCCCTCGGCCTTGGCATCGGGCTCGCGTCCGTCGGTGACGGGGTCGAGGTCGCCGAACTTCTCGGCGACGGGCTCGATGCGCTCCCAGTAGGTGCGGGCGATCGGGAAGAGCTTCTTGGCCCCATCGACGTTGCCGGCCTTGACGGCGTCGACGAACTCGGTGGTCTTGACGATCAGCGTGTCGGACTGCGACTTGACGTAGCGCTCGTAGCTGGTGGCGGCGGCCTTGAGCTCGTCGGAGTCCGACAGGGGCTTGGCGGCCTCGCCCGTCACGGTCAGCGTCTGGCGGATGCCGTCGCCGATCATGCCGGGCTTGCAAGCGCCCTCGTACGTGCCCTTGGGCAGGTCGACGATCAGGTTGCGGGTCAGGCCGGGGCCGACGTTCTCGACCTCGCCCATGATGCGGTCGCCGTCGGCGTAGACGTAGAACTCGGTGACCTTCGAGCCGCCGTTGGTGACCTTGAACGTCGAGGGCCCGGCCTTGAGCTTCTTGGCCGACACGCTGCACTGCGAGTCGGTCGCCTTGACCGTGAGGTCGCCGGACGAGGTCTTGGTCTCGGACGGGTCGGAGGCGCAGGCGGCGAGGCTGACGGTCGCGAGTGCACCGATGCTGATCGAGGCGAGAAGCTTGTTCATGGGTGGTCCTTTGCGTCGAGGCCAGCCCAGCATGAGGCTAGCCTCACCATGCTAAGGCACGCCTGACACGCGGAACAGGGACCGGTCGTGTGACGTGCACCGGCTCCGCGCCCGCGACGGTTCCATGCGTCGCAAGGTACTGCTACCTTGTGACGCATGGAACCGGGAGCACTGTCGCAGCTGCGGCGCGGAGCGCTCGAGTTCTGCGTGCTCGCGCTCCTGCAGGACGAGCCGCGCTACGCCTTCGACCTCGTGACCGAGCTCGGGCGGCACCCCGCGCTCGTCACGAGCGAGGGCACGATCTACCCGCTGCTGTCACGGCTGCGCAAGGAGGGCCTCGTGCTCACCGAGCAGCGCGAGTCGGAGCAGGGCCCGCCGCGCCGGTACTACCAACTCACCCGTGACGGGCGACGAGCCCTCGAGCGGTTCGAGACCGACTGGCGAGCGTTCCGCGACGCCGTCGACGACACCCTCCGGAAGGACACCCCATGACGACCTCACCCCTGGCCCGTGGATACCTGGACGACCTGCGATCGGTCGCCACCGTGCGCCTCGGCCCGCTGCGAGCCGACGAGCTCGTCGCCGACATCGACGAGCACCTGAAAGCCGGGGTCGCCGGCGGCCAGCCGGTCGAGGACGTCATCGCGCGCCTCGGCAGCCCTGCCGAGATCGTCGCAGCCGAGGCGCCGGTCCCCGCCCCCCTCCCGGCCGGCGCACCCCCGTCGCGGGGGGGGGCCCCCGCCGGGCGCGGCCCGGGGGTGCGGGGCGGGGGGGGCGGGGGGGTGGGCCGCGGGGGGGTGGGCGGAGTCGGGCCGCCGGGGGCGGC
>JBEVGQ010000157.1:0-4628 GCA_040511655.1 Aeromicrobium sp. | reverse complement strand
ACGTTGATCGACGACACGGCGTCCTGCACCTTGGCCTGCGCCTCGGCGGTCTTGGCGCGGGCCACGAGCTGGTCGCGCTTGGTCTTGAGCTCTTCCAGCTTGCCCTGCATGTTGATCAGACCGGCCTTGAGCTGCTCGACGGTCGCGTTCTGCGCGGCGATCTGGGGAGCGGCCGTCTTGGCCTCGTTCTCGAAGCTGATCTGCTTGCTCAGCGCGACCTTGGCGAGCGAGTCGAACTTGTCGGCCTCGGCGGTCTGGCCGGCGGCGCGCATCGAGTCGGCCTTCTGCGAGGCGGCGATGGCCTTGCTGCCCCACTCCTTGACGGCGGCGACGTCCTCGGCGTGGTCGGCCTCGGCCAGGCGCAGGTTGCCGATGGTCTGGGCGACGGCGTCCTGGGCCTCGGCGATCGACGAGGTGTAGTCGCGCACGAGCTGGTCGAGCATCTTCTCGGGGTCCTCGGCCTTGTCGAGGAGGGAGTTGATGTTGGCGCGCGTCAGCTGTCCGATGCGCCCGAGAATGGACTGTTTCTGTGCCATGGTGCGTCACTTTCGCTCAGTCGGCGGTCTCTAGGGGATGCCGTCGCCCTCGATCTTGCTGCATGGCCGGTGACGAGACAACAGATCGGGGGCCGGCGGACGGCGAGAAAGCCGTTCTTAACGGCTCGTGATTTCGCCGTGCTTTCGGTCTGGGTTAATACAGACTGCCTGTCGATAAAGCGGGCTCGACCATGTCTTTACGCCACGTCAATGGTGTGGGAAGTCGACGTGTAAACCTCGTCGGTGTTGTGGTGCGCTTGTCCAGATATCGGCGCGCGCCCATTCTCGTGCCCTGATGCGTGGCCCCCACGACAGCACCGAGAATCGTCCTGATCGCCAGCAACGGCGGGGCATACGGGTCCTTGATATGTCAGCCAATCTGGCGACAATGACCCGCGATAATCGCGGCGCGACATATCGAATGGGACGGGGTCCTGGGACCCCGGATATCCCGCCCCTATAGTGAGACGACGACAATCGCCCATCACAAGGAGAAAAGCCGTGGCGAAGAAGACCATCGAAGTCATCACCAGTGACCTCTCGGGCGAAGAGCTCGAGCCCGGTCAGGGTGAGACCATCCGTTTCTCGATCGGGGGATCGGACTATTCGATCGACCTGACCGATGCCGAGGCCGACGAGCTCCGCTCCACCTTCGACAAGTACGTCAAGGTCGCCTCGCGGGCCAGCTCGCGCGGCACTCAGTCCACGTCGCGCAAGTCGTCCGGCTCGGGCCGCACGCCCGAGGAGCTCGCGCACATCCGCGCCTGGGCCAAGGAGAACGGTCACACCGTCAGCGAGCGTGGCCGCATCAAGTCTGAGGTGCTCGAGGCGTTCGACGCCGCGCAGAACTAGAGCTGCTCAGAGCTGACGGCAGTCAGCGGGAGTACGGCTTCGTGCCGCCCCCGCTGTCGCAGGTGTCGCCGGCCAGTCGCGACGGGAATGCGTACCGGTGGAGGGTTGCGCAATCGACGAGCGACTGGCCCGACCATGCCTCGGTCCACGAGCTGCCCGACTTCGCCCACAGGGCGCCGGAGCCGCCGCACCCAGGGATGGAGTAGCTGCCGCGGGCCCACCCGTTGGTGTCGATCTGCGTGACGTAGATCAGCGGTGCTTCGCTGCACCCCTCGACGCCCTTAGCGGCCTGCTTCTCGATCAGCGTGCCGACGAAGGCCTTGAAGTCGGTCGGCGCGCCCGTGAGCTTGGCGGTGTCGGCGGCGGACGCGATGCGGATGCCGTCCTCGTTGACCGCCTCGTAGTCGATGAACGTGCCCGGCTTGGCGGGAGTGTTCGAAGCCGTCGGGGTCGGCGACGCGCTGGGCTTGGGCGTGGGCTCCGACGCCGACGGTGCCGCGCTCGACGCAGCCTCGGTGGGCGCGGCGCTGGTCGTCGTCGACGGGTCGGCGGCTTCGTCCTTGCCGCCATCGGACCCGCACCCGCCCAGCAGGAGCGCAGCCGAGGTCGCGACGGTCAGGGCGAGCAGTCGTGTACGCGTCATGAGCACATGATGCCTCGTCGTCCGGACACGTCGCGTGAGGCTAGCGGCCGGTCGAGCCGTCGATCGCCTCGCGCAGCAGATCGGCGTGTCCGTTGTGCCGGGCGTACTCCTGCACGAGGTGGATGTAGATCATCCGCAACGACATGTCGTGGCCGTGGACGTCGACCGTGTGGTCGAGGTCGGTGAAGGCGACGGCCCGGTCGGCCAGCGCCCACTCGTCGCGCAGCTGCTCGACGGCATCGGGTGCGTCGGCGGGGTCGATCTGGTTGAAGTCGGTGTCGTCATGCGCCTCGAAGTTGTGCAGGTGCTCGACGTCCTCGCCGGCGACCCGCTTGCGCAGCCAGACGCGCTCGACCTTGGCCATGTGCCGCACCAGGCCCAGCAGGCTCAGGTTGGACGTCGCGAGCGGACGCAGCGCGAGCTGCTCGGCGGTCAGGTCGGCGCAGATGTTGAGCAGCGTCCGGCGCTGGTAGGCGAGCATGCCCTCGAGGATCGGACGCTCGGCACCCGCCATAGGTCCGTCGACGGGGTCAGGGACGGGGGAGAGCCAGGTCATGCGTCGATCGTGTCATCCCGCCGCGTACGACCGGGGTGTGGCTGCCACGGTGATGAGCGCAGCGACGGCCGTTCCGACGGCGATGCCGATCCAGTTGTCGAGCACGTCGACGAGCAGGAATCCCGACCGGCCGAGCTGGGGGACGGTCCACTGCACCACCTCGGCGCCGACCGGCGCCACGACGACGATGAGCAGGGGCGCCCAGTGTCGGCGGGCCCGGGACATCACGAAGCCGGCGGCCCCGAGCGTGACTCCGGCCGCGACGTTCAGGCTGACGTCGTTGGTCGACGTCAGCTGCTCGACGGTGGGCCAGACCAGGCTGGCCGAGAAGTGGGTGCTGCCCTGGCGGTAGCCCTCGAGCGCGCTGCCGGACGGCGTGAGCGTCAACGCGGCGAACCCGCCCAGAGCGGTGCAGAAGAACCACGCCGTCATCGGAGGTACCCCGAGCCGTCGGCCCAGCAGAGGTGCCACGAGGGCGAAGGCGATCGCGCACCCGATCGCCCCTGGCGCGGCGAGGGGGATCGAGCGGAAGAACGGATCGAGCGGCATGGCGTCATCCTCGCGGATGGGCTGTCGCGATTCTTGTCAACCGCGTGACAAGTTCTCCACATGTCATGGCGTCAGCCCTTCACAATCCCGGCTGAATCCGAGATTCTTCCCCCAAGCACTCTTTCGGGGGAAAGGGCTCGGGCATGGAGTCGTCGACGTCGGCACTGACCGATCGCGTGCGCGACCTGGTGCGTCAACGGCGCATCGATCCGCGCACCGACGCGGGCGCGGTGCGGCTGGCGGCGCTCGACGCGATCGCCGAGCACGAGGCCCGCAGCCTGACCGGCGCCGTCGCCACGCTCGATGAGCCGGAGGTCGTGGTCGGGCAGATCGTTGCCGACGTGTCGGGCTTCGGGCCGCTGCAGGCGTTGCTCGACGACGACACGGTCGAGGAGATCTGGGTCAACGAGCCGTCGCGGGTGTTCGTCGCGCGCGAGGGCCGGCACGAGCTGACGTCGCTGATCCTGACGGCCGCGCAGGTCCGCGAGCTGGTCGAGCGGATGCTGTCGTCGTCGGGGCGTCGCCTCGACGTCAGCCAGCCGTTCGTCGACGCGATGCTGCCGGGTGGTCACCGCCTGCACGTGGTGCTCGACGGCATCTCCCGGGGATTCGCTGCCGTCAACATCCGCAAGTTCGTGGCACGGGCCCACTCGCTCGACGACCTGGTGACGCTGGGCACCCTGGACGGCCCCAGCGCGGCCTTCCTCGACGCGAGCGTGCGCGCCGGGCTCAACATCGTCGTGTCCGGCGGCACACAAGCCGGAAAGACCACGCTGCTCAACTGTCTTGCCGCCTCGATACCGGGCTCCCAGCGGCTGGTGTCGGCCGAAGAGGTGTTCGAGCTCAAGACCGGCCATCTAGTCTGAACTAGAATGCTATGCATGAAGACCGCAGCGATTTACGTCCGCCTTAGCGACGACAAGAAGAAGACCGGCGAGAACGTCGCCGATCAGATCAAGGCAGCCGAGGAGATCGCGCAGGCCAAGGGCCTGACCGTCGTGGACATCTACGACGACAACAACAGGTCGGCCACGAAGGGCACCCGCCCGCAGTTCGAGCGGCTGCTGATCGACGCCGAAGAGGGCGCGTTCGATGCGGTCATCATCCGGCACGTGGATCGTTTCTTCCGCACGCCGCAGGACCAACTCAGAGTCTGCAATCTGTTCGGTCCGAAGGGGATCGTGATCCATCAGGAGTACAGCGATTTCCCGGTAGACGTCTCGACGCCGACGGGCGTCCTGCAACTGGGCATCGCTGCGCAGGTGGCCCTCTATGAGGTCACGCACAAGACGGAGCGACAGGCCGAGTACTACAAGAAGCGCAGCGCCGAGGGGCTCAAGCCGAGGGGTGGAACGCGGGCGTTCGGGTTCGAGAAGGATGATGTCACGCACCGTGAGGACGAGGCCGACCTGATCCGGCAGGCCTATCAGCACGTGCTCGACAAGAAGAGCCTTGGGAGCCTGATCCGCTCGTGGAACAAAGCGGGCATCCG
>JBEVGQ010000156.1:0-19392 GCA_040511655.1 Aeromicrobium sp. | reverse complement strand
GGGCCCATCACGGCCTCGGTCGCGTTCGCGTCGTCGGTCTCGGACTCTGTCTGCGCCGCGGCCTGACCTGCGTAGCGCAGCGCCGAGGCGAGATCGCTGCGGTACTGACGGTTGATGGCGCTGACCTCGGTGTCGAAGACGTCGACCATGCCCGCGAAGCTGTTGATCAGGCCCACCGCGTAGTGCCCGTTCTTGGCGAGGTTGCGAACAGGGCCCGCCGCCGTCTCGGGATTGGCCTGCACGCTGGCGGTGATCTGCCCCTCGAGCTGGCTCGCGACACGCGTCGCGTCGCCTTCGAGCTCGCCGGCCAACGCCTCCAAGGTGGAGGCGTTCAATCCCGGGTCCTGTGCGTCGGCCCGGATGGTGTCGCCGGTGACGCCTGCGTAGATCTCGTCGTAATACTCGAACGGACCGTCTTCTCGATCGACCATCATGCCCCCCCCGGTGCTGTGCTGTCGTCTCGTCGGAACCCTATCGAACGTCACGCGGAAGCGTCGCGTCCACGCCTCGCGCGGTCCGTGCCGGGGACTGGGGCTCCGTGAGACAATGGACGTCAGTAGTTCGGGAGCCCCCCAAGGCCCAGGCGAGCCCGCCGCCGGCTGGAGCTCCCCAGCACTCCTTATCGATTCACACCTCGAGGAATGCTCGTGTCTGACACCTACCTCCGCCCCGACGCCACCGCCGAGCTCACAGCCCTGCTGCAGAGCCGCATCATGGTGCTCGACGGTGCGATGGGCACTGCCATCCAGCGTGACCGTCCCGACGAGGCCGGCTACCGCGGCGAGCGCTTCGCCGACTGGCCGTCCGACGTCCAGGGCAACAACGACCTGCTGACGCTCACGCAGCCCGAGCTCATCGCCGGCATCCACCGCGAGTACCTCGAGGCCGGCGCCGACATGATCGAGACCAACACGTTCAACGCGACGACGATCTCGCTCAGCGACTACGGCATGGAGGAGCTCGCCTACGAGCTGAACTTCGAGTCGGCCAGGCTGGCCCGGCGCGAGTGCGACGCCGTCGCCGAGGCCACCGGACGTCCACGCTACGTCGCCGGCACCCTCGGCCCGACCAGCCGCACCGCCTCGATCTCTCCTGACGTCAACGACCCCGGCGCGCGCAACGTCACGTACGACGAGCTCGTCGAGGCATACAAGGAAGCGACACGTGGGTTGTTGGAAGGAGGGTCCGATGTGGTCTTCGTCGAGACGATCTTCGACACCCTCAACGCCAAGGCGGCGATCTTCGCCGTCGAGTCGGTCTTCGAGGACCTCGGCCAGCGGTGGCCCATCGTCATCTCCGGCACCATCACCGACGCCTCCGGACGCACGCTGTCCGGTCAGGTGACCGAGGCCTTCTGGCACTCGATCCGGCACGCCAAGCCGCTGCTGGTCGGCCTCAACTGCGCTCTGGGCGCCAAGGAGATGCGTCCCTACATCGCGGAGATGGCACGCGTGGCCGACACCTTCGTGTCGTGCTACCCCAACGCGGGCCTGCCCAACGCCTTCGGCGAGTACGACGAGGAGCCCGACCAGACGTCCGCGATCGTGTCGGAGTTCGCCGAGGCCGGCTTCGTCAACATGGTCGGCGGCTGCTGCGGCACGACGCCCGCCCACATCGCGTCGATCGCCCGTGACGTCGAGGGCAGGTCCCCGCGGGTCGTCCCCGAGGCCAGCCCCGCGCTGCGCCTCTCGGGTCTCGAGCCCGTCACGGTGGTCGAGGACACGCTGTTCGTCAACGTCGGCGAGCGCACCAACATCACGGGCTCGGCGCGTTTCCGCAACCTGATCAAGGCCGGCGACTACACGACCGCTCTCGCCGTCGCCCGCCAGCAGGTCGAGGCGGGTGCGCAGGTCATCGACGTCAACATGGACGAGGGCATGATCGACGGCGTCGAGGCGATGGACCGCTTCATGAAGCTCATCGCCACCGAGCCCGACATCTGTCGCGTGCCGACGATGATCGACTCGTCCAAGTGGGAGGTCATCGAGGCCGGGCTGAAGTGCGTCCAAGGCAAGGCGATCGTCAACTCGATCTCGATGAAGGAGGGCGAGGAGAAGTTCGTCCGTGAGGCCCGCCTGTGCCGCAAGTACGGCGCAGCCGTGGTCGTCATGGCCTTCGACGAGGACGGCCAGGCCGACAACCTCGAGCGCCGCCAGCAGATCTGCCGGCGCGCGTACGACATCTTGGTCGACGAGGTCGGCTTCCCGCCCGAGGACATCATCTTCGACCCCAACGTGTTCGCCGTGGCCACGGGCATCGAGGAGCACGCCAACTACGGCGTCGACTTCATCGAGGCCACGCGGTGGATCAAGCAGAACCTGCCGGGCGCCCTGGTCTCGGGCGGCGTGTCGAACGTGTCGTTCTCGTTCCGCGGCAACAACCCCGTGCGCGAGGCGATCCACGCGGTGTTCCTCTACCACGCGATCAACGCGGGCATGGACATGGGAATCGTCAACGCCGGCGCGCTCGAGGTCTACGACGAGGTCCCCGAGCTGCTCCGCGAGCGCATCGAGGACGTCATTCTGAACCGCCGCCCCGACAGCACCGAGCGCCTGCTCGAGATCGCGGCGGACTTCGCCGGCGACGGCTCCGTGAAGGAGGTCGCCAGCGAGGAGTGGCGTTCGCTGCCGGTCGGCGAGCGCATCACCCACGCCCTGGTCAAGGGCATCGACGAGTTCGCCGAGTCCGACACCGAAGAGCTGCGCGCCGAGATCTCCGCGCGTGGCGGGCGTCCCATCGAGGTCATCGAGGGCCCTTTGATGGCCGGCATGAACGTCGTCGGCGACCTGTTCGGCGAGGGCAAGATGTTCCTCCCGCAGGTCGTGAAGTCGGCCCGCGTCATGAAGAAGGCCGTCGCCTACCTCATTCCGTTCATCGAGGCCGAGAAGCAGCCCGGTGACGTCGAGCGCAGCAACGGCAAGGTCATCATGGCCACCGTCAAGGGCGACGTGCACGACATCGGCAAGAACATCGTCGGCGTCGTGCTGCAGTGCAACAACTACGACGTCGTCGACCTCGGCGTCATGGTGCCGGCGCAGAAGATCCTCGACGCCGCCAAGGAGGAGGGCGCCGACGTCATCGGCCTGTCGGGCCTCATCACGCCCTCGCTCGACGAGATGGTCACCTTCGCCAAGGAGATGGAGCGCCAGGGATTCGACATCCCGCTGATGATCGGCGGGGCGACGACGTCGCGCGCACACACCGCGGTCAAGGTCGCGCAGCAGTACCACGGCCCCGTCATCTGGGTGAAGGACGCGTCGCGGTCGGTGCCCGTCGTGGCCGCGCTGCTGTCCGACGAGCAGCGGCCCAAGCTGCTGGCCGACACCACCGCCGAGTACGAGACGCTGCGCGAGCGTCACGCCGCCCGCCAGGACACCCGCTCGCTGCTGTCGATCGCTGCCGCGCGCGAGAAGGCGACGCCGATCGACTGGAGCGACTACCACCCGCCGCGACCGCGGATGCTGGCCCAGCAGGCGCGCGACCTGTGCTCTGGCCCGGGCTGCGACCACCGTCACGGCACCGCTACCCAGTTCGTCCGGACGTTCACCGACTACTCGCTCGACGAGCTGCGCGAGTACATCGACTGGCAGCCGTTCTTCAACGCCTGGGAGATGAAGGGACGCTTCCCCGACATCCTGAACAACCCGGCCACGGGAGAGGCCGCGCGCAAGCTCTACGAGGACGCGCAGGTCATGCTCGACCAGCTGATCGAGGGCAAGTGGATCCGTGCCAACGGCGTCTTCGGCCTGTTCCCGGCCAGCCAGGTGCCCGGCGACGACATCGAGCTCTACACCGACGAGTCGCGCACCGAGGTGCTGTCGACCCTGCACCAGCTGCGTCAGCAGGGCGAGGGGCGCGAGGGATCGGCTCGCAAGTCGCTGGCCGACTTCGTGGCGCCGAAGGAGACGGGACTGCGCGACTACGTCGGCGCGTTCGCCGTCACGGCCGGCGTGCACATCGGCGACAAGATCGCCGAGTTCAAGAAGAACCTCGACGACTACAGCGCCATCTTGCTCGAATCGCTGGCCGACCGCCTCGCCGAGGCCTTCGCCGAGCGCATGCACGAGCGCGTGCGCAAGGAGTTCTGGGCGTACGTCCCCAACGAGTCGCTGAGCAGCGCCGACCTCATCGGCGAGAAGTACGCCGGCATCCGTCCGGCACCCGGCTACCCGGCCTGCCCCGAGCACACCGAGAAGCAGACCATCTGGGAGCTGCTCGACGTCGAGGCCAACACCGGCATCGAGCTGACCGAGAGCATGGCCATGTGGCCCGGCGCGTCGGTCAGCGGGCTGTACTTCTCGCACCCCGAATCGCAGTACTTCGTGCTGGGCCGGGTCGGACGCGACCAGGTCGAGGACTACGCCCAGCGCAAGGGCTGGACGCTCGAGGAGGCCGAGAAGTGGCTCTCGCCCAACCTCGGATACCGCACCGAGAACGAATGAGTCCGTCGCCTCTAGACTTTCCGGCATGAAGCGCCCCCGAATACGTCACACCCACCTCCCGATGCGCCGGGCAGGTGGGTGCTGATGGACCAGCAGACGCTGCTCAACTTCGGCCTGGTGCTGGTGTTCGTGCTGGTCGGCGGGGTGTTCTCGGCCACCGAGATGGCGCTGGTGTCTCTTCGCCCCAGTCAGCTCGACCGCCTCGAGCAGCAAGGCGGACGTGGGGCCAAGGTCGCATCGCTCGCCCGCGACCCCAACCGGTTCCTCGCTGCCGTGCAGATCGGCGTGACCGTGGCCGGCTTCCTGTCCGCTGCCTACGGCGCGTCGACGCTCGCGCCTGACGTCGCCCCGACGTTCACGGGGCTGGGCCTGTCCGAGCGCGCGGCCGACAACGTCGCGCTGGTCGTCATGACGCTGGTCATCGCCTACCTGTCGCTCGTGCTGGGCGAGCTGGTGCCGAAGCGGTTCGCCCTCCAGAAGTCGGCAGGTCTCGCGACCGCCGTCGCTCCCCCGCTCTCGCGCTTCGCGACGCTGATGCGTCCGGTGATCTGGTTCCTGTCGTTGTCGACCAATGCCGTCGTCCGGCTGCTCGGCGGCGATCCCAACGCCACCAACGAGGAGATGAGCGAGGACGAGCTGCGCGACCTGGTGGGCGGCCACGAGGGATTCGACATCGATGAGCGGCGCATCGTCCAGGACGTCTTCTCGGCGACCCAGCGCACGGTCAAGGAGGTCATGCAGCCTCGGCACAACGTCGACTTCCTGTCGGCGTCCACCCGCCTCGCGGAGGCGGCCGCCAACGTCCGTGACATGCCGCACTCGCGCTACCCGGTCACAGGCGCCTCGGTCGACGACGTCCTGGGCTTCGTGCACGTGCGCGACCTGCTGCAGGCCGACGTCGACCCGGCGGCGACCGTCGGCTCGCTCGCGCGCGACATCCCTGTGCTGCCCGGCACCAACCGCATCCTTCCGGCGATGGCTCAGATGCGCCATGACGGCGTGCACATCGCCCTGGTGATCGACGAGTACGGCGGCACCGACGGCATCGTGACGCTCGAGGACCTGGTCGAGGAGCTCGTCGGGGAGATCCGCGACGAGTACGACCTGCCCGGCGAGACCGAGGAGGCCCACGACGAGCGGCGCGACGGCCTCTTCGACGGCGGCCTGAACATCGAGGACTTCTCCGAGGTCACCGGCATCGAGCTCGTCGACGGCTCCTACGAGACCGTCGCCGGCTTCATCATCGACCAGCTGGGGCGGATGCCGCAGGTCGGCGACACCGTCGAGGTCGGCGACGCGACGCTCGCGGTCGCCGAGCTGGACGGGCGCCGCATCTCGCAGGTGATGGTCGAGCGTCATGACGCCCCCGAGCCCGAGGCTAGGCTGGAGGAGTGAGTCCCAGCACCGATGCCGAGCCCATGCGCAACCCGTGGATGGTGGCCGCGTTCGAGGGATGGAACGACGCCGCCGACGCCGCGTCGGGCACCGTCGACCACCTGATCGAGGAGTGGGACGCCGAGCTGCTGATCGAGCTCGACCCCGAGGAGTTCTACGACTTCCAGGTGAACCGGCCCCAGGTGCGGTCCACCGAGGACGGCGGACGGCTCATCACCTGGCCGGCGCCGCAGATCTACGTGGCGCGGCCGGCTCGGCTCGAGCGCGACGTGCTGCTGCTGCGCGCCCCCGAGCCCAACCTGCGCTGGAGGTCGTTCTGCGGGTCGGTCATCGAGGTCGCCCAGCGGGCAGGCGTCACCGAGCTGGTGACGCTCGGGGCACTGCTCGCCGACTCCCCCCACACCCGTCCCGTCCCGGTCAGCGGCTCGACGACCGATTCGACGCTGATGGAGCGCATGTCGCTGATGCCATCGACGTACACCGGGCCGATCGGCATCACGTCGGTCCTCAACGAGATCGCGTCCGCCGAGGGCATCGCCTCGGCCTCTCTGTGGGCGGCGGTCCCCCACTACCTGGCCGAGCCGCCGTGCCCCAAGGCGACGCTGGCGCTGCTGGGTGCGCTCGAGGACGCCGTGGGCATGCCGCTGCCCCAGGGCGTCCTCGCCGAGATGGCCGAGGCCTGGCAGCGTGGCGCCGAAGAGCTCACGTCGCACGACGACGAGATCGCCGAGTATGTCGAGGCGCTCGAGAACGAGCGTGACACGAGCGAGCTGCCCGAGGCCAGCGGCGACGCGATCGCCAAGGAGTTCGAGCGCTACCTGCGCCGGCGCAACGTCGACCCGGAGTAGTCGACGGCGGACGACGTGCTCATCGGCCGGCGCAGGTGCTGCGGATCGTCGCGGCCGCCTCGGTGATGGAGTCGTCGATCCTGCCGTCCTTGACGTAGTAGCGCGGGTCGTGGAGGAAGTCGATGAGCACGCCGACCGGCTCAGCGAGCGTCTCCTGCTCCGCGGCGACGATCGTGAACATCTGCTCCTGGATCGAGCCGGCGAGATCCGCGGCTGACGACGACTTCTGGTGCGGCAACGACAGCGTCTGCCGCACCAGGTCGTCGGGCCCGTCGACCGTCGTCGGGTCGCTCGTCGTCGGCGATGATGCGTCCTCCAGCGTCCGGGTCCGTGTCGGCCATCAGGTCGTACGTCCTCGAGCTGGCCGCGATGCCCACGCATCCGTCGGAGTTCGTCCAGACGCCGGCCGGCACATCAGTGCCGACGAGATAGATGCCCGGAGCGGACGCGGTGACCGCCGTCGTTCGGGTGGACGATCCCTCAGACCGAGGGGACGACCCGTCAGAGCCTGACCCGCACGAGGCGAGCAGCACGGACACGAGAAGCAGCAGAGCGGCGCGCATCGGGCGATACGTCTCACGGCTGGTGCGCACCTCGCGGACTCTCGTGATGAACTGAACCTGTTCACAAGTTGCGCACCGTGTGACGGGTGTCACACTCGAGCCATGAGTACCTCAGACGACCGTCCGCAGCCCACCATCCAGCCCGTCACGGACTGGGCCGACCTCGGCCAGGAGCTGTGGAGCTATCTCACCGGGAGGGGCGCCGCGGTCAACTACGAGTTCATCGACATGGCGGTCGAAGTGCCTCGCGACACCGGCGACGACGCGCCCCGCGCCACCTGGAAGCTCAACGGCACGCTGCGCATCACGACCAGCGACGACGAGCTCGCCGGCGCCGACCAGCACCGCTCGTAGCCATGACGGCCGTGCTGCACCTCGACGCGGACCTCACCTTCGACATCGAGACTCCTGCGAAGAGCGGTGGGACCGGCCGGCACGTGAGCGGAACCATCCGCGCAGCCGGCAACCACGTGACGATCCACAGCGACGACCTGCTCGCAGTGGTCGGCCAACCGTCTCGCGCGGCCGTGCGCGGCCTGGCCGACGAGCTGGCTCGCCTCGGCCTCGTGGTCGAGGTCTCCGGTCCGGACGGCACCGTCGTCACGATGGGAGCCGTGCGGGCCCCGCTCGTCCAGCGGATGGTGACGAGATCGCGCCACCTGCGCCTCGGCACCTGGGCGCGTGTCCTTCGCGCCGTGGTGGCACGCCGACCGTCCGCACGCGGCGCCGTCGACCTGACGAGCGCAGGCCTGCCGCCGGGCACGCCGTGGCCACCCGTCCCGTTCAGGGGCATCCCACGGACGGTCACGACCACCCACGACCCGGTCGGCGGCCGGGGCCACCCGCGGCTGTACCTGGCCGACACCTCCGACCCGGCCCTCGACCGACGCGTCGGCGTGTTCGCCCTGCCGACCGACGGCGTCGTGATCGGCAGCGGCGAAGGGGCCGGGCTCGTCCTCGCCGGCGTCGACGATGTCCAGGCCGAGATCGTCCGCACGGACGACGACGAGTACGTGCTGATCGCGCGCAGCAGCACCGTGCTGACGACCGTGGGAGGGCGGCAGCTGCCCCGGCAGACCCTGCACACGGGGTCGCGCATCCAGCTCGGGCCATGGCGTCTGTCGTACGTCCGCGACGAGTTCGCCGACCACGGACGTCCGTACGGCGGCCGCATCGGCGGCGAGCTGGGACGTCAGCGCACCCAGCCGAAGCCGGAGAACCGCAGAGGCAACGGCTTCTAGAGGGCGACGCCGAGCAGCGCGTCGATCGCGCTGCGGGCGGTGCGTCCGGCCTGCGGGTCGACGCCGGCGTCGTCGGACGCCCACTCGTCGATCGCGGCGAGGGCGGCCGGCGCGTCGAGGTCGTCGGCCAGTGCCGCACGGATGCGCTCGAGCAGTGCCTCGCCCGAGGGCGCGACGGTGCGCGCCACGGCGGCACGCCAGTGGGCGAGCCGGGTCTCGGCACGGTCGATCTCGTCGGCGAACCACTCCCAGTCGCTGCGGTAGTGGTGTGCGAGCAGCGCCAGACGGATGGCCATGGGGTCGTGGCCGGCGGCGCGCAGCCTCGAGACCAGGACGAGGTTGCCCTTGGACTTGGACATCTTCTCGCCCTCGTAGCCGACCATGCCGGCGTGGACGTAGGCCCGCGCGAACGGCTCGCCGGTGGCGACGGTTGCCTCGGACGCCGACATCTCGTGGTGCGGGAAGACCAGGTCGGATCCGCCGCCCTGGACGTCGAACGCCGTGCCCAGGTGGTGCAGCGCGATCGCCGCGCACTCGATGTGCCAGCCGGGACGGCCACGGCCCAGCGAGGTGTCCCACGCCGGCTCGCCCGGGCGTTCTGCCTGCCAGAGCAGGCAGTCGAGCGGGTCGCGCTTGCCGGGACGGTCGGGGTCTCCCCCGCGCTGCGGGAAGATCTCGCGCATCGTCGCCTCGTCGAAGCCCGACACCAGCCCGAAGCCGGGGTCGGCGTGCACGTCGAAGTAGAGGTCGTCGTCGACGGAGTAGACGGCACCGGCCTCGCGCAGACGTCCGACCAGGTCGACCACGAGGTCGATCGACTCGACGGCGCCCACGTAGTGTGCGGGCGCCAGGACGCGCAGGGCCGTCATGTCCTCGCGGAACAGCTGGGTCTCGCGCTCGGCCAGCTCGACCCAGTCGACGCCCGTGGCGGTCGCACGCTCGAGCAGCGGGTCGTCGACGTCGGTGACGTTCTGCGTGTAGGTGACGTCGAGTCCGCGGTCACGCCAGACGCGCTGCACGAGGTCGAACGTCAGGTAGGTCGCGGCGTGACCCATGTGAGTCGCGTCGTACGGGGTGATGCCGCAGACGTACAGCCGCGCGCTCTGGTCGGGGTCGACGGTGCGCGGGGCGGCCGACGACGTGTCGTGCACCGACAGCGACGGACCGGTCCCGAGACCGAGGTCACTGAGAGAAGGGACCTCAGGACTCGACCAGCTGCGCATGTCCTGAGCCTATCGGTGGACAATGACGACGTGATCATCGACTGCGCCGTCTACCGCGACGGGGTCCGCGAGACCACCGAGCACGACTCCGAGTCCCTCGACGCTGCCCTCCGCAGGCTGGGCGAGGACGACTTCCTGTGGGTGGGCATCGGCAACCCGACGGCCGACGAGATGCACCGGGTGGGCGACTCCCTCGGGCTGCACCCGCTGGCGGTCGAGGATGCCCTCGAGGCGCACCAGCGTCCGAAGGTCGAGAAGTACGCCGACCACACGTTCATCTCGATCCGCACAGTCTCGTACAACGACGACGACATCACGACGCACGAGGTCAACATCTTCCTGGGCGAGAAGTTCCTGCTGACGGTGCGCCACGGCGGCCCCTCGCTGCGCAACGCCCGCAAGGCCGCCGAGAGCATGATCGAGCCGCTCTCCCACGGTCCGACGGCGGCGCTCTACGCGGTGGTCGACAGCATCGTGGACCACTACGAGGACGTCGCCGCCGAGCTCGAGACCGACGTGCAGGAGGTCGAGACCTCGGTGTTCTCCGCCGAGCGCTCGAACGACTCGACCCGCATCTACCGGCTCAAGCGCGAGACCCTCGAGTTCCGACGGGCCGTGCTGCCCCTGCGTGAGCCGATCCACCGCCTCGCCCTCGCGACGGCACCAGAAGACGCCCGGCCCTACTTCCGCGACATCGCCGACCACCTGGCACGTGCCGCCGAGGCCATCGACTCGATCGACCACCTGCTCGACAACGCCCTGCAGGCGCACCTGGCGCAGCTGAGCGTCCAGCAGAACGAGGACATGCGCAAGCTCACCGCCGGCGCCACGATCTTCGCCGTCCCCACCGCTATCGCCGGGGTCTACGGCATGAACTTCGAGCACATGCCCGAGCTGACGTGGCAGTACGGCTACCCGATGTGCCTGGCCGTCATCGCCGGCTTGTGCGGCTACATCTACCGCCGCTTCAAGAAGTCGGGCTGGCTCTAGCCCACTGTGATGCCGGCTGCGTGCAGCTTGGCAAAGAGCGAGCTGCGGAACTCGTCCGCTGCTTCCTGTCCCCACACAAGCACGCGCGGCAAGAACACAGCAACCTCGCGGCCGCTCGCTGCACGATGCACGTACGCGACCTGGGGGATGTCCGCGAGCGGCGAGATGTGGCCCCCCCAGCCGATCCAGAGCCGTCGACCGCTGATGCCGCCGAGGACCTGGATCTCCGACGCGTCCACGAGGTCGACCCGCCGCACGACTCGACGACCCCGGAGCACGATCAGCTCAGTTCCCCGCAGGAGGTAGCTCACCCGCGCGGGCAGAAACGCCCAAGGGACGAGGAAGTACAACGAGACCGTCGCACCGACGGCAGCGCCGAGCAGCGCGATGAAGACGACCGGCCACCACCCCTCGGCGCGCGTCTCGGGATCGAGCACGAACATCGCCGTCGCCGCCACGAGTCCGAGCGCCCCGACGACGACAGGACCGGAGACCAGCGTCCTCCAGGCCCCGCGAAGGCTGCCGCGGGCGAGAAGGATCTCCGGACGACCCGCGGAGGTCAAGGACGTCAGCCCACCGTGGTGCCGGCGGCGATGGCGCCGGTGCCCACCAGCACCAGCACGAGGGCACCCAGGCCGACGCGGTAGACCACGAACGGCGTGTACGAGTGGGTGCTGACGTACTTGAGCAGCCAGTGGATGACGGCCAGCCCCACCACGAACGACACGACGGTGCCGACGACGGTGGGTCCGACGCCGTAGGCGTTGTCGCCGCCGATGTCCTTGAGCTTGAAGATGCCGGCGCCGACGACGGCGGGTATCGCCAGCAGGAACGCGTAGCGCGTGGCCGCGGCGCGCTCGTAGCCGAGCAGCAGGCCCATGCTGATGGTCGCGCCCGAGCGTGACACGCCAGGCACCAGAGCACCAGCCTGCGCGAGGCCCAGCAGGATCGCGTGCGTCATCGTGAGGTCGTCGATGGGGCTGGTCTTGCGGCCCACGCGCTCGGCGATGCCCAGCACGACGCCCAGGACGATCAGCGTCGTGCCGATGACCCACAGGTTGCGGAACTCGCGGTCGATCGCGTCCTGCAGCAGCAGCCCGAGGACGACGATCGGGACCGAGCCGATGATCACGAACCAGCCCATGCGCCACTCCGGCGCCTGCCGCGCCTCGCGCGAGAAGACCCCGCGCACCCATCCTGAGCCGATGGTCCAGATGTCGCGCCAGAAGTACAGCAGGACCGCGAGCTCGGTGCCGATCTGGATGACCGCGGTGTAGGCGGCGCCCGGATCGTCCCAACCGAGGAGCTTGGGGATGATCGCGAGATGGGCACTGCTGGAGATCGGGAGGAACTCGGTCAGTCCCTGCACCACCCCCAGGACGACGGCACGGAGAAAGTCCACCGTGCGAGCCTACCGCCGCGCCTTCGCACGGCCGACTATCTTGGCGGCATGCAACGTCGTCGCGTCGGTCACTCCGGCCTGGAGGTCTCGCGTCTCGGCCTCGGAACCATGACCTGGGGCTCGTCAGTCGACTCCTACGAGGCGGCCGACCAGCTGACGACCTTCCTCGACGCGGGCGGCACGCTGGTCGACACCGCTCCGATCTACGGCGACGGCGCGTGCGAAGAGCTGCTCGGCTCGCTGCTGGCCAAGGCGGGCGTGCGCGACGAGATCGTGCTGGCGGGCAAGGCGGGCTTCACGCGCCGCGGTGGCGAGGTCGTCAAGGACGGATCGCGCCGCACGTTGCTCGACCAGCTCGACACGTCGCTGCGTCAGCTGCAGACCGACCACCTCGACCTGTGGCAGATCCACACGCCCGACCTCGACGTGCCTCTCGAGGAGACGCTCGGCGCGCTGGAGCATGCCGTCCGCACGGGCCGCACCCGCTACGTCGGCGTCTCCAACTTCACCGGCTGGCAGACCGGCATCGCGCACACGTGGCTCGCCGGACGGTCCGAGGGCGTCCCGCTCGTCAGCAACCAGGTCGAGTACTCGCTGGTCAACCGCGATCCCGAGGACGAGGTCGTCCCCGCCGCCGCCCACCTCGGCATGGGCCTGCTGGCCTGGTCGCCACTGGGGCGTGGCGTGCTCACGGGCAAGTACCGCGGCGGTGTGCCGACCGACTCACGGGCCGCGACGCCCGGCTGGGACGAGTTCGTGGGCGCCTACCTCACGCCCGCCAAGTCCGGCGTCGTCGAGGCGCTGGCGCGGGCGTCCGAAGGCCTGCACGTCTCGATCGCCCACGTGGCGCTGGCGTGGCTGCTGGCCCGGCCGCAGCTGTCGTCCGCGATCATCGGGGCCCGCACCACGCCGCAGCTGCAGGAGAACCTCGCCGCCGACGAGCTCGAGCTGCCGCCGGAGATCCTGCTGGCGCTGGACGACGTGTCGCAGGCGGCGCGCTGATGAGAGGTGAGTCGATGATCGAGTACGAGTTCTGGAACCTGACGATCGACCGCACGAAGTCGCGCTCGGCCGTCTGCCGCATGCTCACCGACGCCGCCGAGTACCAGGGCTGGGAGCTCGACCGGCTCCGCAAGGACGGCACCGGGCAGCGCACCGTCACCCTGCGCCGCAAGATCATCCGGATGCGCAGCACGCTCTAGGCGTGCAGGGGGCTACGCCAGGCCCAGGAAGGTGTCGAAGACCGTCGCGCCGAACTCGAGCGACGAGGTCGGCACCCGCTCGTCGACGCCGTGGAACAGCGCCGTGAAGTCGAGATCGGTCGGCAGGCGCAGCGGGACGAAGCCGAACGACGTGATGCCGAGCTTGTCCCAGGCCTTGGCGTCGGTGCCGCCCGACATCACGAACGGCGCGATGTGGGCATCGGGGTCCTGCGAGTGCAGGGCGACCGTCATGGCGTCGACCAGGTCGCCCCCGAAGGCGTACTCCAGGGCCGGCTGGCTGATGTAGGGCTCGACCGATACGGCGTCACCCACGATGCCCTCGACGGCGGGGACGAAGGTGTCGCCGTGCCCGGGCAGGAATCGTCCGTCGACGTAGGCGACGGCCTCGCCGGGGACGACGTTGTGCTTGTAGCCGGCCTCGAGCATCGTGGCGTTGGTGGTGTTGCGGACGCCGGCGCCGATCATCCGCACGGCGGGTCCGAAGTGCTCGAGCAGCTCGTCGGGAGATCCGTCGCTGCCGGTCAGCTCGCGCACCGTGGCGAGCAGCTGCTGCATCGACGGGCCAGGCTCGGCAGGCCACTCGTGCTCGCCGAGGGCCAGCAGCCCGCGCGAGAGGTGCATCAGCGCGTTGTCGTCGTTGCGCATCGATCCGTGGCCGGCGGTGCCGCGGGCGCGCAGGCGCATCCAGGCGATGCCCTTCTCGCCCGACTCGATGAGGTACAGCCGCTTGCCGCCGATCTCGGTGGAGAAGCCACCGACCTCGCCCACCGCCTCGCTGCAGCCCTCGAACAGCTCGGGACGGTGCTCGACGAGCCAGTGCGCGCCCCACACGCCGCCGGCCTCTTCGTCGGCGGTGAACACCAGCAGGATCGGACGGTCGGGGATCACGCCGGCGCGCTGCCGAGCGCGCACCACCGAGAGCAGCATCGCGTCGAAGTCCTTCATGTCGACCGCGCCGCGGCCGAACAGGTAGCCGTCGACGATCTCGCCGGCGAACGGATCGACCGTCCAGTCGTCGGCCTGCGCCGGGACGACGTCGAGGTGACCGTGGACCAGCAGGCCCGGACGCGACGAGCTCTGGTTGCCCCACCGGGCGACGACGCTGGCGCGCCCGTGCATCGACTCGATGATCTCGGACTCGATACCCACTTCGGCGAGCGAGGCCGCGACGTACTCGGCTGCGGCCCTCTCCCCCGGACCGGAGTCGTCACCGTAGTTGCTGGTGTCGATGCGGATCAGGTCGCGGCAGATCTCGACGGCTTCGGTCTCTGGTGCGTAGGCCATACCGCGATCGTACGGGGAGGGGGCCTTTCGACAAGCTCAAGGAGTGGAGGCGAGCAAGCCGTCGATCACGCGCGAGAACAGGGCTCGGCTCGACGCCTTCGTGACGCCGTCCATGAAGCGTGGCATGCCGGTGACGTGGAGGTCCTCGCGCCAGGTGACGCGGCTGCCGATGTCGACGGCGTCGACCGACAGCTCGGCCCAGCCGGTGACCACGCGGCCGCGCTTCTCGAGCCGGCAGAACGACGGCTCGCGCCACTCGACGACGTCCATGGGGTCGTGGAAGCCGATGCGGCCGACCCCCGTGAACGCGTCGAAGCCGTCGGGGGTCACGGTGATGCGGGTGAGGGGGACGAACTCGCCGTGGCGCTGCCATGCCGTGACCCGACCCCACGCATCGGCTGGACTCAGAGGTACCTCGCGCACGATCTCGATCAGGGCCACGGCATCATCGTAGGCATGCGCACCATGCCGTTCGACTCGATCGCCGACGTCAAGGCCAAGCTCGCCTCCGCCGGGTACTTGGCGTCCGACGCGATCGCGACCACCGTGTTTCTCGCCAGCGAGCTCGGCAAGCCGCTGCTGGTGGAGGGGCCTGCCGGCGTCGGCAAGACCGCGCTGGCCAGTGCCGTCGCCGAGTCGTGCTCGTCCGACCTCATCCGTCTGCAGTGCTACGAGGGGGTCGACGAGGCCCGAGCGCTCTACGAGTGGAACCACGCGAAGCAGCTGCTGCGCATCACCGCCGGCCAGGGCGAGACGTGGGACGAGGCGCGCAACGACATCTTCTCCGAGGAGTTCCTGCTCCCCCGCCCGCTGCTGACGGCGATCCGCAGCGACGACCCGACGGTGCTGCTGATCGACGAGACCGACAAGGCCGACGTCGAGATCGAGGGCCTGCTGCTCGAGGTGCTGGGCGAGTTCCAGGTGACGGTCCCCGAGCTCGGCACCATCACGGCCAAGCACCGCCCGTTCGTGGTGCTGACGTCCAACGCGACACGCGAGCTCTCCGAGGCACTGCGGCGACGCTGCCTGTTCCTGCACGTCGACTTCCCCGACACCGCGCTCGAGGAGGAGATCGTCCGCCTCAAGGTGCCGGGCCTCGACCAGTCGCTCGGTGAGTCGTTGGTGCGGGTCGTCAACGCCCTGCGCGCGATGCCCCTGCGCAAGGCACCGTCGGTGTCGGAGACGATCGACTGGGCCCGCACGCTCGTCGCCCTCGGCGCCGACATCCTCGACGAGGAGACCGTGCGCGACAGCCTCGGCGTCATCCTCAAGCACCAGGACGACCTCGAGAAGGCCCGCACCAAGCTCGACCTCGACGAGGTCCTCTCGCCGTGACGCAGGACCTCGCCGGGCGCCTGGTCGAGCTCGTGGCGGCGCTGCGCAGCAAGGGCGTCTCGGCCGGGACGAGCGAGACCGTCGACGCGGCGGCCGTCATCGAGGTGCTCGGCATGAGCGACCGCGAACAGCTGCGCGAGGGTCTCGCCTCGGCGCTCATCCGGCGCGGCGGACAGCGCGAGGTGTTCGACATGGTCTTCGACATCTACTTCCCTGCCGGGGTCGGTGCACCCCAGGCGGCCATGGACGTCGACGACGACTTCGACCTCGACGACCTGCGTGACCTGCTGGCCATGGCGCTGGCCGACGCCGACCTGCGCACGCTCGAGCAGGTGGCCGAGATCGCGATCGACCTGCTGGGCCGGGTCGGCACCGCCGACACCCCGAGCGAGGGCTTCTCGGCCTACCAGACCCTCGAGCGGCTGCGCCCTCAGACGCTGCTGACGCAGGCACTGGGGATGCGCGGACAAGGCGGCCAGCAGGGTCAGGGTCAGGGCACCGGTGGAGGCGGCGAGTTCACGGAGCGCCTCGAACGGGACGAGATCCGGCAGAGCATCGAGCGGTTCCGCCAGATGGTGGCGGCCGAGGCGCGCCGCCGTACTGCGGAGGTGCGAGGACGCGACGTCGTCACGCGGCACGCCGTGCGCTCGGGCACCGACCGCGTCGACTTCCTGAGCGCCAGTCGCCAGCAGCTCGAAGAGCTCGCGCGATCGGTGCAGCCGTTGTCGCGCAAGCTCGCCACGCGCCTGGCGGCGAGGCGGCGCAAGAACCGCCGCGGACGCATCGACATCCGCAAGACCCTGAGGCGCTCGATGTCGACCGGCGGCGTGCCGATGCAGCCGGCCTTCGCCAAGCCGCACCCGTCACGTCCCGAGCTGGTGCTGCTGTGCGACGTGTCGGGCTCGGTCGCCGGCTTCAGCGGCTTCACGATGCACCTGGTGCAGGCACTCAGCGGGCAGTTCAGCAAGGTGCGGGTGTTCGCCTTCGTCAACGCGATGGACGAGGTCACCGACCTGGTCAAGGAGACGACCGCCGGCCCCGGCTCGGACGACCTGTCGGCGCGCATCCAGTCCGAGGCGCACATCACCAAGTGGCACACCAGCAGCGACTACGGCGAGGCGCTGGCCGACTTCCGTGCCGGGTACATGGACGCGATCGGGCCCCGTACCGCGGTGCTGATCCTCGGCGACGCGCGCAACAACAACCAAGATCCCAACCTCGGCGCGCTGCACGAGATCAACCAGAAGGCGCGGCGCACGTTCTGGCTCAATCCAGAGGCGACGATGCGGTGGGGCCTGGGCGACTCGGTGGCCCATCAGTACGCCGACGTCGTCGAGATGCATCAGTGCAGCAACGTCGACCAGCTGACGCGGTTCATCACACGTCTGCTGCCCGTCTAGCCACGAGCATCCAGGCCCAGCCTGCGGCGACGGCCAGCATCGACAGGACGCCCCACGGCGGGTAGACGTGGTTCTCCATGAAGCCGTAGGCGCCCAGCAGCGCCAGCGCGGCACCCGGCAGCACCCGCACGCCCGCGACGCGCAGCAGGCAGCCCGCAGCGGCCGCCGTGGCTCCGATGTACGCGATCGAGCCGACCTGACCCAGGTCGCTCGCGTAGCCGAACACCGTGGCGAGACCGCCCTCGCGATCGTTCTTGAGCGCGCCCGCCGCGATACCGGCCAGCACGTCGAGGGCCGAGTAGAAGCATGCGTAGACGTACGCCAGCACCAGCGTGATGCGGCCGTAGACCGGCTCGATCGATCGTGCGACGAGCCACGGGCCCACGGCCAGCAGCGGGAACAGCGGCAGCAGCACGATGTGCAGGTCGCGCCACCAGGCCGACGCGTCCTGCGTCAGGTGTGCGGGATGGGTGAGGCCGACGAGTCCGATGACGACGGGAGGCGCGAGGACGGCGATTGCGGTGCGCGGGCTCGTGCGCGTCGTCTCCATCCGTCGAGCCTAAGGCCGGCGACGAGAAGCAGCAGTGCGACGACGCCGTCGAGCCACCAGTGGTGTCCCGTCGCCGCCACGACGAACACCGTCACCGGCAGGTGCATCAGGACGATCCAGCGCACCGGGTGACGTGTCATCGCGAAGGTGCCGAGTGCCACGACCGCCGCCCACCCGACGTGGATCGACGGCATGGCCGCGAACTGGTCGGACACGCCCGTGCCGACGTCTCCGTACACCCCGAGCCCGTACCGGGTCGAGAGGTCGACGAACCCGAGCTCGTCGACGAAGCGTGGCGGAGCGACGCGGATGAAGCGGATCACCAAGCAGCCCGCGGTGACGGCGACGAGGCCGTTGCGCCAGTGCGGGTAGAGGTCGCGATGCCGCACGAAGGCCCACACCATGAACGCGATCAGCGCCGGGACGTGGACGATCGCGTAGTAGCCGTTGACGAAGCGCGCGAGCCAGTCGTGCGCGATCACCAGATGCTGGATCGAGATCTCGCTCGGCAGGTGCAGCGCGTGCTGCAGCCGGTCGATGTCCCTGGCGCGGTCGATGGCGCCGGCCTCGTGCGTGAGGGGCAGCATCCGCGCGAGGCGCCAGACGGCGTAGAGGCCCGCGACGAGGGCGAACTCGCGAAAGGCCGGCAGCAGGGCGTCTCCGACCCGTGATCGCGGCAGGCGTCCGACGACGACCCAGCCGATGATGCTGAGGAGGGCGGCGATGGCTGCTTGCTCCCACGACGGCCACGGCACCAGGACAGTCTGGTCGATCAGGCGGGCGTTTGCACCTCGTCCTCGCCGGCGCGTCGGAACAAGGGAGGCATGAACCGCAGCATCAGCGCCGACCACGTCAGGTGGGTCAGCAGGGGCGCCTGGATGCCCCCGGACGCTCGACGTTGCAAGCCGAACAGCGTGCCCATGACACCGCTGGCCATGACCAGCGCGGGGTTGCGGGTGGCCGTGGTCGCCAGCGAGTAGACGGCGGTCGACTTCGCCACGGGGTGGTCGGTGCCGACTGCGGCGTACAGCGCTCCACGGAAAAAGACCTCCTCGGCCGCACCGTTGGCGAAGGTCGTCAGCGTCACGAGCGGGGCCGACCCTTGGTCGGCGAACGCCAGGATGTCGGTGAGCGCACGGTTGAGCACGGGGATGCGCCGGACCACGAGCGCTGCCCCGTAGAAGGCGCCGAAGGCGCCGACTCCCAGCACGACGGGGGTGACGACCGGCCTGCGTAGACCGGCGTCGTGCGTCTGCTCCCAGCCCAGATGCAGGGGGCCGGACGCGAACGCGCCGGCCGTCCAGGTGGATGCCACGCCGAGCGTCAGACCGTAGAACTCCCGAGAGTCCGGCTCGGTCGACAGCGACTTGCCCAGCAGCGCCGCCCCGGCCAGGCTGACGCCCGCCACGACGCGCCGGCGCCGATGGAAGGCCGCATCTGACTGCAGGTGGTCGCGCGGGACCTTGTCGACGAGGGTGCGGAGAACAGACATCACC
>JBEVGQ010000155.1:0-16019 GCA_040511655.1 Aeromicrobium sp. | reverse complement strand
GGAGCGTCACCGTGCCAGAGGGGCCGTGGCACCTGATCTTCGACATCTGGCCGCAGGGCGCGGCGAGCAACATCGTGCTGGCGACGAACACCGACGACGAGGTGCCCGTCGCCTCCGTGCCGCTGCCGGCATCCGACGACGCGCCGACCGTCGACGGGCTGATCGTGACCCGCGATGGGCTGACGTTCACCGTCACCACTCCTGATGGCGCGGCTGCCACCGGCTTGGAGCCGTACCTCGGCGCACCCGCCCACCTCATCGCCATCCGCCAGGGTGACCTGGCGTACACCCACCTGCACCCCGCGGGCACGGCGATGGCCGGGATGCCGGACATGACCGTTCCGGCGACCGGCGCGGACAACGTGTTCACGTTCGACGGCACCCTGCCGACCGGCACGTCTCGCGTGTTCCTGCAGTTCGGCCACGACGGCGACATCGTCACCGTTCCGTACACGGTGGTGGTGCCGTGATCCCGACGGTCCCCGGCCTCGACGAGCTCGATCTGACCCTCACGGGGATGACCTGCGCGTCGTGCGCGGCGCGCATCGAGAAGAAGCTCAACCGCCTCGACGGCGTGGAGGCGACGGTCAACTACGCCACCGAGAAGGCCACGGTGCAGCTCGGTGACGACGTCGAGGTGCAAGCGGTCATCGACGCGGTCGCGGCGACGGGGTACTCGGCGTCGGTCCCTTCGACAAGCTCAGGGAGCGAGGTCGGCTCAGGGAGCGAGGTCGGGTCAGAGAGCGAGGTCGGGTCAGAGAGCGAGGAACACGGAGGCTTGCACGGGGCAGCGGCGATGCTGCGGCGGCTGCGGGTCTCGGCGGCCCTGGCCCTGCCGGTCGTGGTGTTGTCGATGGTTCCGGGCTGGCAGTTCGACGGCTGGCAGTGGTTGGCCCTGGCGCTCGCCTCCCCCGTCGTCGTGTGGGGCGCCTACCCCTTCCACCGCGCCGCCTGGGTCAACATCCGCCACGGCGCGGTCACGATGGACACCCTCGTCAGCGTCGGCGTGGGCGCGGCCTGGCTCTGGTCGCTGTGGGCGCTGTTCTTCGGCGACGCCGGCATGACCGGCATGACGATGCACTTCTCGCTGCTGCCCACCGACACCGGGCACGACGAGATCTACCTCGAGGTCGCGGCAGCCGTCACGGTGTTCATCCTGGCCGGCCACTACCTCGAGGCCAGCGCCAAGACGCGCTCGAGTGCGGCGCTGCGAGCGCTCATGGACCTCGGCGTCCGCGACGTGACGGTGCTGCGCGACGGCGAGGAGCGGACGGTCGCGCTCGAGCACCTGCACGAGGGCGACCGCTTCGTCGTCCGTCCCGGCGAGAAGATCGCGACCGACGGCGTCGTCGAGGACGGCTCGTCGTCGGTCGACGAGTCGATGCTGACCGGCGAGTCGGTGCCGGTCGACGTCGGGCCGGGTGATCTCGTCACGGGCGCCACGGTCAACCACGGCGGACGCCTGGTGGTGCGGGCGACGGCGGTCGGCTCCGACACCCGGCTGGCCCAGATGGCGCGGCTGGTCGAGCAGGCGCAGGAGGGCAAGGCCGACGTGCAGCGCCTGGCCGACCGCGTGTCGGCGTTCTTCGTGCCGGCCGTCATCGGTCTCTCGCTCGTCACGCTCGCGGCGTGGGTCGCAACCGGGTCCACCTGGACCGAGGCGTTCACGGCCGCCGTCGCCGTGCTGATCATCGCCTGCCCGTGCGCGCTCGGGCTCGCCACGCCGACGGCGCTCATGGTCGGTACCGGCCGCGGCGCCCAGCTCGGCATCCTGATCAAGGGCCCCCACGTGCTGGAGTCGACCCGGGCCATCGACACCGTCGTGCTCGACAAGACCGGCACCGTCACCAGCGGCGAGATGAGCGTCTCGTCGGTCGACCCAGTCGCGGGCGTCGACGACGCCGAGCTGCGACTCGTCGCGGCATCGCTCGAGCACGCGTCGGAGCACCCCGTCGCCCGTGCCATCGCCGAGCTCGCCACGCCGGCCCACGTCGAGTCGTTCGCCAACCACGCAGGTCTCGGAGTGAGCGGCGCCGTGGGCGGGCGCGCAGCGATGATCGGGCGCCCATCGTGGCTGCGCGACAACGGCGTCCAGGTGCCCGAAGGGGACACGCCCACGGGCACCACCGTCGCCGTCGCGTGGGACGGCCGGTACCGCGGCACGATCACGGTCGCCGACACCGTCAAGCCCACATCACGCCGGGCCGTGGCCGATCTGCGGGCGCTGGGCCTCGAGCCGATCCTTCTGACGGGCGACGCCCGCGCCGTGGCGGAGGCCGTCGCCGCGGAGGTCGGCATCGATCGCGTCGTCGCCGACGTCACGCCCGCCGACAAGCTGCGCGTCGTCCACGACCTGCAGGCCGAGGGCCGCGCCGTCGCGATGGTCGGCGACGGCGTCAACGACGCGGCCGCGCTCGCGGCGGCCGACCTGGGCATCGCGATGGGCACCGGCACCGACGTGGCCATCGAGGCGTCCGACCTGACGTTGGTGAAGGGCGACCTGGCCACGGCGGCCGACGCCGTCCGCCTGTCGCGGGCGACGCTGCGCACCATCAAGGGCAATCTGTTCTGGGCGTTCGCCTACAACGTCGCCGCGATCCCGCTGGCAGCCTTCGGCCTGCTCAACCCGCTGATCGCAGGGCTCGCCATGGCGTTCAGCAGCGTCTTCGTGGTCACCAACAGCCTGCGCCTGCGGCAGTTCACGCCCCGCGCCTGACCTAGCAGCAACGCGGTTCGACGCAACCGGCAACGAGGGTGAAATCGGGGGCGAAAGGCCGTAGGACGGCCGAGCCGACGTCCTCGCCGTGACAGACTCGAGATTTGGCCGACGCCGTGTCGGGCACCGAACCACCGGATGGAAGAACCTTCGTGCAGACCGACCAGGAAGCGTCCGACGCCGACCTGATCAGCCGCTACCGCGGGGGCGACGAGAGCGCCGCGGGCGAGCTGTACGCACGCCATCACCAGTCCGTCTGGCGGATGGCGGTCTCGATCGCCGGACGGTCGGACGCCGACGACCTGGCGTCCGAGGCGTTCGTGCGGGTCTTCGCGGCGATCCGCAACGGCCATGGTCCCGAGGTCGCGTTCCGCGCCTACACCATGACCACGGTCCGCAACGCCTTCGTCAACGGCATCCGTCGCGACAGCCGATACGTCTGGGTCGAGGACTACTCGGGCGTCGAGGGCCGAGCCGCGACCGACGACGGCGCCGGCCTGCGCATGGAGTCGCCGTTGCTGGCGCAGGCGTTCTCGACGCTGCCGGAGCGGTGGCAGGCGGTGCTGTGGCACACCGCGATCGAGGACGAGTCCCACGGCGAGATCGGTCGACTGCTCGGCATCAAGCCCGCGGCGGTCGCCGCTCTCTCGTACCGTGCGCGCGAGGGTCTGCGCCAGGCCTATCTCGCGGCGCACCTCGCCGAGACGTCCGACCAGTCGTGCCGGCGAACGCACGAGCGGCTGCCCGCGTACGTCCGCGACCAGCTGGGGGCCCGCGCGACCAGAGAGGTCGAGGCGCACCTCGACGAGTGCCGGCAGTGCACCGCCGTGCTGGCCGATCTGCGAGGCGTCACCAGCGCGCTGGGCGCCGTGCTCGCACCGGCTCTTCTGGGCGCAGCTGCTGCGACGTCCTATGTCTCCGGAGGCCCCAGCAGCCATCCCCGCCGTCGTCCTCGTCGTCCGCGCCGGCCTCACGTCCCGCGCTCCGGCGTCGCGGCGGGAGCCGCCGCGGCTGCTGTCGCGGCGACGGTCGTGGCTGCCGCCGCGATGTCGTCCGGGCCGTCGGGCACCGCCGTCCTCGCCGGCCTGCGCGCCCCCACCGCGAGCGTCGCCCCCGCACCTGTCGCGGTGTCGCCGGCGCCCCAGGCTCAGCCTCGAGCACCGGAACGTCGGGTGGCCGACGCCCTGTTCCCGCAGGCCGCACCGACACCCCGGGCCACCCCGGCCGCCCGACCAGACCGACCAGACCGACCGACCCGGGAGCCTCGACAGCCCTCGGGCGTGCCGAACGTCCCCGTCGGCACGCCGCCGAACCAACCGAACCAACCGAATCAACCGACGCCGCCGACCACCACGCCGCCCACCGAGCCGGCGACCGGCACGACCTTCGACCAGCACCTCACGGCGGGCACGTCGATGGTGGCGGGCGACGCCGGGATCTTCGAGATGGACCTCGCCTCACCTGACATCGCGCCGGTGCTGACGGTCGACATCACGTCGACGGGCAGCTGGAGCTTCGACCCCAACCCCGACGGCGCGACCTGCACCAGCACCTCCGGGGGAGTCTCGCCGACGACGGTCGTCTGCACGTTCGCCGAGGCCTCCTCAGGCTCCCTCACGCTGGTGCTGACGGGGCAGGCGGCCGGGATGGCGTTCACCGCCTCCGTCGACGCAGCGGACAACACCGATCCCGTCCCGTCCGACAACACGATCGTCCAGACCGTCCAGCCCTGACGCGTGGATCCCTTGCGGGTCCACGCGTCAGGTACAGGGACCGCTAGGCCCGGCGGCGCGCAGTCCGCGTGACGACGACCCCGGCCAGCACCAGCAGCAGCCCGGCGACGAGCCACACCAGGCGAGCGCCTCCCGTGCCCGGCAGGATGCTGTCATCGTCGTCGCGGACGGAGCCCGGACGATCGGAGGCGTCATCGCTCAGCACGGCGGAGAAGGTGTTGGTCACCCTCACCGAGGCGGCCTGCCCGACCACGACCTTGCCGTCACCCTTGCCGGTCGAGTCCTTGTACGACACCGTGGCGTCGTCGGGGACGTCGATCTCCTCGACGGTGCACGAGGCACCCAGCGGGACGTCGAACACGCGGCTCTGGCCCGCCTTCAGGGTGAACCGGGCGACCGAGTCCTCCAAGGGCACGTCGCCCTGAGGAGTCGTGCACGTCAGCGTGAAGCTGAACCGTCCCTTGCCGGGCCCGACGACCTTCTTGCTGACCGTCAGCCGGCCGGTGTCGAACGTGTTCACGACCTCGATGCCCGCGGTCCGGCCGGCTGCGACCGTGGCCGGCTTCGTGGCGCTGTCGTGCGAGATCGTCGTACGGGTCGCCCCGCCGCTGTCGCTCTCGCCTGCCCAGCACTGCGCACCGATCGGCAGGTCGCCGACCTCGAGGGTCTGACCGCCGGTCAGTGACAGCTTCTTGCCGGCGAACAGCACCGTGGGGGTCGGTCCGCCCTGGGGCAGGACGCAGGTGACCTCGACGGCGTAGGTGCGGCCCTTGGCGAACGACGCGCCCGCGCCGTCGACCGTCTTGGTCACCGCGACGGCACCCAGGTCGAAGGTGTTGGTGGCCGTGAGAGCCAGCGCCTGCACCTCGCTGGACGTCGTCACGACGACGCCCGTGTCGAACGAGTCGTGGTCGACGACCGCCGTCGTCGCGCCACCGGTCACGGTCTCCGAGCCGTAGCAGTGTGTCCCCAGCGGGAGCGGCAACGGCGTGCCGTCGCTGCCCTCGATCGTGAGCGACTGGCCACCCTTGATCTTCACCGGACCGGAGAACACCGTCGTCCGGACGTCCTCGACGTCGCGCTCGCACACCACCTGGACCGTGAAGACGGCGTCGGTCGCGTACGACTCCTTGGCCCCCGCGCCGGCCAGCACCTTGCTCAGGCTGATCGTGCCGGCCGAGAACACGTTGGTGAGCCCGGCCACGACGACCTGGGGCTCGCCGTCGATCTCGTCGGGGATCGTGACGGTGACGGGAGCCGGAGTCTCGTCCGCACCTCCGTCGTCGGTCTCGGTGACGGTGCAGACGGCCCCGACCGGGAGACCGCTCATGGTCTCTGACGTCAGCAGCGTGCTGCTGCCGTCGCCGGTCAGGGTCACGTCCTTGGTGAAGACCTCGTCGTCACCGTCGAACGAGCACGCGACCGCGAAGGTGAACGGACCGTCCGACAGCGATGGCGCACCCGGACCGGCCAGCTCCTTGGCGATGGACAGGCCGCCGGCGCGGAACTCGTTGGTGAGGCCGAGGACGGCCTGCTCCTTGCTCGTGGTCGACACCCCACCCGAACGATCGGCCGACGGGCCCGCCGGGTCGTACGTCACCCCGGTCGCGCTGCCGCTGTCGGTCTCGACCGCATAGCAGCTGGCCCCGGCCGGCACCTGGGTGACGACCCGGCCGTCGTCGACCGCCGGCCTCACCGTCAGCGCCTTGGGCGAGTATCCGTCGAGCGGCGCACCACCGAAGGAGCAGAACAGGTCCACGTCGAACTCAGCGGCTGCGTAGTCGGCCGCGCCGCCCGTCACCGACTTCTCGACGGCCAGCTCGGCATCGGCGAAGTCGTTGGTGATCGTCGCGGTCTGCACCGATGCCTGGCCCAGGCCCGGCTCGATGGAGATCTTCAGCGGATCGGTCGACGCGTGGTCGGAGATGCCGCCCTTGGCGTCAGTCTCCGACACCGCGCACGACGCACCGGCCGGCACTCCCGTCACGTCGACCGGGGCCGTCGACGAGACCTGGTACGTGTCGTCGAGCACGGTCTGCTTCGAGCCGCCGACCGGGTCGATCGTGCAGACCACGTGGAACGGGAAGGTCAGGCCGGCCAGGGGCAGGTTCGACGGGTTGGCGCCGATCTTCTTCTCCAGGCGCAGGCCGCCGTAGGCCAGGCCCACACCGACCTTGATCGGCTCGGTGCGGGGCAGGACGTGCGGACGTCCGCCGCGCAGCGTCGTCTCGGCGTGCGCATACGAGTTCCACGCGATCGTCGGGTCCGACACGTGCTCGACGTCCACGGGCGTGTCCATCGAGAAGGCGATGTCGACGCCCTGTCCGGGGGCGAGCGGATCGTCGAAGGCGACCCGCATCTGCGCGGCCGTCACGCTGGGGCCGAACGACGTCGACCAGTCGCCCGGCGCACACTGCGCCGCCGTCGATCCGGCGCCGCCCATGTCGAGGTCCGCGATGCACAGGTCGGTGGCGTCGGTGTAGCTCGTCGTCAACGCCCCCTTGCCGGTCAGCGTCGGCTGCGTGGCCAGCGTCGGACGCTTGTCCCACTCGGTGCCGCGCGGCTGGTCGACGTGCACGCCACGGTCGCCCGGAGCGGGGAACCGGTCGATGATCCGCATGTCGGTCGCGGACTCCGTGCCCGCGTTGACGAGTCGTAGCAGGTAGTCGTACCGGTCACCCGGATCGACCATCGCGATGCAGGGATGCGCCGTGTACTCGACACCGGCGGTGTCGGTCGCCACCGGGCACGAGGCGTCGCCGACCGGGACGGCCTTGGCCGTACGGGTGTTGTACCAACCGCGGCTGACGGTTCCGGCGACCCACTTGCGAGCCTGGAACGCCGCACCGGCACGAGCCGTCACGGCGGCCGTGTCGGTGCAGTAGGTGCCGGCACCGAAGGTCGAGTCGGTCGCGGAGGCACCGTCGCACGTCAGGCCGGGCCCCTCGCCGATCGCGCCCATGGTGTTGGTGATGACCTGGCCCGCGCCGACGCCCGGTTCCAGGAGCACCTGGATCTCGATCGTCAGCGTCGCGCCCGGCGCGAACAGCCAGGGGTCACCGGCGGCCGTGGTGCCGAAGTCGAACGCCAGCGCACCGACCCGTCCACCGTCGCGCGTGACGTCGAGGTCGGGACGCGGGACGGCCGGCGTGCCGTCAGGCACCTGCGTGTCGATGATCCGGAACGGCTGACCGCCGTCACCGGCATACGTCTCGTCGAACTGCAGACCGGCGGGCAGGACGTCCTTGACCAGCAGGTCGGTGATGTTCGACGTGCCCGTGTTGGTGACCTTGAGCCTGAACGGTGCCGGCTCGCCGGGCGCGATCGTGGAGTCGGGCGTCTTCTGCACCGCAAGGCGTGCGGTGCCCTCGTTGAGTCCGAGCGTCGCGCGCACGGGCGCGACCTCCTTCGGCGCCGAGGGGTCCTGCAGGCGGGTGACGAACTCGGCCGAGGCCGAGTTCTCCATGTGCTCGGGGACCGTCGTCGCCGGGTCGCTGCGGAGGTGCTCACGCGGGCTGACCCGGAACCTCAGCACTCCGCCGCAGTCGGCGGGCTTGGCGCACGGTGTCAGACGATGATCGCCGCTGGAGTGGCTGAACGTCGCCCGGATGCCGGTGACGCTCGTGGCGGACACACCTGCCGGGAGGGCGGGACTCCCAGCCGCGGTTCCGGTGACCCAGCCACCGGCGACCCGTGCGTCGATCCGCACGCGGTCGGCCCCTGCGGGGAGCTTGACCTGGCCGAAGTCGACGAAGTCGACGGCGTCGAAGAAGGCCGCGTCGCTGTCGGTCAGCCGCAGGGTCGACATGCTCAGGTTGCCCGTGTTGAGCGCCGAGAGCTCGACCGTCGCGTACTGGCGCGGCAGGCCGGGCACGAAGGTCGGCAGCTCCGGCGGCGCGATCGACTTGTTGATCGAGGCGGCGTCGGACGTGGGACCGGTCGTGATCTCGGGCGAGCACGCGGGGTCGTCGGCGACGTACCCGTCGGCGCTGGTCGCGAAGCAGTTGCGGATCTTCACGTCGTCCGGCGTTCCGGCCCGGCGCTGCGTCACGAGGTCGAGGGTGAATCCCTTGGTCGGGACGAGCTCGCCGTTCATCGCGGCACGGACGCCCTCGGCGCGCTCGAGCAGAGCGGCGTCGGACGCGTCGTAGGCGACCCACGCGGTGACCGACGGGTCGTACAGCTCGATCGCGACGGGGGGCAGACCCGACGCCGAGACCTTGGCGCTGGTGATCCTCAGGGTCGAGAACGGGTTCGGTCGCGTCGCGTCGGGACGACCGTCGACACCTGTCGGCGGGTCGGAGATGACGGGGTCGACCAGCGGCAGGTTGCCGTTGTTGGTGACCCTCAGGCTGAACGGGATCGGCTGGCCGTCGGGCACCGAGGTCTGGCCGACCGTCTTGACGCCGGTCGAGCCGCGGCGGGGCTCCTCGACGGTGAGATTGGCGCAGGCCGTGCCGGATGCCGTTCCGGTGCCGTCCGTGCGACCGGCCGAGCCCTGGTAGCCGGCGCAGTTGACGACGTTCGGGCTCGAGCCGTTCGGCAGATCCGCCTGGGTGACCAGCTCGTTGAGACGTCCGCTCAGGTCGAGGCCTGCCGTGGCGTTCTCGTCGATCGTCGGATCGCCGTCACGTCCCGTGTAGGTCACGCGGACGCCCACGACGCGCGTGCCGGTCTTCGCGACGCCGAGCGTCGTGCTCGCGGCGTGGTCCTCGGTCACGGTCGTGCCGTCGGCGTAGGTCACCTCGAGGGCGGCGATGGCCGCACCGGCCGGCAGGCGCAGGCGCACCGTGTCGATGTCGAGCTTCTCGAGCTCGCTCGCGGTGCTGGTGGCGTCGGGCTCGGCGACGACGATCGAGGAGAGCTTGAACGGCGACTTGTTGGTCACGTCGACCTTCGCCGAGACGCGGGAGTCACGGCCGATGACGGCGTACTCCCCGTTCTCCTTGCTGAAGTCCTTGTCGGTGTCGGCGAAGTACGTCTTGGACGATCCGAGCACGAGGGTGTCGGGCAGGATGTCGTAGGTGCGGCACGCGGCGGTGCCCGTCACGGTGCCCGCGTCGGTGTCGGTGGCGGCGGGCTCGGCGCAGTTGTTGACCGTGACCTTGGTCGTCGGGCGCAGCGGCGCGTCGTCGGATCGCGTCGTGTCGCGGAGCACCAGCCCCATCTCGACGCTGCCACCGTTCGCGTCGTACGGCAGCGCCGAGCCGTCGGCGTCGGCGAAGACCACGCGGACGGCCGTCACGTCGGCGGCCGAGACGCCGGCAGGCAGCGCGAGGGAGCCCGTCTCGTTGACGGCTGCCGCGTCGATCCACCCGCCACCGGTCTTGACCGAGAGGACGGCGCGGCCGGCGCCGGCCGGAAAGCGCGTCAGCTCGATCCCGGTCAGGTCGAAGCGCTCGAACGTCGTGGCGGTCTGGTCGACGATCGTCAGGTCGGTGACCTTCGCCGAGCTGGAGGACGCGTTGCGGACACCGAGGGTGACGGTGCTGGCCTCGCCCAGACCGGCGACGGCCGATCCGTCGGTCCACGTCTTGGTCGCGACGGGGCGGACGACGCGGGGAACCTCGACCGTGACGACGTTCGTCCCGTCCTTCGGGGTGGCGTTGGCTGCCGTGACGGTGGCGGTGTTGGTGATCTCGGCGCCGTCGAGCAGCGCGGTGTCAGACGGCAGGCGCATGCCGATCTCGAAGTTCACGGTGCCACCGGCCCGCAGCCCGAACTCGCCGTCGGGATCCTGCAGGGCCTGCTTGAACACGACCGTGAGCGTGCGCGTGGTCTCGTCGAAGGTGACGGTGCGCGTGGAGGTCGACGGCGGGAGGCTCGTGACCGTCAGACCCTCGGGCAGCACGTCGGTGAAGGTCTCGTCGACGCAGTCGGTGACCAGGCTCGAGCACTCGACGGTCAGCTCGTAGACGAAGTCGTCGCCTGGCTTGAGGGTCTTGCCGTCGAGGTTGTTGCGCTTGACGACGCCGACCTGGGCCGAGTCGGCCGCTGCGGCGAGCGCACGATCGGCCTTCTTCGTGGGGGCCTGCGGGGTGTCGGTCTTCTGAGGAGCGTCCGACTCCTGCGAGGTGTCCGGCTCGTCCGACACGGGCGTCGGGGTGCTGGTCACGTCGGAGGTGGGCGACGGCGACGGTTCAGCCTGAGCCGGGATGACGGGCATCAGCAGCGCGAAGAGCACTGCGAGCACCACCCCCGACCTGATCGATGCCCGGCGTTGCTGACGCGTGCGATGGCGCGCTGAACTCATTGCTGCTGCTCCCCAAGATGGTCATGCTGAACTGGCCGGCGTCGATGCCGCATGCCAGTAGACGGGAACAGTGCGTCTCGATCACGCCAGTTGCGGGTGATTCACGGGGTGAACGTCCTCGAGGTCAGCGCAGCAGGCCGAGCTCGTAGGCGCGGGCCACGACGTCGTCGCGGGTCTTGACGCCGAGCTTGCGGTAGAGGGCCTGCAGCTGGGTCTTGATCGTGTTGGTCGAGACGAACAGGCTCTGGGCGATGGAGTCGCGCGACTGCGAGGTGGGCAGCAGCTCCAGCAGCTGGCGCTCACGCTCGGTGAGCACGACCACCTCAATCGCGTTCGGGTAGCCGATGATCGGCTCACGCCCGTCGATCTCGGTGATGATCGCTGCCAGCTCAGGCAACGTCTCGACGTGCTCGTCGAGCAACGAGCGGGGGACGGACGCGAAGGTCGACGCGAGCTCGGGATGTGCCGCCGCCCTGCCGAGGCAGGTGCGGGCCGCCTCGGCGTCGCCCAGCTCGTGGTGGACCTGGGCCGTGATCAGCAGGGCCTCGACCCGCACGCGGGAGAAGTCGTGCGGGGTCTGCGTCACCGAGGCCAGCAGGCTCAACGCCTCGCGCGAACGGCCCGACAGGTGCAGCAGCCGCGCACGGACGGTTCTCGTGCGGAAGGCGCCCCCGCGCTCGGCCAGCAGCGCCTCGGCCTGCGTGCCGTGACCGAGCGCCATGAGCAGGCCGGCCTCCCACGCGTCGAGCTGCGCCTGCGCGAGCGTCCCCTCGGTCACCAAGGTGCCGCGCTCGACCCTGGCCAGCCGGATGCGGTGCAGCACGGTGTGGCCGCCGCCCCACAGCACCGCTGCCGCCGCCCGCACCGTGAGCTCGAGGAACCACAGCTCGTCGGTCGAGATCGTGGACGAGAGCCTGGCCAGCTGACGCTCGACCTCGCTGCGGTCGAGACGGTCGAGGGCGACGACGGCCTCGGCCACCTGCCGCGGTGCCTCGATGTTGGGCGCGAGCCATCCGGTGGGCGGATCGATCGCGTCGGATCGACGCACCCAGGCCTGCACGCCCGCATGGTCGCCCCGCAGAGCACTCACCAGCGCCAGCTTGTTGGCGGCCTCGCGGCGCAGGACGTCGGGCGACTCGTGCCGGTCGGGGCCGTAGCCGCGGCGGAAGGCGAGCTCGGCGGCAGGAAGGTCCAGGTCGAGCAGGTGCACCAGGCCCGCCTGGACGAAGAACCGGCGGATGCTGGCCGGGAGGTCGTGCTGCGTCTGCTGGGCCATCGCTGCGACCATGACCATGCCCCGTCGGACCTCCTCGCGCGCGGCAGCGCGCTCGCCACGGAACCGGGCGGCCATCAGCGCGATCATGATGCCGTCGAGCAGCACCGTGGCGTCGGGGTCGCCGGCCCTCGAGCGCAGCTCGTCGTCGTCGACCGGGATCGTGTCGATGGGCTCGATCGGCTGGTCGATCACCCGGTCGGGGATGAGCTCCGCCAGGTGCCGCAGCAACGCCGAGCGGGGTACGAGCAGCTCTGGTGGGATCTCCGCCAGGACCTCGGCCAACGTCGCGACGTCAGCGGCCGCGATGTCCCACCAGTGCCGCTTCACCAGGCCCACCAAGGCCTCGTGACGACCCGCGTGCCGGGCGAGATCGACCGCGTCCATCACACGATCGAGACGCTCCAGCTCGATGATCACGCTGTCGTGCAGGGCCGCCAGGTCGGGATCGTCGTCCACGCGAGGCGGCAGGCGCAGTGCCTCGACCACCACTGGGGGCACCGAGAGCCGCAGTCGGCCCGACTCGTTGCTCCGCTCGACCAGGCCCAGCCGCACCACGACGTCGAGCAGGCGGTCGTGGTCGGGGCCGAGGACGGTCCGCAGCACGTCGACATCGGTCCCGTGGAGCTGTGTCACCGCGCCGACGGCCGCTGCGGCGTCGGACCCGACCATCCGCGCCACCAGGTAGCGGATGAGGTCGTGGACGTCGCCCCACGACCACCACGCATCGAGCGCACCGGCCGTCTCGTCGCCGCGCACCTGCACGCCGGCGCGGACGAAGGCGGCAAGCCCCGCCGTGCCGTGCAGCACCTCCGCGACCGCGTCGTCGCCCACGCTCGCGGCGGGGGCGGACGCCATCGCGACCAGCTCGTCGGCGGTGAAGGCCAGCTCGTCCACCGCGATCAGCCGGTAGCCCGACCCGGCGACGGCGTTCCACACGACGTCGTGGCGCCCGCGCACGCACACGACGGCGTGGACCGACGGGCAGCGCCGCAGCATCGACATGAGCGAGTGGCCGAGCTCGTCGACCAGGTCGTCGAAGGCGTCGATGACCAGCACCACCGGAGTCGACAGCCGTCGCAGCCGAGGCGTCAGGCTCGCCAGCGCCTCCCGCGACGACGACCCGGGGGCCAGGGGTGGGACCTCGACGCCCGACACCTCGGCCAGCGCCTCGACGACGGTGGCGGAGGTGTCGACCGTGCCGTCGAGCCACAGCACCTTGCGTCCGGCGGCGCGGGCCTCCGCGGCCCACTGCGCGACCAGGGTCGTCTTGCCGCAGCCGATCGGGCCTCGCACCACGGTCAGCGCCGGGAGCTCGTCGAGCCGGGCGAGCAGCCGGGGTCGACGAAGCGCCTTGTCATCGATGCGCGGGAGCTGCATGACGACCTCCTGAGGGTTGTCCGTCGGCGATTCTCATCCCGGTGGAGACGTCCTCATGGACCCATCATGATGGAGATGGGACAGACTTTTCCAGTTGCTCTGCCGACCCGAGCTCGTCGAGCAGGAGCAGCTCGTCCGCCCGCGACAGACCGGCTCGGCGCTCACGGTCGAGACCACGCTCGCGCTCGTCGGCGAGGGTGTCCGCCAGCGTCTCGGCGAGCGGGCGCCGGCGCAGTCCGAGCTCGAGCGCGCGCGTGTCGTCCATCAGGCCCATGCCGTGGTGACTCGACGGCAGCCACAGCGGCAGCGACCGCGGGCCCATCCACTCCTCGACGTCGTGGTCGTGCAGCCAGTCAGGCGACGCGGGCAGCTGATGCGCCGGCCCCGCGACGGCGGCCGAGGCCGCGAGGACGGCGCCGACGGTGGTCGGTTCGCCGACACCGTGGACGACGCCGGTCGCGCGCTCCTCGGCGGCTCGCACGATCCACCTCGCGAGGTCGCGGGCGTCGACGACCTGCATGGGCTGCTCCGCGACGTCCGGCACCAGGACGTCGTCCGCCCCGGCGAGCGCGAACCGCGAGACGTAGTAGCCGAGGCGGTCGGAGCGGTCGCCCGGACCGCCGATGAGCCCTGCTCGCACGATCAGGTGGTGCCGCAGCCGGCCGACCGCCTGCTCACAGGCCACCTTGGCCTCGCCGTACTGCTCGGCGGGAGCCTCGTCGCCCTCGAAGGGCTCCAGCAGCGGCGACGTCTCGGTCAGCCGTACGCTCTGGTCGGCGTAGACCGACCCGGTCGAGACGAACGTCCAGTGCGAGGCGACGCCGCCCAGGGCGTCGACCGCCGATCGCACCTGCCCGGGCTGGCGCGACAGGTCGACGACCATGTCCCACCGCCGGTCGAGGACGTCGGCGTACGCGCCGGGCTGCGAGCGGTCGCCGCAGACGAACGTCGCCCCCGCCGGCGCGTGACCGGACTCGCCGCGAGCCAGGCACGTGACGGCGTGCCCGCGGACCACGCCCTCGTGGGCGATGCGGCCGCCGAGCCACGAGGTGCCGCCCAGCACCAGCATCGATGTCATGCACCCACGACACCACTCCGCGTCCGACAACACCAGAGCTGTTCACTCCTGGCAGAAGGTGGGCCTCAGTAGGCTCGCGAGGTGCCGATGACCCTGAGCCATCCCGCGGCGGTGCTGCCGCTGCGCCGCCTCGGGCTGCCCATGTCCGTCTTGGTCGTCGCGTCGATGGTGCCCGATCTGCCGCTCTTCCTGCGATCGTCCGGCGGCTACGAGGCGACGCACCGAGTCGTCGGCGTGGTGACGCTCGACGTCGTCCTGACCGCGATCGTGGTTGCCGTCTGGTTCCTCGTCGTTCGGGACGCTGTTGTCGACCTCGCACCGGACGCCATGAGGCGACGGTTGTCGACCAGTGCGCGCCTCGATCGGCGACAGATCGTGCTCGCCCCCGTGGCCGCCGTCGTCGGGGCGGCCACCCACGTGGTCTGGGACTCCTTCACGCACCCCGACCGATGGGGCGTGCGGCATGTGCGGTGGCTGCAGGCCGAGCACGCGGGTCTGGCCGGGGCGACGTGGGCGCAGCACGTCTCGGGCGTCGTCGGGCTGGCGATCCTCGTGCTGGCTGCGATCGCCTTTCTGCGCGCGGCGTCGCCGACCGAGCTCGATCGTCCCCCGCCGCGCCTGCCAGCCGCGAGCCTGCCGCTCGTGGTCGGCGTCGCGGGCGCGGCGGGCCTGCTGGCGGCGGCGCGGCACACATCGGCTGGCCTTGGCACCATGGCCTTCTACGGTGTGATCGTCAGTGTCGTCGTGCTGGTGGTGGGCCTGGTCGCGCTCGGCGTGGCATGGAATGCACGCCGTGCGTGAGGAGTTGCACGGGTCATGACGCTCATCGCCCTGACCGGATCGACCGGAGCCGTCGGTGGCACGGCCGCCCACCTGCTCGCCGACGCCGGCACACCGGTGCGACTGCTCGTGCGCGACCCCGCCCGTGCGCCGCACCTGGCGGCCGCCGACGTCCGCACGGCCGCCTACGGCGACGACGGCTGCGTCGACGCGCTCGCAGGCGTCGACACCGTCTTCATGGTGTCGGGCCACGAGGCGTCCGACCGCCTCGACCAGCACCGCTCGTTCGTCGACGCCGCGGTGCAGGCCGGCGTGCGCCAGGTCGTCTACCTGTCGTTCGTCGGTGCCTCCGCGACGTCGGGCTTCACGCTCGGCCGCGACCACGGCGCGACCGAGGACCACATCCGCGCGTCGGGTCTCGACTGGACGTTCGTCCGCGACAACTTCTACGCCGAGATCCTGCCGCAGTTCGCCGACGACGAGGGCGTCATCCGGGGCCCCGCCGGTCACGGCCGGGTCGCCGCGGTGTCGCAGCGCGACGTCGGAGCGGTCGTCGCCCACGTGCTGCAGGACCCCCGCGACCATGTCGGCCGCACCTACGACCTCACCGGGCCGGAGGCGCTGACCTTCGACGACGTCGCCCAGATCACGAGCCGCATCACCGGTCGTCCGTTCAGCTTCGTCGACGAGACCATCGACGAGGCCCGCGCCAGCCGCGCCCACTTCGGCGCTCCCGACTGGCTGGTGGACGCGTGGATCAGCACCTACACGGCGATCCGCGACGGAGAGCTCGAGCACGTCAGCGG
>JBEVGQ010000154.1:0-13780 GCA_040511655.1 Aeromicrobium sp. | reverse complement strand
TGGTCGGCAAGCGCGTCGTGGTCGTCGACGGCGAGGACGACTTCGTCAACATGTTGTCGCACGTGTTCGGCGTGCTCGGCATGACGACCGACATCGTCCGCCACGACGCGCCGGCGTTGCAGCAGCCGGACGCGCTCGACGGCTACGACCTCGTGGTGGTGGGCCCCGGCCCAGGGGACCCGCGCGACGTCGACGACCCCAAGATGGCGACGCTGCACGGCGTGGTGCGGGGCCTGCTCGACGCCGAGCGGCCGTTCCTCGCGGTGTGCCTGGGTCACCAGACCCTCAGCCACCAGATCGGTCTCGACCTGGTGTTCAAGGACATCGTCTTCCAGGGCACCCAGAGCCGCCTGACGGTGCTCGACCGGCCCGAGACCGTGGGCTTCTACAACACCTTCGTCGCCCGGGTGCCCGCGTCGGGCCTGCCCGACGGGGTGACGGTCGAGACCGACCCGGCGACCGGCGACGTCCACCTCGTCGCGGGGCCTCACTACCGCGGGGTGCAGTTCCACGCCGAGTCGATCCTGACGCAGAACGGCTTCGGCATCCTGCGCGACCTGGTCACCGACCTCATCGGATGACCGACGAGCTGCTGGCGGCCTACCGCGGGACGCGCTACGCCGTGATCGACGTCGCCGGCGGCACGCTGGCCGAGGCGCGGGTGGGCGAGCACCGACCAGAGCTCGACGCGGTGCTCGACGCCCACGGCGCTGCCTCGGGCGTCTTCATCACGGCGTGGAACCCGCGCAGCGTCCCGACCGACGACGACACCAACGCCGCGGCGCACGCACGGCTCGCGTCGATGCTGGCCGGGCGCGACCTGGTGGCCCTGGCGCACGCAGGCTTCGGTCAGGACCCGGCCTGGCGCGCCGAGCACGGCTTCTTCGTGCTCGACCTGCCGGAGAGCGAGGCGTTGGAGATCGCCGTGGAGCTCGAGCAGAACGCCGTGGTGGTGGTGCGGCGCGGTGCACCGGCCCAGCTGGTCCTCTCGGACGTGATGATGTCGTGAGCCGCGGACCTCGCGCTGAGGTCAGCCCTTCAGGGCGGTGAGAGCCGACGCGGCGTGGGCGGCCTTCGCGCCGGTCTTGTCGCTCTCGACGACGAACTTCGGCTCGTCGTCGGAGGCCGTGAAGTGCTGCTTGGCGAGCTGGAAGTCCTTGGTCTTCTTCTCGACGATCTTGCCCTGAGTGCGGCCTTGGGGGGTGTCCCAGCTGACCTTGTCACCGATCTTCATGCGTCCATCGTGCGTCCTCGCCGGACCCACCGCATGCGGAGGACTGTCGCTACGTTGGTGACATGCGCGCCATCCCCGATACCTTCGACCCGGAGGTGGTGGAGCGCATCGACGAACGGCTCGACGGCGTCGAGTCGGCCCACGGCGTGAACATCCCGTGGGCGATCGAGAGCGGTAGTCGTGCCTGGGGATTCCCGTCGCCTGACAGCGACTACGACTGCCGCTTCTTCTACGTGCGCAGCGAGGACGCGTATCTCACGCCGTGGCTGCCGCGGGACGTGATCGAGACTCCCCTCGACGCGGTGTACGACGTCAACGGCTGGGACGTCCGCAAGGCAGTCGAGCTGCTGGCCAGGGGCAACGCCGTCGCCGTGGAGTGGCTCAGATCGCCCCACGTCTACCGCGGCGACCCTGCCTTCCGGGCAGACCTGATCGCCCTCGCCGACGACATCGCCGACCGGTCGGCCATCGGGCGCCACTACACCCACGTGTGCCAGGGGCAGTGGGAGCGGTACGGCCGGGAGCCCGAGATGCCGCTCAAGCGACTCTTCTACTCGCTGCGCCCGGCCGCGTGCGTCCGGTGGCTCGAGGCGCACCCTGGCGCGGCGACGCCGCCCATGGAGCTGCGGGTGCTGCTGGAGCAGAGCGGTGCCCACCCGACGGTGGTCCGTCTGGTCGATGAGCTGGTCGACCTCAAGCTGCGTACGCGAGAGATAGGCACCGGTTCGGTGCCCAGTGAGCTGAAGGCCTACGTCGAGGGCGCGCTCGAGCAGGGACTCGTGATGTTCGGGGTGGCCGATCCCGATGGCCCGTCGGATGTGCGCGCCCGTGCGGGCGACGCCTTCCGGCAGCTCGTCCGTGCCTACGGTCCGCCCTCGTGGGCCACCGCTGTCGCGACTGACCCTGAGGCCTTTCGGTTGCCAGGACGACCCATATGTCGTGAGATCCGGGACGCTCGCGACTGATCTCGCTGCGTTTCGGCCGTCAGGACGACCGGGATGCAGAAAGATCGGTCTCCGGCGCGCGGCTCAGCGCAGGTGGTCGCGGAGGCCGGTCATCGCCGAGTCGATGAGCTCGAGCAGGTCGGCGTCGTCGTGCGCCAGCCAGAACTCGTACGCCGACAGGGCCAGGGCGAGGCTGACGTGCCCGACCGTGACGGGCAGCAGGTCGCCCGGGTCGAGGCCCAGGCGAGCTGCGACGTGCTCGGCGATGACGGCGCGCCACTGCGCGTAGCGGAGCACCGAGTGCGCCTGCAGGGCCGGCGTCGACAGGATCAGGCCCATGCGTCGCCGGTGCTGGGCCGCGGCCTCGGGACCGAAGTCGTTGAACCGGAGCACGGCACGGTGGACGCTCTCGTGCAGCGGCAGGTCGGGCGGCGTGTCGGCGAGGATCGCGCGGAAGTGCTCGAGGCTGTCGGTGAAGCGTCCCCACGGGATGTCGTTCTTGGACTCGAAGTAGCGGAACAGCGTGCGACGGCCGACGCCCACGGCCTCGGCGATCGCCTCGACCGTGGTGTCGGCGAAGCCCCGCTCGTCGAACAGGCGGAAGGCGGCCTCCTCGATCTGCTCGTGGGTCGTCGCTCCTGGACGGCCGAGAGCGGGACGGGGGCGCGGGGTCACCGGTGCAACGTACCAATGGCCCCGCCCTGCCTCGATTGTTAACAGTACTTAAAAGATTGCGCTTCTCCCTCGACTTTTGGCCCTGAGTGTCATTAATGTGTGTCGCACACCACTAACCGAGGAGTGCCCATGAGCATCGATGCCCCCACCACCGAGGTCACCGCCCCCGAGACCGACACCACCGTCACCGCCGAGTCGCTGATCGAAGAAGTCTCGATCGACGGCATGTGCGGCGTCTACTGAGTCGCCGATCATGACGACGACCGACCAGATGCTCGCCGAGCCGTGGGACCTGTCCCCCGCCGTGGCGCTGCGCCCCGAGCCGTTCGGCGCGATGGCGTACCACTTCGGCAACCGCAAGCTGACGTTCCTCAAGCGCATGCAGCTGGTCGACGTCGTCCGGGGCCTCTCCGCCCACCCCGATGTCCGCCGGGCCCTGCAGGCGGCGGGCGTGGCCGAGGCCCAGTGGCCCGGCTACGTCGCCGCGCTGCAGGGTCTGGCCGCCACCGACATGATCCGTCCCCGCGCGACCAGCGAGGCCCACTCCGTCCAAGAAGGTGCCGCATGACCATCCTCGAGACCCGCCCCGTCATCGCCCGTCCCGAGGGCGGCAGCCTCATCGAGCAGTTCGAGCTGGGCCTGGACGCACCGATCTGCCTGACGTGGGAGCTGACCTACGCCTGCAACCTCGAGTGCGCCCACTGCCTGTCGTCGTCGGGCCGCCGCGACCCCCGCGAGCTGAGCACCGAGCAGTGCAAGGCCGTCATCGACGAGCTGCAGCGCATGCAGGTCTTCTACGTCAACATCGGCGGCGGCGAGCCGACGATCCGTCCCGACTTCTGGGAGCTGCTCGACTACGCCGTCTCGCACGACGTGGGCGTCAAGTTCTCGACCAACGGCGTGCGACTCAACCCCGAGCGGGCCCGCGTCCTGGCCTCGACCGACTACGTCGACGTTCAGATCTCGCTCGACGGCGCCACGCCCGAGGTCAACGACTACGTGCGCGGGCCCGGCTCGTTCGACACCGCCATCACCGCCCTGCAGAACCTGCAGGACGCAGGCTTCAAGGACGCCAAGATCTCGGTCGTCTGCACGCGACAGAACATCGGGCAGCTCGACGAGTTCAAGGCCATCGCCGACCAGTACGGCGCGACGCTGCGCCTGACGCGCCTGCGTCCGTCGGGCCGCGGCGCCGACGTCTGGGACGAGCTGCACCCCCTGCCCGAGCAGCAGCGCGAGCTGTACGACTGGCTGGTCGCCAACGGCGAGAACGTGCTGACGGGTGACTCGTTCTTCCACCTGTCGGCCTTCGGCGTCGCCGACGGCGGGGGAGCGCTGCCTGGTCTCAACTTGTGCGGCGCGGGCCGCGTCGTCTGCCTGATCGACCCGATCGGCGACGTCTACGCGTGCCCGTTCGCGATCCACGACAACTTCCTGGCCGGCAACGTCCTGGCCGACGGTGGCTTCGAGACGGTGTGGCAGCGCTCCGAGCTGTTCACCGAGCTGCGGTCGCCGCAGACGTCCGGTGCCTGCACGAGCTGCGCGTTCTTCGACGCGTGCCGCGGTGGCTGCATGGCCGCCAAGTTCTTCACCGGCCTGCCGCTCGACGGCCCCGACCCCGAGTGCGTCCGGGGCTTCGGCGAGGACGCCCTCGCCTCGGGCGACCGCGTGCTGCCCCCGCAGGGCAAGGACCACTCCAAGGCCAACCCCACCCGCAACCAGCCGGTGATGCTGACCCTCTCGCGCCGCGACGACGCCCTCGCCGTCCAGGCGACGAGACCGCCCGTGTCGGCGTGCGCCGAGAACCCCCTCGCCGGCTTCACCCTCTAGCACCAGGAACGAGAACCCCATGTCGAAGAATCCCTGGGCCCAGAACCCCTGGTTCGAGTCCGTCGCCGTCGCCCAGCGCCGCGCCAAGAAGCGTCTCCCGTCGTCCGTCTACGGCGCCTTGGTCGCCGGGTCGGAGCGCGGTCAGTCGACCGCCGACAACGAGGCCGCCTTCATGGAGCTCGGCTTCGCCCCGCACGTCGCCGGCCACCAGCCCGAGCGGTCCATGGCCACGACCGTGATGGGCCAGCCGATCTCGCTGCCCGTCATCATGTCGCCGACCGGCGTGCAGGCGGTGCACCCCGACGGTGAGGTCGCCGTGGCCCGCGCGGCCGCCTCGCGCGGCACCGTGATCGGGCTCAGCAACTTCGCCTCCCGCTCGGTCGAGGAGGTCGTCGCGGCGAACCCGCAGACGTTCTTCCAGATGTACTGGACCGGCGAGCGGGACGTCATGATCCAGCGGATGGAGCGCGCGCACGCCGCCGGAGCGCTCGGACTCATCGCGACGCTCGACTGGTCGTTCTCGATGGGCCGCGACTGGGGCAGCCCCGAGATCCCCGAGAAGGTCGACTTCAAGACCGCGGTGAAGTTCGCCCCGCAGGTGATCCGCAAGCCGCGGTGGCTCGCGTCGTTCGCCCGGGACCTTCCTGACCTCACCTCGCCCAACCTCGCCGCCCCCGGTCAGGCCAAGGGGCCGACGTTCTTCGGTGCCTACTACGAGTGGATGAGCACCCCGCCGCCCACGTGGGACGACGTGCAGTGGATGGCCGAGCAGTGGAAGCAGCTGAGCGGTCGGCCGTTCATGCTCAAGGGTGTCTGCCGCGTCGACGACGCCCGCCGCGCGGTCGACCTGGGCGTCGACGCCATCTCGGTGTCGAACCACGGCGGCAACAACCTCGACGGCACCCCGGCCCCCATCCGCACCCTGCCGGCGGTCGCCGATGCGGTCGGCGACCAGGTCGAGGTGCTGCTCGACGGTGGCATCCGCCGCGGCAGCGACGTCGTCAAGGCCGTCGCGATGGGCGCCCGGGCCGTCATGATCGGCCGGGCCTACCTGTGGGGCCTCGCGGCCAACGGCGAGGCCGGCGTCGGCAACGTCCTCGACATCCTGCGCAGCGGCATCGACTCGTCGCTGCTCGGCATGGGCCTGTCGTCGATCGACCAGCTGAACCGCGACATGCTCGTCGTCCCCGACGGCTTCGAGCGCCACCTCGGCGCAGCCGTCACCTCCGCCGTCCCGGACGACGTCGCGGCGACGGCGACCGCCTGACATGAGCCGGCTCGCCGACGCCACGTGGGCGGAGCTGCCCGACCGACCCACCGTGCTGGTGCCGGTGGGCTCGATCGAGCAGCACGGCCCGCACCTGCCGCTCGACACCGACACGGCGATCGCCGAGGCGGTCGCCCGTGGCGCGGCGGACGCCGTGGGCGGCGACGTGCTGGTCGCCCCGGCCCTGTCGTACGGGTCCAGCGGCGAGCACCAGGCGTTCGCGGGCACGTGCTCGATCGGCACCGAGGTGCTGCAGCAGGTCGTCGTCGAGCTGGTCCGGTCGCTGCGCACCTGGGCCGGCCCGATCGTCCTGGTCAACGCGCACGGGGGCAACCTGATGGCGCTGACGGCCGCGGTCGTCCAGATGCGCGACGAGGGCCACGACGTCGCCTGGGTGCCGTGCGCCACCGAGGACGTCGACCTGCACGCGGGCCTCACCGAGACGTCGCTGATGCTGCACCTGCGCCCCGGATCGGTGCGGCTCGACCGCGCCGAGCCGGGTGACACCCGGCCGCTCGGCGAGATCCTGCCGCTGCTGATGCAGGGCGGGGTGGCTGCCGTGTCGGCCAACGGTGTGCTCGGCGACCCGACGGGCGCGAGCGCGTCGCGCGGGGCCGAGGTGCTGGCGACGATGATCGGTCAGACGGTCGACGCGCTGGCGGCGGGCGTCGTCGACGCCCGGGGCAGGATCGGGCTCGTCGAGCGGACCTCGTGAGCGTCGGGCAGGCCGCCGACCTGGCGTCGGCCCTGCCGACGGGCTTCGTCGTCCGGCTGCACGACGACGTCGTGATGGGCCCGGTGGTGCGCCGCGGCACGCGGGTGCTGCGGCTGTCGGCCACGGCCCGTGGGCTGATGACGTCCCGCTCCCTCACGGTGCTCGACCCCGTCGGCGCCGTGCTCGCCGCCCGCCTGCTCGACCTCGACCTCGCCGTGCCCGTCATCGGCGAACCGGCATCGGGCAGAGACGCCGCGCTCGCCGACCTGACGGTGGTGGTGCCGGTGCGTGATCGCACCTCGGGCGTCGACCGTCTGCTGTCGTCATTGCGTCCGGCGGTGCGCTGCATCGTGGTCGACGACGCCTCCCGCGACGGGCGCGGCCTGGCCGACGTCGTCGCGCGGCACGGTGCCGACCTGGTGCGGCTGGACGTCAACGGGGGACCATCCGCGGCGCGCAACGCCGGCCTGCGGCGCGTGTCGACGCCGTTCGTGGCCTTCGTCGACTCCGACGTCGAGGTGGCCCCCGAGGCACTGGCGCGACTGGTGGCGCACGCGGACGATCCCGGCCTGGCGGCGGTCGGGGCGCGGGTGAGATCGCGTGGGGGGCGTCGGTGGTTCGAGCGGTACGAGGACGCCTGCGGATCTCTCGACCTCGGCCCTGTCGGCGCCACGGTGCGACCGTGGTCGGCCGTGTCGTACGTGCCCACGGCCTGCCTGGTCGCGCGGGTGGCCTCCTTGGGCGACGGCTTCGACGAGGCCATGGTCAGCGGCGAGGACGTCGACCTCGTGTGGCGCCTGCGGGGTGCGGGCTGGCGCGTGCGCCACGCCGGCGAGGTCGTGGCCTGGCACGAAGGACGCACGACGCTCGCGAGCTGGGCGGGGCGCAAGGCGTTCTACGGCACGAGCGCGGCGGCGCTGTCGCGTCGTCACGGCGAGCTCGTCACCCCGGCCGTCCTCACGCCCGAGGCCGCCGTGCTGATCGGTGCCGCCCTCGTTCAGCGCCGTTGGTCGCTCGTCGTCGCGGGGGTCGTGGTCGCGCGGATGCTGGCTGCCGCGCCGAGCGGGCTGTCGCCGGCCGAACGGGCCGCCGTCGTGGCGGGATCGGTGCGCACGACCTACGGACAGGCATCGGCGCTGGCGCTTCGTCACTGGTGGCCGCTCGCGGTGGTGGCCTGCTCGACGTCTCGCCGGTCTCGTCGCGCAGTCGTGGTGGCGGCGGCCGCCGATGCCGCTCTCGCGCGTGCGCAGGCGGACACCTCGCTCGACCCGGTGCGGTTCGCGCTGGCCCGCCGTCTCGACGACCTCGCCTATGGGGCGGGAGTGTGGTTCGGTGCTGCACGCGACCGCTCGGCCCGCTGCCTGCTGCCGCAGTGGATCAGGTCGTCATGACCTACGACGTCATCGTGGTGGGCGCGGGCGCGGCCGGCTGCGTCCTCGCCGAGCGCCTGTCGGCCGATCCGTCGGTCGAGGTGCTCCTGGTCGAGGACGGGGGACGCGGCCGCGACCCGCTGCTGTCGGTGCCGCGGGCGTTCTACGTGACGCTGCGCGCGAAGCGTCACACGCGCACCTACCCGACGCTCGCCTCGGCCGGCGTGCCGGCCGAGGGCTGGGTCCGCGGGCGCGGTCTCGGCGGCTCCACATCGGTCAACGGGCTGATGTGGGTGCGCGGCGCACCCGCCGACTTCGAGGCGCTGGAGCAGGAGAGCGGGACAGGGTGGGGGCCGGACGCCTTCCTGCGCGCGTACCAGGCCCTCGAGGACCATCAGCTCGGCGCGTCGGTGACGCGAGGGGTCGGCGGTCCCGTCCACGTCTCGGTGCCGGCGGTCCCCGATGCGGTCAGCGACGCGGTGCTGGCCGGAGCGCGCTCGGTCGGTCTGCGCCAGGTGGACGACTTCAACGACTCCGACGACGAGCGCATCGGCCGGGCGCCGGCCACGATCCGTCGCGGCCGACGGGTCAGCGCCGCCAGCGCCTTCCTGTCGGCGGCGCGAGGGCGACCCAATCTGACGATCGCCACGCAAGCACGCGTCGTCCGGGTGCTGGTCGAGGGCGGCCGGGCGGCGGGCGTGGAGATGCTGCGGGGCCAGCAGCGCGAGGAGGTTCGCGCGCGCCGCGAGGTGGTGCTGTCGGCCGGGACGATCGAGAGCCCGCTGCTGCTCGAGCGCTCGGGCATCGGGTCCGCGGAGGTGCTCTCCGCCGCCGGTGTGCCGCTGCTGGTCGACCGCCCGCGGGTGGGGGAGGGGGTGATCGAGCAGCGGACCGTCAGCATGCAGGTCCGTTTCGCCGACCGGCGGGGCCTGACCGAGCGGCTCAACACGCGGCGCGGCCTGGCACGCGAGGCGATCACGTACCTCGCGACCCGCCGCGGTCCGATCGCGTCCAGCGGCTACGACGTCGTCAGCGCGTTCCGCTCCGACCCGCTCAGTGCCCGGCCGGACGCCCAGGGCGTCTGGGTGCCCGTGGCGCTGGACGAGACGTCCGACCGCATGCGGCTCGCCCCTTACTCGGGGCTGCTGTTCACGGGGTGGGCGATCCGCCCGACGACCGCGAGCTCGATCCACCTGGCGCCTGGCGGCGACGCCGAGATCACCGCGCGCTACCTGCAGGACGCGGCCGAGCAGGCGACGACCGGCGGCATCCTGGCCCACGCGCGCGCCGTGGTCGAGGCCTCGGGGCTGGCGTCCGCCGTTCAGGCCGAGGTGTTCCCGGGGCCGGGCGTCTCGACCCCCGACGAGGTCGTCGCCCACGCCCGGGCCCACGGCAGCGGCATCTACCACGCCGTCGGATCGTGCGCGATGGGCTCGGACGACGACGCCGTCGTCGACGCCGACCTGCGCGTGCGGGGCGTGGACGGGCTGCGGGTCGTCGACGCATCGGTGCTGCCCCACCAGGTGTCGGGCAACTCGGCCGCGCCCGTCATGGCGCTGGCGTGGATCGCGGCCGAGCGGATCGCCTCGACCTGACGGGTGACCTCCCGGTTAGAACTGTTGACAGTTGACAGCGGTCGGCGTCACAATGAGATCTCTGCGGTCGTGTCCAGGCCGTGGCGGCCACGGTGGCGGGGCAGAATCGAACGACCTGTCCCCTATCCCTGGGTCGTTCTCGGACGGCCCGTGAGGAGCAACAGTGAGTGATGAAGCCGGCGCGGCCCTGACGCGCGATGGCACGTTCTCGCGACGCACCGAGGTCGTCATCCGCGAGATGATCCTGGACGGCACGATCCCGCCGGGGGAGCGGCTCAACGAGGTCGCCCTCGCGTCGGCTCTGGGCATCAGCCGCGGTCCGCTGCGCGAGGCGATCCAGCGCCTCGCTGGCGAAGGCCTGCTGACGGTGATCAGTCACCGCGGGGCCTTCGTCCGCACCTTCGAGGCGCGCGAGATCGACGAGCTCTACGACATGCGGTGCGCCTACGAGATGTACGCGGCTCGGCTGATCTGCCAGCGGGCCGACGACGACCAGCTCGGCGAGCTGCAGTCGTTCGTGACCGAGACCGGGCTCGCGATGGACGACAGCAACGGGCGCTATCCCCCTGACCGCGACTTCCACCGCCGACTGCTCGCGCTGGCCGGCAACGCGACGCTCGAGCGCGCCGCCCTCGACGCCCAGGCCCAGATCTCGCTGGCCCGGTCGATGTCGGCGAAGGCGCCCACTCGCGCCAAGGCCGCGCTGGGCGAGCACGAGGCGATCGTCGCGGCCCTGCGCTCGCGCGACGCCGAGACCGCCGTGCGCCTGGTCCAGGAGCACCTCGAACACGCCCGGCGCGGCGCCCTTGCCGCGCTCGGCTTCACCGACGATCCTCGAAAGGGGAATGAGACCCCATGACCGACACCCCCGGCCTCCGTGCGCTCATCGAGCAGGCCACCTCTCCCATCCTGTTGCCCGGCGCGCCCAACGCGCTGACGGCTCGTGTCATCGAGCAGGCGGGGTTCGGGGCCGTGTACGTCTCCGGCGCGGGGGTCACCAACACCTACCTGGGCATGCCCGACCTGGGGCTGATGTCGGTCACCGAGCTGGTCGGCCACGTCGCCGCGATGGCCGAGTCGGTCTCGATCCCGCTCGTCGTCGACGCCGACACGGGCTTCGGCAACGCGCTCAACGTGCAGCGCACGGTGCGGCAGCTCGAGCGGGCCGGCGCCTCGGCAATCCAGCTGGAGGACCAGGTCAGCCCCAAGAAGTGCGGGCACTTCGCCGGCAAGGACGTCGTCTCGATGCAGGAGATGGTCGGCAAGGTCAAGGCTGCCGTCGACGCGCGTCTCGACGAAGACCTCCTGATCATCGCGCGCACCGACGCCCTGTCGACCGAGGGCCTCGACGCCGCGTGCGAGCGCGCCGCCGCCTACTCCGAGGCCGGCGCCGACATCCTGTTCATCGAGGCGCCCACCACGACCGAGCAGATGGCGCACATCGTGCGCACCGTGCCGGGCATCCACATGGCCAACATGGTCGAGGGCGGGCTCACGCCGCTGACGTCCCGCGACGAGCTGGGCGAGCTGGGCTTCTCGATCGCCCTGTACGCCAATGCCGCGATGCGCGGGGCCGTGGCCGGCATGCGCCAGGTCATGGACCACTTGCGTACCCACGGCGACACCAAGGACGCCGCCGACCTGATGATCAGCTGGTCCGACCGCCAGTCGCTCGTGCGCAAGCCCGAGTTCGACGAGCTCGACCGGCGATACGCCGCCGACCTGCCGGCCCAGGGAGTGATCGCATGACCGTGCACGACCTGCGCCTCTCGGGCGGCCGCGTCTACCTGCACGGCACGGGCACCGCAGACGTCGACCTGCTGATCACCGACGGCCTGATCGCGGGCATCGTCGCGCGCGACTCCGACGCCGAGGCGCGCGAGGTCGTCCAGCTGGGCGGCAAGCTCGTGCTGCCGGGCGCGATCGACCCGCACGTGCACCTCGGCAAGGACATCCGCGTGCCCCGCGACCCCGACGACGCGCGACTCGAGACGGCGTCCGCGGCGGCCGGCGGCATCACCTCGATGCTGGTCTACCTCATGAGCGGCGAGCCGTACGACACCGTCGTGCCCGGCGCGCAGGCCGTCATGGAGCAGGACTCCTACGTCGACTTCGGCTTCCACATCGTCGTCGGTTCCGACGACCACGTGCACGACATCCCGGCGTACATCCGCGAGTTCGGCATCTCGAGCTTCAAGTTCTTCATGAACTTCAAGGGCGACGAGGGCAAGTACCTCGGCCTGCCGGGCAACGACGACGGCTACATGTACGACGTGCTGGGCATGGCCGCCGACAACGGCGCCATGATCAACCCGCACCCCGAGAACATCGAGCTGGTCTGGAAGCTCAAGAACCGGCCGATCGACGAGTCGCGCGGCCCGCTGAGCGCATGGAACCAGTCGCGGCCGTCGTTCGTCGAGGCCGAGGCCGTGCAGCGCGTCGCCTACATGGCCCAGATCACCGGCGCCTCGGTCTACGCGGTGCACACCAGCAGCCAGCTCGGGCTCGAGGCGATGCAGCGCCAGCGCCGCTCCTACGAGAACCTCTTCGTCGAGACCTGCACGCAGTACCTCACGCTGACGACCGACGCCGACTGCGGCACGTACGGCAAGGTCAACCCGCCCATCCGCGAGCGCGCCGACCTCGAGACGCTCTGGACGGGGCTCGCCGACGGCTCGGTCGACACGGTGGGCTCCGACCACAACGCCCGCCACCGGGTCAACAAGGAGAAGGACATCTGGACCGCCTCGGCCGGCTTCCCCGGCACCGGCGGCGTGCTGCCGCTGACGCTGAGCGAGGGCCTGCGCCGTGGCGTCCCGCTCGAGCGGCTCGTCGACGCGACGTCGACCCGGTCGGCCAAGCTGTTCGGGATGTACCCCCAGAAGGGCACGATCCGCGTGGGCTCCGACGCCGACCTCGCCGTCGTCGACCTCGACGGCAGCTACACGATCAACGCCGCGACGCAGCACTCCGGAGCCGACTACACGCCGTGGGAGGGCACCGAGGTGCCGCTCAGCGTCGTGCACACGCTCGTCCGCGGGACGTTCGCCCTGCGCGACGGGCAGCTCGCCGACCACACCACGGGCCGGTACCTGCGCCGCGAGCGCAGCGGTGCCGCGGCCCTCGCCGCCGCCGAGAAGGAAGCAGACGCATGACCGACATCATCGATGACCTCACCCGCGAGCGCTACGACGCGGCCGGCTTCGGCCGTCCGGTCGGCCTCGGCACCCGTCCGGGACTGCTCATCATCGACGTGCAGTACCGCACGACCGGCACCGAGCCCCGTCCGTTCGACGAGGCCATCGGCGAGTTCACGACGAGCTGCGGCGACGTCGCCTGGGACGCGGTCGGCAACATCGCACAGCTGCTGGCCCTGTTCCGCGAGAAGGGCTGGCCCGTGCTGTACCCGTACGTGGCGCCCAAGAAGGCGTTCGACGCCGGTGCGCTGGGTGCGAAGGTGCCCGGCATCATGGACATCCCCGACAAGGGCTACGAGTTCCACCCCGACATCGCGCCCCTCGAGGGCGAGATCCTGTTGCCCAAGCGGCACCCCAGCGCCTTCTTCGGCACGCCCCTGCTGAGCTACCTGGTGCAGGCCGGCATCGACTCGCTCGTCGTCACGGGCTGCTCGACGTCCGGCTGCGTGCGCGGCAGCGCCGTCGACGCGTTCTCGTACAACTACAAGGTCGCCGTCCCGTCCGACGCCGTCTACGACCGCAGCCCCCTGGTGCACGAGGTCAACCTGTTCGACATGGGGCAGAAGTACGCCGACGTGTCGACGACGGCCGACCTCATGACGTCGCTGCGCGCGATCGGCGACCGATGACGTCCGGGCCGGGCTACATCGTCGCGGAGGTGACCGTGCACGACGCGGAGACGTACGACCAATACGTCGAGCGGAGCGGCGATGTGCTCGAGAAGTACGGTGCCCGGCTCCTGGCGCACGCCTTCCCGGCGGCCGGCGAGCTGGTGGTCAAGGAGGGCGGGCGCGAGTTCGAGCGCCTGGTGATCGTGCAGTTCGAGAGCCTCGACCGGGTCACGGAGTTCTACCACTCACCCGACTACCAGGCCGTGATCGGCCTGCGCCACGACTCCGCGGAGTCGCACGTCTACCACCTGGCCGGCATCCCCACCTGAGCCGCCGCACGGG
>JBEVGQ010000153.1:0-4598 GCA_040511655.1 Aeromicrobium sp. | reverse complement strand
GCAGGACCACGACGAATTCGTCGCCGCCGAATCGGGCGACCACGTCGTCGGCGCGGACGACGGCTCTCAGGCGCGAGGCGACCTCGATCAGTACCTGGTCGCCGGCGGTGTGGCCGCGGCCGTCATTGACGTCCTTGAAGTGGTCGAGGTCGACGAACAGCAGTGCGGCGGAGAGCGGCGACGACAGGTCGAGCGAGTCGAGATGGCTCATGAGGGTCTTGCGGTTGGGCAGGCCCGTCAACGGGTCGTGCTCGGCGGCGTGGCGCAGCTCTTCGACGGTGCGCAGGTTCTCGGTGATGTCGGAGATCATCGCCATCGAGCCCTGGGGCTTGCCATCCACGTCGGGCATGGGGGAGGCTGCCACCCACAGCGTGCGCTGCGTGCCGTCCGGGTGGTCGTACTTCAGCTGGTACCGCTCGGCGCCCCTTACGTGCCGACTCGCTACCCGCTCGGTGACGAACGAGCGACCTTCGCCGGTCAGCTTGCTCCAGACCTCGGTACCGATCATGACGTCGAGGGACAGCCCCAGCATGTCGCTGGCCCGCAGGTTGGCGTAGGTCACCCGGCCGTCGGTGGAGGTGACGAGGATGCCCTCCTCGGCGGTCTCGGCCATGGCCCGGTAGCGCGCCTCCGACCGGCTCAGCGCTCGCTGGGTCTCGACCTCTGCGTCGACGTCGCGGATCGTGGACAGGATGCCGCCGATGCCGGTGTCGAGCAGGTTGGTGGACGTCTGCTCGATCCACATCCAGGAACCTTTGGCGTCCCCCACCCGGTAGCGCCACGTGTGCGACTCGTTGTGCTCCTGGACGTGTGCCCAGGCGGTCTGCGCAGCGGGCAGGTCGTCGGGGTGGATGGCCCTCATCTGCTCGGTCACCGGCCGGTCGTAGACCTCGCCGAACATCTGCTGACCTGGGGGAGAGGCGTAGGTCGTCCGTCCGTCGGCGTCGTGCAGCAGCACGAAGTCGCGTGATCGCTCTGCCACCACGTCGAAGAACTGCTGCAGCTGCTGACGCGCTCGCTCGCTGTCCTGCAGAGGCCGCAGGTCGTGCAGCACCGCGGCACATCCGCTGGGATGACCGTCGTCGTCCCGAAGCACGGTGATGTCGGCGCGGATCGCGATGGGCTGCCCGTCGGCGCCGCGCAGCACCCGGTCGGCCTGCATCGTCTCGATGCCCTCGAGCTCGGCCCGCTCGACGGAGCTGAGCGCCGGCGGCACGTCGTCCTCGTGCATGATCCAGCTCATCGGCCGTCCGATGAGCTCGTCGCGGGTGCGGCCGACCAGGGCGCAGAAGACATCGTTGACCGCCACGAAGGTCTCATCGACGGCGTGCATCGTCTGGGGCAGCAGCGACTGCTCGAAGCGGGCTCGGAAGCGTGCCTGCTCCTGGTGTTGGCGCATCTGGGCGAGCTTCTGCTCCGTGATGTCGGTCGTGTTGCCGACGACGGCGCGTACGTCGGGGTCGCCGCGCAGGTCGGTGATGACGACGCGGCTCCACGTGACCGAGCGGTCGGCCTGGACGAGCCGCACCTCGAGCGTCTCCTGCTGGCTCCGCCCTTCGGACACCGCGACCCACGCGGCACCCGCGGCCGGCCGGTCGTCTGGGTGGACGAACCGCAGCCCGTAGATGCCCACGACGTCCTCGACGTCCCAGCCGAGCCGGCGGGGGAGTGCGGACGTCACCGAGGTGAGGGTGCCGTCGTTCTGGACCGTGAAGACGATGTCGGCGGCGTTGCGCGCCAGCGACTGCCATCGGCGCTGGGACGCGGCCAGGTCGCGCTCCTCCTGCACCCGGGAGGTCTCGTCGATGACGGCCACGACGATCTCGTCACCGGCCGCCGTGGCGACCAGCTGGACGTACAGCTCGTCGTCGGCCGAGCGGAACGACACCTGGGCCTGACCGGTGTGGCCTTCGGCGGCCGTGCGCAGGCACTCGCGGATGTTGGTGACGTCGGCAAGAGTCGTGCCGAACGACTCGAGCTGGTGCCCGATGACGTCGCCGGGAGTCACACCCAGCAGCACGACCAGCCCCGCGTCAGCTCTGGACACGGTGCCGTTGCGGTTGACTGTGGCGGTGGTCGCCAGATGAGGAGCATGCATGGAAGCGCTCTCCGGTCTGTCGTCCGCTGTGCCTGCAGGTTCATCGTAGGGCGGCGGCGTACCCCCATGGGTGAGTTCTGACACGTCCGCGCCAACCTTTTCCGTGCCGGTTTTGAGGCGCGTACGGGGACGCATGGGACTACTGCCCGACGCGTCCGTCGACGCATTCGCGCAGCAGGTCGGCGTGGCCGCAGTGGCGGGCGTACTCCTCGATGCGGTGCACCATGAGCTCGCGGACGGAGATGTCGTCCTTGACCAGTCGTTCGGCCGGGTCGGGGTGCTCGAGGAGGGCTGCGTCGGTCAGCGACTGCTCGCGTGCCAGGTCGGCGAGCGCCTCGTCCACCTGGGCCTGATCGGCCACGACGTCGTCGAAGTCGGCGTCGCGCCGGCCGTACAGCTTGGCGAGCGGCACGCCGTCGATCCAGGTGCGCCAGTCTCGCTCGACCTCCGCCAGGTGGCGCAGCAGGCCCAGCAGCGACATCGTCGAGGGCGGCACCGAGCGGCGGGCCAGCTGGTCGGCGTCCAGGCCGTCGCACTTCATCAGCAGCGTCGTGCGGTAGTCGGCGAGGTAGTCGTCGTACGTCGGGATCTCGCCCTCGGGGCTGGGCCCGTCGCTGTAACGGGGGTCGACGTCTGGGTCGGCCCACATGTCGGGGTAGACGGTGGCCTGGCTCCATCGCGCGGGGTGGTCGGGGTGCTCGGTCATGCTCAGGCACGCACCCACGGGGAGAAGGTCTCGCGCTTCGGGAAGTAGTCGGTCTCGGGCTGCTTGTACCGACGCATCCCGTCGCTCTTCGTGTGCTCGCCGGTGACGACGGTCTTGACGTTGACCCGGATCTTCGACGGCTTGCCGAGGCAGCCGGCCTGCTTGAGGATCTTGAGGCGTCCGTACCCCTTGGGCGGGTTCCAGTCGATCCTGACGGTCCGGCCGCACCTGCTGGGTTCGGGAGCGCCCGTGAGCCACTCCTTGCTGCGCAGGCGCTTGCCCTTCTTGACCGGCACGAGGGAGAACTCGCTGAACAGCGGAGCAGACCACGACAGCTCGGCCCCGCGTCGCTTGGAGTCGGTGTCGAGCAGCACCTCGAAGCGGCCCTCGGGGCCGGGGAAGTAGTTGTTGCGCGGGAAGTGGAAGGTGACGCTGACGTACTTCGGGGTGTTGACGACCGTGACCTTGCCGATGTCGAACAGCCCGGCGTGGTCGGTGTCGCCGGTCGGGTCGGTGAAGCTCTTCGTGGTGGCCGAGGCGGGCGATCCGGTCAGAGCCAGCGTCATGGCGACGACCAGGACGATCAGCGGGCGAAGCATCGAGCGGTGCATCACCACACGATAGGTCCGACACGTGACCGGCGGCTGTCGAACGGCCCCCCGACGCGCGGTGTCGCGTGTGGCTGGTGTGACTCGCACTACCCCTGACCTGCGCTTTCTCTGCGACTCCGGGCCATACCCCAGAAATGTCAGAGCTCTTTGCGAAGGTCGTTGCATGCACTCTGCTCGACGCGTATGGTTACCACTACATCTAGTACTTACACGGATGTAGTTCTCCACATGTGGGTCCACAGGATGTCTCGGTCGGTACACAGATTTCAGCCCGAGTGCACAGCCCGGTCCACAGTTTGGTCCACAGCTTCATCCCAACCGGCCGTCCGGCCGGCTCCTACAGCCACCGAGAGGAGCACCTCCATGCACTGCCCGTTCTGCAAGAACACCGACACCAAGGTGCTCGACAGCCGCGTGGCCGACGAGGGTGGCGCCATCCGGCGTCGCCGGGTGTGCGCACAGTGCGAGAAGCGCTTCACGACGATCGAGCAGATGCAGTTGATGATCGCCAAGCGGTCCGGTGCCACCGAGCCGTTCATCCGCGACAAGGCCATCGCCGGCGTCGCCAAGGCGTGCAAGGGTCGTCCGGTCTCGGCCGACGATCTGGCACGTCTGGGCCAGCAGGTCGAGGATGCGCTGCGTGACCGCGGCGCCGCCGAGATCCCTGCGCACGAGGTGGGCATGGCCATCCTCGAGCCGCTCAAGGCGCTCGACGAGGTCGCCTACCTGCGGTTCGCGAGCGTCTACAAGTCGTTCGAGTGCGCCGACGACTTCGCCGCCGAGATCGCGACCCTCATGGTCGCGGCCGCCGACGGCGAGCTCGCCGAAGAAGCGCGCAACACCAGCCCGAAGCAGGGCGGCTGACGGGCTCCGGCCCGGCACCAGAACTTCCCGCACCACCAGCACCCGCACCACCAGCACGAACTTCACTCACGTATGCACGGCAACCACACAGGAGCAGCAGGATGACAGAGACGGTCAGCGGATCCACCGGATCCCCACGCAAGTCGGGCGCCAAGGCCAAGGCCGGAGCCGGCCTCAAGATCGAGCGTGTCTACACGACCGAGGGCGTCCACCCCTACGACGCCGTCACCTGGGAGCGTCGCGACGTCGTCCAGACCAACTGGAAGACCGGCGAGACCGTCTTCGAGCAGCGCGGCGTCGAGTACCCCGACTTCTGGAG
>JBEVGQ010000152.1:0-2719 GCA_040511655.1 Aeromicrobium sp. | reverse complement strand
TCGGCATCGGTGTCAGCCCCGGCATCATCGGCGAGCGCCTGGCACTGGGTCTGACGGGCGCCTCCATGCAGCTCGACGCCATCACGATCGACGAGGTGCTCGACGCCCGCAAGATGCCCGACCCCGACTTCGCCTTCACGGTCATGGGCATGGGCTCCGACCCGGCCGAGCTCGACGGCTCCGGTCCCCTGCCGACGCTGTACGCATCGCTCTACCTCGAGACGATCGCCTTCATGTGCGAGCGCATGGGCGTCACGTACGACGAGATCAAGCCCGACCACCGCGTCGTCCCCGCGAGCCGCGACCTCGAGGTCGCCGCGGGCCACATCCCGGCCGGGACGGTCGGCAGCACCGAGTGGCGCTGGCACGCGATGGTCGGCGGCAAGCCGTTCCTGACGCTCGCGATCATCTGGACGATGGAGCCCGACCTGCCCGAGTACGCCGGCCGCGACGAGTGGACGATCCACTTCTACGGCAAGCCCGAGATGGTCGTGACGCTCAACCTGGTCGAGCCCGACGAGCCCGGCAGCCGCACCACCGCTGGCCAGTACGTCACCGCGGGGCCCGCGCTGCGCGCCATCCGACCGGTGGCCGAGGCGCCGCCCGGCATCTTCGAACCGCCGGTCTTCGCCCCGTTCCAGATGGAGGCACGATGATCACGGTCCCCGTCCCGCCGGAGTACGTCGACCCCCACTACGCGCTGCACGCAGACGGCTCGCGGGTCGAGCGACTCGAGGACATCCTCCGCCGTCGCGCTGCCGCGACTCCCGACCTGCCGGCGATCATCCAGCCGTCCGGGTCGACGTCGTTCGCCGAGCTCGACCGGCACGCCAGCCGCGTCGGCCAGGCGCTGCTGCGCGACGGCGTCGGCGCGGGCGACCGGGTGGCGTACATCGGCGAGAACGCGCCGTCGTTCCTCGCCGTCCTCTACGGCGCGTCCACGATGGGTGCCGTGCCGACGGCGCTCAACTTCCGCCTGGCGGTGCCCGAGATCGAGTACATCCTCGGCAACGGCGAGCCGGCCGTCGTGGTGCTCGGACGCGGGGAGGAGCGGCTCGCCGAGGCCGCGGCCGCGGTGCCGAGCGTCCGCACCGTCGTGACGGTCGAGGCCGGCCCGCACAGCATCGCCTACGACGCTTGGCTCGACGGCGTCTCGGACGACGACCCCGGCTACTCGCGCGGGCCCGACGAGACGGCGCTGATGTTCTACACGTCCGGCACGACCGGACGGCCCAAGGGCATCGAGCTGACCGGACCCAACCTGGGCCAGGCCATCGCGGCGATGCACTACGTGCTCGAGCTCGACACCACGTCGATCGCGTTGGCGCCGGTGCCGTTCTTCCACGTCTCGGGCCTGGGCCTGGCGCTGGTCAGCAACGTCAACGGCAGCGCGCTGCTGCTGCGCAACCCGACGTCACCGGCCGACCTGTGCCAGATACTGCAGGAGGAGAAGGTCACGCACGCCGTCGCGGTGCCGACCGTCATCCAGTTCCTGATCGCGATCCCCGAAGCCCAGACTGCGGACTGGTCGGCGCTGACGTACATGGTCTATGGCTCGTCGCCCATGCCCGAGCCCGTGCTGCGCGAGGCGACCGCCCTGCTGGGCTGCAAGTTCTTGCAGAGCTACGGGCTGACCGAGTCGACCGGCGGCGTGACGATGCTGTCGCCGGACGACCACCGCCCGACGCCTGAGACAGCACAGCGGCTGCGCTCGGTCGGACGTCCGATGCCGAACATCCCGATCCGCATCGTCGACCCGGTGACGCTCGAGGACAAGGCGGTCGGCGAGCGCGGCGAGGTGTGGATCGGCGGCGCCCACGTCATGAAGCGCTACTGGCGCAACGACGAGGCGACCGCGGCGGCCATCACCCCGGACGGTTGGCTGCGCTCGGGCGACGGCGGCTCGATCGACGCCGACGGCTACCTCTACCTGCACGACCGCATCAAGGACATGATCGTCTCCGGCGGCGAGAACATCTTCCCCGCCGAGGTCGAGAGCCTGCTGACCGAGCATCCCGCCGTCGCCCAGGTCGCCGTCGTCGGCGTCCCGTCCGAGCGCTGGGGCGAGTCTCCCTTGGCCGTGGTGGTGAAGGCGCCCGGCGCCGAGGTGACCGAGGCCGAGCTCATCGCGTGGGCCCGCGAGCGCCTCGCGCACTACAAGTGCCCGACCGCGGTCGCCTTCGTCGACGCGCTCCCGCTGAACGCGAGCGGCAAGCTGCTGAAACGGAGCCTGCGCGAGCAGTTCAGCTAGCTGACCTCGCCCCGCGAGCTTGTCGAAAGGGCCTGCCCCACGTCGATCCGGTTCCCGTCCGGGTCGCAGAACACGAACCCGCGCAGGCCGTAGTCGGCGTCGCGCAGCCCCTTGACGATCCGGACGCCTGCCGCGTCCATCGCCTCGTAGAGGCCGGCCGCATCGTCCACCAGCACGTGGGCGACGTTGTGGGCAGCCGGCCGGTGCTGCTTGACCAGGGTGAGGTGCAGCTCGGCGGGCCCGTTGCGCACGATGGCGAAACCCACGGGCTGACCGTTGACGAACGTGGCCTCGAGGCCGAGGAACCTCCGGTAGAACTCGAGCGAGCGCTCGACGTCGGTGACCGGGATGGTCGCCGCGATGCGACCAGGAACCGCCGGTGAGGGGGTGGGGTGTGACATGACAGACCTCTTCTTCGCGATCACGTCGGAGGCGGTGCTCGTCGGTGTGGTCGGCGCGGTGGCCCTC
>JBEVGQ010000151.1:0-10302 GCA_040511655.1 Aeromicrobium sp. | reverse complement strand
GCTCGCGAGACCGACCGGATGCTGGCCACGATGCGAGGCATCAACGTCAGCGACAAGCCCATGGTCTACGCCGGCGACTTCAACTCCGGTACGCACCGCGACCAGGACGCCCCGGGCGAGAAGATGCGCGCCGAGGGGCTCGGCGACACCGAGCTGCTCACCGACAACCTCGAGAACACGCGAATGAACACGGGCCACACCTTCAGCACCGCGGTCCCGGCCTCCGGTGCGCACATCGACCACATCTGGGTGACGCCCGAGTTCGAGGTCGACTCCTGGAAGCAGCTGGTGCGCATGACCGGCTCGGTCTACACCAAGCCGGTCGTCTCAGATCACAACGCCGTCAGCGCTGTCGTGGCGCTCGACGCTCCGAGGAGGTCGATCGGGCCGGCCACTCCCACCACACCCCTCGGAGCGGGCGACGCGCCACTAGGCTGAGCGGATGGCAGATCACCTCGAGTCGTTCCACGCCGTCATCCCGGCCGGCGGATCCGGCACCCGGCTCTGGCCCCTGTCGCGGGCTGCCCGGCCCAAGTTCCTGCTCGACCTCGACGGCTCGGGACGCTCCCTGATCCAGCAGACCTGGGACAGGCTCAACGACCTGATCCCGGCCGAGCGCATCCACGTCGTGACGGGGCCCCGCCACGTCGAGGCGATCCGCGAGCAGCTGCCCGACCTGACCAGCATCTTCATCGAGCCCTCGGCCCGCGACTCGATGCCCGCGATCGGCCTGGCAGCCGCCGTCATCGACGCCGTCAGCCCCGGTGCGATCATCGGCTCGTTCGCCGCCGACCACGTCATCGACGACCAGGTGTCATTCGCCGAGGCGATCGGCCAGGCCGTCGCCGCAGCCCGCAGCGGCCTCGTGACGACGATCGGCATCACCCCCACGGGCCCCTCGACCGGGTTCGGCTACATCGAGTCGGGCGACCGGCTCGACCTGGAGAGGGCAGCATCGGCTCGCGCCGTCCGGTCGTTCGTCGAGAAGCCCGATGCCGCGACCGCCGCCCGGTACGTCTCCGGCGGCGCCCACAGCTGGAACGCCGGCATGTTCGTGACCCGCACCGACGTCCTGCTGGGCCATCTGCGCCGACTGCAGCCGGGCCTGCACGCGGGGCTCTCGACGATCGCCGCCGCCTGGCCCTCTCCCGACCGTCAGTCGGTGCTGGAGGCCACCTGGCCGAGCCTCACCAAGATCGCGATCGACCACGCCGTCGCGGAGCCCGTCGCGCTCGAGGGTGGCATGGCGGTCGTCCCGGGCGAGTTCACGTGGGACGACGTGGGCGACTTCGCCGCGCTGCGCGACATCGGCGCCACGTCGTCACCCGAGACCATCTGGGTCGACGGCAGCGGACTGGCCCTGTCCGAGGACGGCACCGTGATCGCCGTGGTCGGGCTCGACGACGTCGTCGTCGTCCGCACCCACGACGCCGTCCTGGTCGTCGACCGCGGCAGCGCTCAGCAGGTCAAGGACGTCGTCGCAGAGCTCCAGCGTCGCGGCCGCGACGATCTGCTCTGAGCTGGCGCGCCGGCGGACCTAGCGCTGCGTGAACGGCGTCACGAGGTCGACCAGATGACCGACCCGCTGGCCGGCATCTGGCGTGTAGGCCTGGGCGACCTCGCCCGTGCCCAGCACCCGCAGGTCGCCGTCGTCGGGACCGGCGTACACCGAGTCACCGCGACCCAGCGTGATGCGCTGGCCTGTCGAGCTGACGAGCTCGACCTCGCCGCCGGTGCACAGCACGATGCGGTGCGCCGAGGGCGGAAGCAGCGTCCCTTGGGGCTCGGCCCTCGAGCACTGGCTGACCGCCAGGATGAACTCGTCGACGTCCGCGTGGAACACGTCGGTGGACAGACCGAACGGCTCAGGGGTGACGCGGGCCAGCCGCGACATCCCTTCCTCGAGGCACTGCACCAGCCCTTGGGGGTCCAGCGGCTTGGACGTCAGGCCGGCGCGCAGGACGTTGTCGGACGCCGCCATGATCTCGAGGCACATGCCCTTGAGGTGCGCGTGGATGATGCCCGCGCCCAGGAACGCGGCCTCGCCGGGCTGCAGGGTCAGGCGATTGAGCGTCAACGAGATGATGACTCCGATGTCGTCGGGGTAGAACTCAGCGATCTCGACCGCGGTGGCATAGGCCCGCTTGACGTCGACACTGGCCTCGACCAGCTCTCGGCACGCCTCGACGACGGCCGCGATCTCGCCGTCCTCGACCCCGTCGGTCAGCAGTCGCTCGACGAGGCTGACGATGCCGCGGAACCCGGGGGCACGGTGCAGCTCGGCGGCCAGGGTGCGGGCCAGCGAGGTGTCGATGCCGTGGAGCACGCGCAGGATCTCGGCAGTCGGCCGAAAGCCCACCAACGTGTCGAAGGTCGTCAGCGCGTACGCCATCTCGGGCTTGTGCGACGGGTCCTTGTAGGTGCGCTCAGGTGCGTCGAGCGGCACTCCTGCCGCCTCCTCGGCGGCGAAGCCGGCCCGTGCCATGGCGAGGTTGGGGTGAACCTGCAGCGACAGCGGACGGTCGGCCGCGAGGATCTTGAGCATGAACGGTAGGTCGCCTGCGACGTCCGACAGCCTGGCGGGCTGTTCATCGCCGACCACGACCATCGACTGGCCCAGCGGATGCGTTCCCATCCACAGCTCGGCCAGCCGGCCGCCGTCAGGCGCTTGCCCCAGGAACCGCGGGATGTCGGACGCCGAGCCCCAGTCGTAGGCCCGGGACGCGTTGTCGAGCCGGAACATCATTCACCTCTGATTGGACGTCGTGGACGGCACGAGTCTAGGAACGGGCCCACCTGAGGGGCTACTTGTGACGGGGCTTGCGCTCGGGCCGGTCGGACGCGCCCTTGCTCGACGACTTCGACGGACCCGACGACTTCGACGGGAAGGGGCGGTTCTCGTGACTCTTCTTGTAGGGCTTGCGGTCCTCGCGGGTACGACGGATCGGCGGCCCCGAGTCGCGCTGGAGGTCGATGAGCTTGCCCGAGATGCGGGTGTTGGCCAGCGCCTCGAACACGGCGTCGGGCAGATCGGCCGGCAGCTCGACCAGGGTGTGGTCCTGTCCGATCGTGATCTTGCCGAAGTCGGAGCGCTTGAGGCTGCCCTCGTTGGCGAGCGCACCGACGATCGCCGAGGGGCCGACCTTGTGCCGCTTGCCCACGGCGACGCGGTAGACCGCAGCACCCTCGGCGGGCAGGCGGTCGCTGCGTCCGAAGCCCGCGGGCTTGCGCCCGTCGGGGCCCTCGGCGCGGGCAGGACGCTCACGCGCCGGCGCCTTGGGCGGATCGGGGCGCAGGAAGAACTCCTTGTCGGTCTGGCTCATGACGGCCAGCGCCGCGGCGACGTCGGTCATGGAGACGTCGTTCTCGCTGGCGTACTCCTCGACCAGCGACCGGAAGGCGTGGAACGTCGGCGAGCCCATGCTCGACGTGATCGCCTGCGCGAACCGGCCGGCGCGCCGCTCGTTGACCTCTTCGGCCGACGGCACCGACATCTCCTCGACGGGGCGTCCGGAGACCTTCTCGATGGCCGACAGCATGCGACGCTCGCGCGGGGTGACGAACAGGATCGCCTCGCCCGTGCGGCCCGCGCGGCCCGTGCGGCCGATGCGGTGCACGTAGGCCTCGGTGTCGTGCGGGATGTCGTAGTTGACGACGTGCGTGATGCGCTCGACGTCGAGGCCGCGGGCGGCGACGTCGGTGGCGATGATGAGATCGATCTGACCGCTCTTGAGCTGGGCCACGGTGCGCTCGCGCTGGGCCTGCACGAGGTCGCCGTTGAGAGCGGCGGCGGCGTAGCCACGTCCGCGCAGCTTCTCGGCGAGCTCCTCGGTGGCCGACTTGGTACGGACGAACACGATCATGCCGTCGCCGGCCTCGACCTCGAGCAGGCGCGTGAGGGCGTCGAGCTTGTGGTGGTGCGACACCTGGATCCAGCGCTGACGGACGGTCGCGGTGGACGTCGTGGCCTTCGGCGTGGCGATGTCGACGGGGTCGTGCAGGTACTTCTTGGCGAGCCCGCGGATCATCTTGGGCATCGTGGCCGAGAACAGCGCGACCTGCTTGTACTCGGGGGTGTCGGCCAAGATGCGCTCGACGTCCTCGGCGAAGCCCATGTTGAGCATCTCGTCGGCCTCGTCGAGCACGAGGAACTCCAGCGCCGTGAGGTCGAGGCTGCCCCGCTCGAGGTGGTCGATGACGCGTCCGGGCGTGCCGACGACGATGTGCGCGCCGCGCTGCAGACCCTGCAGCTGGAAACCGTAGCCCTGGCCGCCGTAGACGGGCAGCACGCGGATGCCGGGGATGCCGGTGGCGTAGGCCGTGATGGCCTCGCAGACCTGCAGCGCGAGCTCGCGCGTGGGCGCCAGCACGATCGCCTGGGTCTTGCTGTTCTTCGGGTCGATCTTCTGCAGGATCGGCAGTGCGAAGGCCGCAGTCTTGCCGGTGCCGGTCTGGGCGAGCCCGACGACGTCCTTGCCCTCGAGCAAGGTCGGGATGGCTCGCGCCTGGATGGGCGTCGGGGTCTCGTAGCCGAGCGACGAGAGGCGGTCGACGAGGACGTCGATCAGGCCGAGGTCGGCGAAGGTGGGGGTCGAGTCGGGCTGCGTCTCGGACGACGTGGCTTCAGTGGTCATGGGTGCTCCTATGGGGATGACGCGGACCGGATCGGCCGGGACCGGTGCAACCTCACAGTCGACAGGCAGTACACGCGCAGGGACAACGGTATCGGTCCGGACCACGATCGGAGAAACTCGTGCCGCGTGCTTCGCGACTCACCGCCACCGTTGGAGCCTGGCGGCGTGGTCTACGGCGTCGGTGCCAGCGCGTTCAGGCGCAGCGCGACCGTCGCGACCCCCGCGTCGATCTGCTCCGCGGTGGCCCGATGCACCTCGGGACCGCCCGCATCGACGAGTTCCGACAACGCCGCGAACTCCAGCAACGTGAAGGTGCGCCGCAGCGCCTTCGGATCGGTCACCAGCACCTCCGACCGGTGCTCGCGGGTGGCGGTGAGGATCAGGTCGGCCGACTCCACGACGGACGAGTCGATCGGCCGCGAGCGGAACGTGGCCGACGTGTGCCCGAGCCTGCGCAGCTCGTCGGCCGCCATCGGGTCCATGGGCTGGCGGTCCCAGCCGCGCACGCCGGCGCTCGCGACCTCGAAGCGCTGGGGGTCGAGCCGCGTGCGCAGGAGGACCTCCATGACCGGCGAGCGGCAGATGTTGGCGGTGCAGACCGCGAGCACCGCGAAGCGTCGACCGATCGTCACGACAGCACAGGACGGACGTGCAGGCCCGCCTCGGGGTCGACGACGACCTCCTGGGTCGCGGCGACCCCGTCGGCCAGCACCGTGGCGTCGACCGGGACGTTGCGCTTGACCATCGCCAGCGCGATCGGACCGAGCTCGTGGTGGCGGGCCGCCGAGCCGACGAAGCCGATCTGCTTGCCGTCGAGCACGACCTCGGCACCGTGCGGCGGCAGGTGGTCGACCGAGCCGTCGAGGTGCAGCATGACCAGGCGGCGGGGCGGACGACCGAGGGTGTGCACGCGGGCGACCGTCTCCTGGCCGCGGTAGCAGCCCTTGTCGAGGTGCACCGCGAGGCCCAGCAGTCCGGCCTCGTTGGGGATCGTGCGGTCGTCGGTGTCGACGCCGACCCGCACCCGTCCGGCCTCGATGCGCAGCGCCTCCCAGGCCCACAGGCCCACGGGGTCACCCAGCTCGGCCGGCAGCTCGAGCAGGGTCGCCCGCGGACGGATGTCGTTCGCCAGGCCCGGGAGGCCGATGACGGCGAACTCGTCGGTCACGTCGGCCACGGTGACCTGCATGAAGAACTTCATGCGCTCGAGGAATGCCACGAGCGCGGCGCCCGCACCCTGCTCGGTGTGCGCCCAGAACGTCTCGCCGTCGTCGACGCCGCTGAATCCGTGCTCGATGCGTCCCTGCGGCGACAGCAGCAGCACCTCGGTGGGGACGCCCGGGGCCAGCCCCTCGAGGAACTGCGTCGTCAGCGAGTGCAACCACGTGAGCCGGTCGGGGCCGCTGATCGTCACGACGTCGCGGTGCGACAGGTCGACGAACGTCGAACCTTCGACGAGCCGGCGCTGCTCGGCCGAGATGGATCCGTAGTGGGCCGCCACGTCGCTGTCAGGGCTGTCGCCGGCGACTGCACCTTTGAGGCCCAGCAGCGGGCTGGGGCGGCGGGTCTCAGACACGCTTGAGCCGTCCCCACAGGTGCGACTGCATCTCCTGGCCCTCGGCGGCCATGTCGTGGGCGTACATCAGGTCGCCCTCGACCAGGCCGTACATGCGCTGGCCCGCGGTGTACTCCTTGGCCGACGACGTGCGCGCGACGAGATCGGTCGCCAGCGTGATGCGCGGGCCGTCGACCTCGCCGTACCAGACCTCGGCGTAGCCGGTGGGGTGGGCGAGGACGAGCTCGAGCTGCTTGTCGCCCGCCGGCCGCAGGAAGCCGGTCTCGAGGGCACCGGGGCGCACGCGCTCGCCGGCCTCGTCGGTGATCCAGGTGCGGCTGAAGTAGTGCAGGAACGGCCTGGTGTCGTGGGCGAAGACGACGTCCTGCTCGTACGAGAAGGGGTCGATCGTCGGGTAGTCGCCCTGCCCGTTGCCGTGCCAGGTGCCGAGCAGCCACACGACCGGCATCAGGTCGGGGTGGAGGTCGGACGGGATCTCGAACGGCATGATCTCGATTCTACCGGTCACCACTAGCCTCGAGTCATGAGAGCAGTCGTGCAGCGGGTGACGGAGGCGCGCGTCGTGGTCGACGACCGGACCGTCGGCGAGATCGGCGTCGGCCTGCTGGTCCTGTTGGGCGTCACGCACGACGACACGCCCGGGACGGCCGAGCGCCTGGCCGCCAAGATCCACGGCCTGCGCATCCTGCGCGACGAGACCTCGGTGGCCGACACCGGCGCCGAGGTGCTCGTGGTCAGCCAGTTCACCCTCTACGGCGACGCGCGCAAGGGTCGTCGGCCCACCTGGACGGCTGCGGCGCCCGGCCCGGTCGCGGAGCCCCTCTACGAGGCGTTCTGCTCGCACCTGCGAACGCTCGGCGTGGCGGTCGAGCAGGGCGTCTTCGGCGCCGACATGGCCGTCAGCCTGACCAACGACGGCCCGACGACGCTGTTGCTGGAGATGTGACGCTGCCGGCCGGCGGTCAGCGACAGGCGGACGGCACCGTCACGTCGCCACCGGACGTCCGGATGCCGGGCGTCGTGGAGAAGATGCCGTCGGCCTCCTGATCCGGGCCCGAGATCACGGTGGTCGAGAGGGTCCGGGTCTGTCCTCGTGCCAGACGCACTTCGACGGTGGTCTCGGGTCGTCCGTGGAGGCGCGCGGTCGTGATGATCTGCGGGGTCCCGTCCAGCTTGATGCTCGTGAATCGCCCGCCGTGGGGGGCGTACAGCCAAGCGAACATGCGCATGTCCCCCTTCGGGGCCAGCTTCCCGTTGCCGGTGATGTACTCGGGCAGACCCTCCGGCGCGTCGGACGTCAGCTCCGTCGTGGTGGTGATCTCCTGACGGCCACCCTCAAGACACCGCGTCGCGGTCATGACCGTGCTGTAGTCGAGGTAGTACTGCATCTTGCTGCCAGCGGCGTCGCCGAGGTAGACGCCCACGTGCGGGCTCGCGCCGTCGTCGCGGGCGAACGCCCCGGCGATGCCGGTGGCAGCAATCTTCTGCTGCTCGTCCGATCGCTTGGACCACAGCATGAGTCGCTTCTCCGACACGGATCGGGACAGACCCTCGATCACCTTGCGCGGATCGGCCGAACCGGACGTCACGGTCTCGAAGATCTTGCGAGCCGACGCGGCGAACACCGCGTCCTGCTGCTCTCCGTCGGGGTACTTGCGGTACACGCTGTTGAGCAACACCTCGACGGCATTCGTGCTGTCGATCGTGAGCCCGTCGCCCACCTTCACGGCGCCGGTACCCGCCAGCACGTGCGACAGGGCGACCGGATCGATGGACATCACGCCATCGACGCCGATCGCGAGCTGCTTCTCGGCCATCGCACGGGCGATCTGGGCCGACCGCGGGAAGTCGGGGGTGACGTTGACGTCACGGAGGTCACGGACCAGCTGGTCGAGGAAGACCGTCTTCTCGTCGCCCGTCATCGGCAGGACCGGCGCGGCGAACGGCGGCAGATCGCGGATCGACCCCGTGCGCTCCACGGCGACACGGCCGCGGTTGGCTCTGATCACGGCGAACGCCCCCGCGATACCGCCTGTCGCGCGGATCTCGGCATTGTTCTGGATCAAGAGCAGATAGCGTCGCTCACCGCCCGCCCCCAGCATCTGGGGCATCAGCTGAGCCGCGACGTGGGCCGACGCGGCCGACGTCTGCGCAGTCTTGACCTTCTCGCGCAACCTCTCGACGGGTGTGCGGAGGCGCCCCACGAGCTCGCTCGGGTCGATGGCGCTCAGCCTCGAACGCGCAGCCGTCAGGGACCGGTCAGCCGCCCCGACCGCCGGCCCGATCTGCTGAATCGTGGCCAGGTCGATCTTTCCGCCCTGCGGGCTGAAGGCGCTGGCGTTCAGCTGGTCCGACACGTTGACGATCGGTGGCAGCGCCTGGGTCGTGACATCGTCCAACGTGGCGGCGACCGTCCGGACGGCGCTCACGTTGCGGCCGAGCCACGGCACCTTCGCGCCAACGGCCCACAGGGGCCCGTCGGTCTCGTTGCGAGCGCGGGCAGTCGAGCGGCGAAGGTCGCTCAAGGTGGCCCGCGCGGCACTGATGTCGCCGGCGACGACCTGCGTCTGCAGCTGCTCAGCCTGCGAAGCGGCACGTTCGAGCGAGGTCGACGCCCGATACGCCTGAAGCGCGAACACCACGGCCGCCGTTGCCACGGCCAACGCCAGCACCACAGCGACGGTGCGGCCGGGACGACGCAACAACCGGACCCGCGCGCGACTCACCACGTCACGCACGGGCCCGGTTTCTGCTGATGCGGGTGCTTAGTGTGCTGCGCGTCGGCGCGAAGCGACGACGACAGCGGCGCCGACCACGACGAACGCGATACCGGCAACGAGGATGACGAATGCCGGACCACCGGTGTTCGGCAGGATGCCGTTGTCGTCGGAGGCCTCCTTGGCCGGGCTCACGGCCTTGGGCTGCTCCGCCGAATCGGGCGCCACCGCGGAAGGGGCCGGTGTCGCAACGGGGTACTTGGAGTCGGCGAGGGCCGCGCCGGACGTGACGGTCAGGAACAGACCCACCATCAGTGCGATTGCGGTCAGTCGGATCTTGCTCATGTGCGCTCCCCTAGGAACTCTCGAACGAGAGCGTCCGTCTGCGCCCCCGCGCCACGTGCCTCGTTGCTGGACCCGGCGACACTGCGCGCCGGCTGGCTCATCGTATCTCACGTCCGGACCGCCTGCTGCCATTCTCCACAGGTCGAGCGAGGGGGCGATGGCTGCTCGGCAGGCATTCCGTCAGGGAACCGCGAAGGGCCCCACCGGAGCGTGTCCGATGGGGCCTCTCGCGTCGTGCGGGTGAGTCGTCAGACGGCGACCGCGACCTCGGCCACGACGCCCTTGGCGGCCGTCACGGTGCTGTCGACCGACACCGCCTTGGGCGCCAGGGTGCGCAGCGTCCACTCGCCGGGACCGGCGAAGAAGCGGAACTGGCCGGTGGCCGAGGTCGGTACCTCGGCGGTGAACTCGCCCGTGCGGTCGAGCAGGCGCACGTACGCGTTGCCGACGGGCTGGCCGTCACGCGTCACGATGCCCTGGATGACCGCCTGGTTCTCGACGTCGACGCCCTCGAGCGAGGGGCCGCCCTTGACCGCGCCGCACATCAGGCAGCACCCGGCTCGTCGCCGAGGGCGACCGGCACGCCGCGCAGCGAGCCGTACTCGCTCCACGATCCGTCGTAGTTCTTGACGTTGTCGTGGCCGAGGATCTCCTTGAGCACGAACCAGGTGTGCGAGCTGCGCTCACCGATGCGGCAGTACGCGATGGTGTCCTTCGCGTCGTCGAGGCCCACATCCGAGTACAGAGCCTTGAGCTCCTCATCGCTGCGGAAGGTGCCGTCGTCGTTGGCGGCCTTGCTCCACGGCACGTTGCCGGCGGTGGGGATGTGGCCGCCGCGCTGCGCCTGCTCCTGCGGGAGGTGCGCCGGGGCCAGGAGGCGGCCGGCGAACTCGTCGGGGCTGCGCACGTCGATCAGGTTCTTGGTCCCGATCGCGCCGACGACCTCGTCGCGGTACGCGCGGATGTCGTCGTTGGCGTCCTTCGCGGTGTACGTCGTCGCCTCGCGGCTCGGAACGTCGGTGACCAGCTC